>JAHDGS010000017.1:0-19122 GCA_020627505.1 Myxococcota bacterium
GCCAGGCTTTGTGCAAATGCCTTCGATTTCATTTTCATACTTCCCTCCTACTCCAAAACGGGTCCCACCAAATATGTAATCACACGTCGCCCACCGTGCCAACCATCGTCAGGTCGCTTGCGTACGGCGATACCAATATATCGATACTGCGGACTCATAACAGTGCCGCAATGCCCTGGATCGATATTCGTGTACACATGTACGGCATGATCGAGTGCATCACTCGGCCGCAACTCCCCTAAATTTTCTTTCACAAATGTTGAGCCATAACCAGCCCGAGAACAACGATGCATTGGCATCGAACCATCTAAGCCTCGATGATTGTGATATTCATTTTCAACCATATCTTCGGAATGCGCAGCCGCAACTTCGTGTAGTTTTGGGCTCGGAATATATATATGTGTTGGTGGATAAGGAACAGGGTCACCAAAGTCCCCATCCTCATCACACACATGCCCTGATTCTCGATAGTTGTTGGTCGCTTCTAGCATCGCCATTTCGTACTCGTTCCAACCCTGCAGATTCTCAGGTATATGATCGCCGTATTGAGGGGCATCTGGTCCTTCTACGTCTGGTGGTTCCAGCGGTTCTTCTTCATCAGAAGTGTCATCATCCCCTGTATTCTCTTCATCATTTCCACTTTCAGACTCGTCACCACCACCTGGCTCATTCTGTCCTGGTGGGCTGGTTCCTAAATCTGGCTCATCGATCATCTCATCATCAGATGGCGCTTCAGGCGTACTGACATCTTCTCCAGGCGAGTCATTTGCCGGAGAATCGACATAGGTTCCGCCACGAGGTTGATATGCGTCAGTACCCGGGTACACAAATTGATTCGATGAGGCTTCAGGCATACAAGCAACGAGGCCGGTTACAATAACCATCGACAAACAAAATGAGATCGGCTGCTTCAAATACATGTGATCTTATTATCAATTGTTTATCAATAACCGCATCGGTTATGTGACCGAGCTGAGGACTTTAATATGGGCAAATATCGATCATGTATCGTGTTAACCAAGTCCAAGCGCTACCTATCTTCATTTTGATTGGCTTATCTGCTTCACTCATTCGGGCGAGCCTCTTACAATGCGCCTCAAAAGAAAATCGCTCAACGGCTTTTCGAGTACTGTGCTGTCTGTCACCGAAAACACGATGTTTTTTTAGGGCTTGTCCTATTGAAAGTCCCTCGCTCACTTCAGCCTTAATCGTTAACAACTGACGAAGCTGCCATAACACGATGTTGAGAACAGCCTGTGGATCGGCATGCTCAGATTCGAGCTGCGTCAGCTGATTCAAAACTGGTTGCTGCTTGCCCACTGCCACAAGTCTCGCAAAACGAAATAGATCAAATGTTGTTTGGCCTGGAAACATCGTTTC
The DNA here is from genome assembly GCA_020627505.1 of Myxococcota bacterium. Lineage (GTDB taxonomy): Bacteria > Myxococcota > UBA727 > UBA727 > JAHDBA01 > JAHDGS01. The sequence continues at coordinate 1,381 of JAHDGS010000017.1, forward strand.
CATGACTTCTGCTGAAACGGACTGTTCACCACTCAATTCAATCCGCTCAATAATACGCTCCAGCCGCCCACGTTCAACACCAACAATTGACACCAACATTTCTAAAGCATCAGGTGATATGTCAAACGTACAATTTCGAAGCCGCGCTCTAATGACTTGCTCCATCTCATGTTCTTTGGGGCGTACAAAGACTTCCGCCACCCCTGTTTTTTTGAGCAATTTCTCGGTTTTCTTCCTGCCATCCCATTTATTAAAAACGAGCAACAACACGTCATCTGACTCATTTGATTTAAGCTCACATAAACGCGCGATATCACCTTGGAGTTTTTCAGCCTCCGACACTTCGATGAGGCGTCGCCCAGGCAAAAGTGGGAAAGATTGGACTTCATTGAGCAATCGGGGCACATCAGCCTCGGTTCCTGATAGTTTGATATGATGAAAAGAAGGATTGCTCTCAGATAAGACCTCAGAACGCAATGCAGCTCGACGCTCAAGAACACTATCTCGTTCATCTCCGCCCAAAGCAATTAACATTCTATCTGCTCCATAGTTCGGTCTTATCAAAGATAAAGAGATATGTCATACCCTTCTCATGAGATTGCTTGGCTTATTTATATATGTCCTTATCTATGTTGGAACCATTTTCATACCAGCAGTTGCCGGGGCAGAAGTCATGTGCCCTGGCCTAGATCGCTTATATTTTGGTCCTAATTTTGTTACGTCACTCAAACCTTATCAAAGCTATGAAGCAATTGAGACAGATGCTTGTGGCACAATTACCGAACTTCATATCAATAAACCGTATGTAACTAAAGAATCTGAAGTAGCTCTAAAACCTGTAAAGCTTCCAGGAGACTATGCCTTACCTGGATTTCATGATGCGCATGCCCACCTTCGTGGCCTCGGTTGGATGTCAGAAGTCATCGATCTCAAAGGACTCACGTCTATCACGGCCATTCGAGAAAAAGTCGCGGCATATATTAAAGCCCACCCGGACTATGATTATTACGAAGGCCGAGGCTGGGATCAAAACCTATTCGAAAGCAAGCAATACCCAAGTGCTCAAGATCTCGATGGCCTGTCCGATAAATTTATCTCACTTCGCCGTGTCGATGGACATGCAACATGGGTGAACACCTCACTATTTAATTCCACGATGAAAGCACATCCCCAAATGGTCCATCCTGATTTTGATGTCGAATACAAACAAAAACATGGCGGATATATTGTCAGAGATAAATATGATCGACCAACCGGTATCTTCATTGATGACGCAACAGAACTCATTCCTCTTCCAGAACCCGATGAACAAACACGGCGCCGTCAAACATGGCGCGGTATGGAACTTGCAGCAGAAGCTGGCCTCACAGCAGTGCATGATATGGGCGTCGATTGGCGTGACCTCGAATGGTTTTATAAATACCATGGGTGGCTTCCTGTCAGGGTTTTTGCCTACATGGATGATAACCATGATGAATTGCTAAGACTTAATCAAAAAGATAGCCCTATTTGGAAAAGCGATCCGCCTGAGATGAGTCGATTTAAAGTCATGGGTGTCAAGCTATATGCTGATGGTGCTCTGGGTAGTCGAGGTGCAAAGCTATGAAAGCCATATAATGATAAACTTGATTCAACAGGTTCGTGGGTCACAGCACCAGAAAAGCTTGAAGAAAAGATCAAGCTCATTGATGATGCAGGTCTCCAAATTGCTGTTCATGCCATTGGCCCTTGCGCGATTAAAAAAGTCCTTGAACTCTTACCTGCCGGTAAACGTCATCGTATCGAGCACTACCAAATCGCAATGCCCGAGTCTGATAAAATCGCGACCCTAAAAGAAATCACGATTTCGATGCAGCCAACCCATGCCGTCAGTGACTTACCGTGGGTGCCTAAGCGCATCGGAGCAGAGCGAACCAAGTGGGGCTATCGCTGGAAAGATGTTGTCGAAAGTGGTGCACTCTTTGTGTCTGGCACCGACGCACCGGTTGAAGATATTGATCCGCTCGGAACAATAAACGCTGCCTCTGCTAAATCCAATTCAAACGCTCTACAACGACTCGGAGAGCAAGAAGTTCTAAAGTCGCTCACACTTTCTCCTGCTAAAGCTATCTCATATTCCAATCAACTCGGAGATATTGCTCTGGGCAAACAACTAGATCTCACACTTATGGGGATACCACCTATAGATGAAGCAACAGAAGAAGAAATACAACGAGACTGTGATCCAACACAGTATCTATCTATCAACGGAGAGTGTCTGATCATGGGCACCGTCATCAACGGTCAACTTATCAAACCCAAGGACCAAAAATGACCCTCTCAAAAGAACATCGATTTTATGGTCGGCTTCCACCTGAGGCACGTGGCTTTGCCCTGTTGCCTGAAGATATCGACCAGCTCGAGTTCAACGGTTCATCAGCAGACTTATTTAAACGCCTCCAGCGCCCATGGCTTTGGAGAGCAGGCAAACCATCTATCGGTAAAGCACCACAAGAAGCACTTAAAGATGAAGATTTTTCAGGTCTCACGATCGACCAAATGCTCACATCGACAGATGGGTCGACCAAGTTTATCTTCAGAACATATGACGACCACTTGATTGAGGCTGTCCACATGCCGCGAGATGTCAAAAACCCACGTGTGACATTTTGCATTTCGTCACAAATCGGCTGCGCAATGGGCTGCACCTTTTGCGCGACGGGAAGGATGGGACTTAAACGCAATCTATCAGCACATGAAATCGTTTCGCAAGTGTTGATGATGATGGCTGAGCTTGGCCCGAACTCAGGTACGCTATTAACCATTGTCTTTATGGGTATGGGTGAGCCTTTACATAACTATGACGCGGTCTTCCGCTCAATTAAAATCATGACCCATCAAAAAGGGCTTGGTATTCCAGAGAAACGTATCACGGTGTCCACTTCAGGGCTCGCGCCAATGATCGATAGGCTCAATCAAGAAGATGTACGCCCGCTTTTAGCGCTGAGTGTGAACGCGCCGACAAACGCGAAGCGAAAAGAAACGATGCCCATTACCGAGCAATATGACCTGGAGCGGCTTCATCAAAGTTTGAGTGAATGGCGACTGAGAGGACGAGAACGGATCACCCTAGAATATGTCTTGATTCGAGAGCAAAATGATACGCGCGAAGATGCACGCCATCTCGCCAATTTTGCACGCACGCTTTCACATATGATCAACCTCATCCCATTGAATGAACATGGACTATCGAACTTCAAAAGAGCCGATGATCAGCGACTTGATGACTTTTGTAACTGGTTATTTGAAGAGGGCGTGAAGTTCACCGTACGCTATTCTCGTGGCCAAGATATCGGTGGCGCGTGTGGGCAGTTGGTGCAGATTAAATAATTAGGATGCTATGTTAAGAGCAAGAGCCTCTATATCCGGCTACTTAGATTCAATTAACAACCCGATCCCGCCAAAATTGAGTTGAAGCTCTATATACTTTCAACACAAGATCGGGGTCTCCTTAAAAAAGGAGCAAGAATGTCCATACAACGACTCAGACAAATTATTTCAGATAGACAAGAAAATTATGACCTTTTACGGCCATTCCAGCGAGCAGTCGAAGAAGATACCGCACAAGAGATTGTTGATGAAGCCTTGAGTATTTTCAACAGCACTGGACGCGCTGTCTCTGAATCGAGGAAAGAAGCTGTTTACGATTTTGTCAAAGCCAACGATATCATTTTTGCGCCAAATGCAATCGATCCGAATACAGGAGACTTTTATGCAGGCATGGTTAAAGTCTTTGCCGAGTTTTTCTTACGCCACGGTTACCCTGAAAACTCAGACGAGCATCAGCTGCTGATAGCGCGACGGGAAGAATATCTCGCAGAAATCAGACCGATGATTGATGCAGAGATTGCCGCAAATGGTGGTACATATGAAGCTGCTTTTTCGGCAATGTTGGGCAATGTTGTCAGTACCATCAAATACGATGGCGCCATCACCTATATGACACCTGATGCATCAGAACGTTTCATCAGCGATATGGAACGCTACGACGAGTAATAAAAACCGTTTAACATTCGAACGGCGTCACAGCGAATCGATTCCGTTCGTTTTTAGTCACCCAGCCACCATCGACCATGGCGTCATGTGTAAATAGCAAACCACCATTGCGTTGATACAAGTCTTCAAGCAACGACTGTTTTTCATTGATGACACATTCAGGAAAACGGTCGTATCCCATGGTAATTGGCACATGCACCCAAGCCACACCGGGTATTAAATCTGCCGCAAAGACAACAGGTCGTTCTTGCCACAAGAATTCCGTTAACAACATACCGGGTGTATGACCGTCGACATAATGAAATTGAAATGCATCACCCAACATATCATCGTGTGCATCTTCGATTAAATGTAAACGCCCGCTCTCTTCGAGTTGCTGATTAAGTGTCGGAAGAAAACTTGCCCGATCTCGAGGGTGTGGTTTGCGTGCTCTTTCCCAAGCGCGTTCAGATGTCACATAACGCGCATTGGGGAATAATAATTCCGGTTCGCGTTCTTCTGACCAAACAGATAACAATCCACCTGCATGATCGAAATGCAAATGCGATAATATGACGACATCGATATCTGTATGAGTAAGCCCTTGTTCCTGGAGCGCATTTAATAAGATATGCTCTCCTTCGACCACACCAAATCGACTTTTAAGTTTTGGTTCAAAGAATGCCCCAACGCCGGTCTCAAGCAAAATATTGCGTTTGAGCCCCACCTTTTCTTGAAGCAAAAAACACCGACAGGACAAGGGAATTCGGTTGTGCGCATCTGGTTTAACCCATTTTTCCCACATTGCTTTTGGCGCATTTCCAAACATCGCCCCACCATCAAGCATCTGCGAATTACCATTTAAAGCGTGTAGAATCATCATGCATGCGCTTCCATATTCAACGCTTGAATAAATTTCTTGAATCCATGTTCATATATATTCCAGCCAATCAGCGCGCAGAGCGCAAGAGATGAGCCATGCTGCAGCCAACTATGATGACTGTGTTCAATCGCAACATGCTCAATCGACAGGTCCACAAATATATTCACCATCACGCTCAGCGCAACAACAACAACGAAAATACATACCATAAAAAGTTGCGCGACACGGCGACCGTGCAAACGCGATAAAATACCATATGTGGTCACATTCGTCGCCGGCCCCAACAATAACATTGTGAGTCCTGCTCCTGGTGATAGCCCTGCGGCCATGAGTGCCGCGACAAATGGCGTCGCGCCTGACGCACAAATATATAATGGCACACCCACGACGGCCGCAAATAAGATGTCGAGTCCTGTCGGAATCCGTTCAAAAAGGCTCGATAGTGTTTCTGTCGGGCACAACGCAGCAATCAACAATCCTACAAAAACCCACGGTAAGGTATCAATGGCATTATCTCGAAATCCTCTTTTGAGTTGACCGATGAATGTCTGCCGGCCACTATTTCGAGGTTGTTCCGTAGTGCTTTCTTCTTCGGCTTTGTGGTGACAGCAGTCGTGCTCATGTTCTGTATGTATTGTCACAGACAGCTGAATCCGACGACAGATCTGTAGCAATAGTGTGGGTACAATCATCGCGACAAGGGCAGCGGTCATCAGTCGAATCAAGGTCATCTCTCCACCTAAAAGCGGCACAGACATCAATAGTGCCTCAAGGCCTATTTCAGGTGTCGCAATTAAAAATGCGAACCCCGCAGTTAACGGAACGCCACGCTGCACGAGAGACTGATATAAAGGCAAAACACCACACGAACAAACTGGCAATGGCAAGCCCAGAGCCGCACCTTTGAACGATTGAATGAATTCGTTTCCCCGGCCGAGCCATTTCGATGCAGATGTTAAACGTGATGTTGAGATGAATCCTGATATACCGTATGCAATTAACAATGGTGTCGCAGATGTTTCTAAGAAGCCCCAGAAGCGCCCTACCACGCCAACGTGACCACTCTCGGCGTGATTCAACAATACGAATATGGCAGATAAGATGCCAATCGCTGCACCAAAAGATGATGCCGATCGTGCGCCAAAGTCATCCCCCGCTCCTCGGGATGATGTTTTCCATAAATGGGCGACAACATGTATTAGTCCGCCACAAACGAAAAGAGAAAGCGTACCCGTCACATGATGAATCGCATGACCAAACTGATGTCCACATAAATATCCGAAGCTCGTCACAATGGTCGCAGTCAAAACGATTGGCCACAACCACGCCCGCATACGCAGAAGCGATAAGCCGCCTACAATTGATATCCCAAATAGTAATCGGTGTGTGAGGAGACCAAGCTCTAAATCATGGGCTTCATTCGCCATACTGCTTAACAGAACACCATCTGAAAAAACATGCAAAATGATAATGCCGACAAGCCAGAGGGCATCCATTTGAAGTGATGGTTCTCGGGCTTTCTCCTCAAAAATATGGACTCTCTCAGCTATAATATACCCGAATATAAACGCACCCAAGCCAATGAAACCTGACTCATGAAATCCATGTGGTACCCACTCTAAGATGAGCAGCACACCTAAGAATGTCATGCAAAAGCCATCGAGAACACGTTTCAGAAATATAGACGTGTTCAATTGTCGCCCAATGGCTGCACCCAAGATAGGCGCAATAATGGCAAGCCAAGTTAACATAAATAAAGTCTACCCCGTTCAGGTAAAATGCGAAACACCTTATCGACACGACACCGCATCTAAGATAACATGGTGCCTTCAATCACGGTCTTCAATGTGATGGGTAGTTCTGACGACTCAAGATTTTTTATCGCACGATCAATTCGAGCGCGTGCGTGACGACCACCCGCAGGGTATTGCGCGAGCGATTCTAGACCTTTTTTGATGATTTCTTGGTCCAGAATACCAAGTTTGATCCCGGTCCGCTTGTGACTAAGCCAGCATCCGTCTTTAATGGCATCGTCAACGCGTGCCGGATTTTCATCAAATAGTGTTTCAATCAGTGGTCGTTCTCGATAACCAAGTAGATTGAACGCCAAAATGAACGCATGCTTTTGTGCGATCGCATGTTCGAAAGACATATCCTTTGGAGCCTGACATGGGATACTCAGTTCACCAAAAATCCGTAAAACATGTTCTGACATGTCTCCATGCACGATGCTCTGACCGATCACATCGATTGTGGTGCCTTCTTTCTTTGAGAACCACACTTGTACAAATGTACTTTTTTGCAGTCGATACTTCTCAATATCCGTCATGAACAACCCATTTTGCACAAAGATACATTTGTCCAGATAAGATGACGGTATTTGCTCAACGAACGCCACGAGGTCTTTTTCACCAACACACACCCAGAGCGCTTCTCGTTCCCGGTCTGTTAATATATCTCTTCGCCGAATCGGTTCGACCGTCAAGCCTGATTTGAGTGCGCCTGTCGCAAAAGTTTGACCGAGTTGCCCTAAGCCACAAACCGTGACAATACGTTGATTCATCATAGAGGCTGTTTTAATGACTAAAATTCAATCTGAAAAGTCGAATCGACTTCACAATCCAGGCCGACTTCTTTTACTGATCGGCGCACTTGTTCTGCTCTTTATCTATGGCTGCCAGACCGTCAACAAACCACCATATGTTAAAGCATTCCAGCCAGAACAACAGGCGCAAAACGCTTCTATTGTAGAGATATTGTCCAAAGAAACAATACCGCCATCAAACGGCTTACGTTTCGCCGTTTTGGGGGACTGGGGGACTGGCGGCTCAGGACAAGCACATGTCTTTCAAGAGCTCGGTCGATACATCAAGACACAACAGCTTGAATTCGTCGTGACAACGGGGGATAACTTTTACCCGACCGGACTCGCAAGCTCGGATGACCCTATTTTTAAAACGCATTTCATTGATATGATTGACAGTGGACACATTGATATTCCATTCCATATATCTGTTGGTAACCACGATCACTATGGTGACGTCAATGCTCAGCTCGCCGTTAAACACCCGTTGTGGCAGCTTCCAGCCTTGTACTATGATTTTGAGAAAAAGATCGATGACAACTATATCGCGCGATTCTTCGTACTCGATACGGAGACCTTAAACAAAGGCAATGATGAACAACTTGCCTGGCTTCAGTCTGCGTGCCATGAGCGACCTGCACGCTGGAAGATAGCTGTGGCACATCACCCTACGCATACAGGTGGCTTACATCGACTCGATCGTGAAACACGAGATCTCAGAAAACAGCTAATCCCTCTATTTAAGTCGTGCGGCATTCATCTCTACCTTGCAGGTCATGATCATCACATGGAGCTTGCAGAGATCGATTCAGATTTAGTCGAAGTGATTTCAGGTGCAGGCGGAGGACTCGACAAGGCACGTCCAGTCAACCCGGCCGCATGGACGAGATACGCGTCAACTGGTGGTGGTTTCGCCGAAATCATTCTGGGCGCTGATTCAGCACATATCGGAATGGTCGACACCAAACCAGGGCAAACATCCACGCAATACTTTAAGGTCCGTCACCCTTCTTTACGACAATAAATCAAGGTGTTGTGTCCAATGGGTTGAAATCCGTACACCCTATGCTAACAAATCGCAGGAGAGACCGTATGAGCGCAAAGAAGAAAGTATCCGTACCGGCAGAACTGAAGCACATCGAAGGCCTTGTGATAGATGGTGATTATCTTGCTGCGCGTCGAGCGATTGAAGCCCTTCCTGCAGATCTTAAGGACGCTCAGGTCACAAAAGATGCGCTTGGGAAGATCTCGATCGAAAGAACCGTCCTTGCTGTATCACTCGCAACGATTTGTGTTGTTCTCTTGGTGCTTTTTCTGACGCATCACTTCCATACGCATTAGCCCTCATGTTAGAAGTGAGGCATGAAACTTTCACGACTATTTGCTCAGAATCCATTTTCAGAACTTGATGCACACTTGAATAAAACAATCGAATGCGTTGAGGCGCTTTCGCCACTCTTTGATGCCCTTAAGGCAAATGATCAGGACTTGATCATTGAAACAGCAAAAAAGATTTCTATTCTCGAGCATGAAGCGGATGTCATCAAACATGATATTCGGAAGAAACTGCCAAAAAGTATTTTCATGCCGGTTGATCGGCGTGATGTCCTGCAGCTTCTTCATCAACTCGACTCAATTGCTGACTTTGCCGAAGATATTGGTGTCATCCTGACCCTTCGTCCTTTTCAGTTTATTCCTGAATTTGATAGCCCCTTAACCGAGCTCCACCAACGCATCGTCGATGTGGTAATAGCGTGTGCCGAAGTGGTGAAGGACATTGAACCCATATTAGAACGTGGTTTTGCCCGTGATGATGTTGAACGTATGATGGATAAAATCGATCATGTTGGGCATCTCGAACATCTTGCAGATAAAGCCCAAGATATCTTCGGGAAAAAAATATTCGAAATGGAAGACAGCTTCAAACCCGCAGAGCTCTACCTATGGATCAAATTTTCTCGTGCCGTTGGCGATATCGCAGATGCGGCCGAGCGCGTCGTTGGCAATGTCCGCCTCATGATGACCACTTAAGCCATGGATTACGGAACACTCATTATTGGGCTCGCCCTTATTTTTGGGCTGTATATGGCCTGGAATATTGGCGCAAATGATGTCGCAAACGCGATGGGCACAAGTGTTGGCTCAAAAGCACTGACCATCAAGCAAGCGATTATCATTGCTGCTATTTTTGAGTTCGCCGGGGCTTTTCTAGTTGGTGGCAGTGTCACGAATACCATCAGAAAAGGGATGTTTGATCCGATGATTTTTTCAGATCATCCGGCAACCCTTGCGATTGGAATGCTTTCTGCACTACTCGCGGCCGCACTATGGTTGCAAATGGCTTCTCTACGTGGCTTACCCGTCTCAACAACCCATAGTGTTGTCGGGGCTGTCATCGGATTTGCGGTTGTGGCAAAGGGATTTGGGGCCGTGCAATGGGGGAAAATTTTTAGCATTATCATGAGTTGGTTCGTGTCACCGGTGCTGGGTGGACTGATCGCTTATCTGACCTTTATTATCGTTCGACGACTCTTTCTTCATGCGCGCCATCCAATGGATGCCCTTCAAAAGAGACTGCCTGGTTTCATGTTTATTTGTGGTGGCATTATGGGCCTTGTCATTTTTTTCAAAGGACTCAAAAATCTTCACCTTGAGCTCGACGCCATCCACATTGGGCTCATCGCCATTTTATCCGGATGCTTTTCAATGATTTGTGGCTTGATACTCACGCGCCAGTATCGCACATCACCACAGGAAATTCCTGTACGCGAGCAGATATCCCATATTGAGCGTATCTTCGTATGGCTTCAGATCGCAACGGCATGCATGATGGCCTTTGGGCATGGAGCAAATGATGTCGCGAATGCGATTGGACCATTAGCGGGTATCGTTTCAATTGTTGAACATAATGCAGTGACGACATCTTCTGTTATTCCGATTTGGATTTTAGCTCTCGGTGGCGTTGGTATCGTCATTGGTCTTTGGACATTTGGCGCCCGCGTCATGAAAACCATTGGCAAAGACATCACAGAGGTCACACCGACACGTGGGTTCGCAGCAGAATTTGGAGCCGCACTAACCATCTTGATCGGCAGTCAACTCGGTCTTCCCCTCTCGACAACACATATTTTGGTGGGTGCTGTTATCGGCGTTGGTTTCGCACGCGGGATGAATGCACTCAACTTTGGTATTATAAAAAATGTCGCAACGTCTTGGCTCATCACGGTACCTATCGCGGCAGTGCTTTCTGTTGTTATCTATCTCATCCTGTCGGCACTTCTACCGGAACATATCAGCCTATCCGCATCCGTCTTTTGAACGAAACGACTCACTTCGATTAAGACAGTACACGCGAAAAAAAGATCTCATGGTCGCGTACAATATCTTGCACACCTAGCAAAACATATTGCTCTAAGCGCTCGTGTCGGTCAGCTGGTACATAACTAAATGCCTGAGCGACCCCATCTTGAGCCCTCAAAAAATCTTCTGACTTTCCCTTCACCCCTTTGCCCGTTTGCAATTCAATCCATGAGTAACCTTGATGGGTCTCTCCGGCTATTTCGAACGAAAAGTCATTCAAATGTTCGACCAAATCAGGCAGTTGGAACTGAAGACACTCATTTAACAAACCAAACTCTTGCTCTGCCAATAGCTCTGCGCCGAGATGATAGCCCATCGCTCTAAACATGCTGCCATGATCGTCATTCGATGAGGCACCATAGCCATTCTTGACGTTTTCCACGAGACCACTTAACCAGGGTGGTTCAGCTAATAAGCCATTGACTGCATCAGGTCTCGCAAGCCAGCGTGATCGATTATCTTGTTTCGAATCCCAATCAAGTAGGCCTGCTAAAAATGCTTGTGCAAGACAGCGGTGTGTATCTCGCTGAACTGTGGTCCGGTCGTCAAATTCATCTCGTGCCGCGTCGAAAAAGAAACTCGCCACAAACACGGAACGATCTGCCAATGCTTCGATAGGCTGCTCTGGATCGAGAAAAATTCGTCGGCTGCGTCCGATCTTTCCAGACAATGCCGCGACACCTGAACCAAATAGGCCGTTCCAGGCAGCATACCGCCCTGTAAATACCACCAAGCGTTCGACATCGGTCACAGCTTCACTGATGACATCCCTCACTCGCCCACAGCTTAATTCAAAATCGAAATGCTCCTCAAGTAGCTCTACTCCCGCTTTCATCATTCCTCACTTAAATTCGATCGTCTTATTGACAGTTTTATCTTTTAGAATTGTTACCGTAAACTTCTGCTTCAATTGTTTTGAAGGCACCTTTAGCATCACCTTATGACGTCCTGACTTCAGCTTGAGTGTTAAAGGTGTTGACTCTTTCTTTTTATGTCCATCCACCCAGACCTCGGCCAAATATGGTTTCGACAATAGGCGTAGGCGGCCATATCCAGATACAGCTTTGACTTCTGGCGCCTTCTTCGGTGCGACGTCCACAGCCGCAGGTTCAGTCACCGGGGGGACGATAGGTTTGGCCGTTAAGCGTGGCGCATAATCCCTTGGCATATTTTGTTGAAAGGTTTTTCGCTCTTCAAATTTTTCTGTGAGTGGCGATGTAATAGTCAGTATGCCAGCCTCTCCGGGCCGCCCTTCGATTCGTCCATCTCGCATCAATTGCCCATTCCACATCACACGCGCTTCAGCCGGCAACCCCGTTAAGCGTACCACTATCGGTTTCGCCTTAAGGGCAAAATGTAATTGCTCCTGCCCTTTTTGTTGATCAGGTTGATATTGATGTCGAATGACTTCGTACCCATCTTTTTCAATGTGTAATTGATGCGCCGTTTCTCGAGGCAAAAACACTGACGTTGGAGTCATCCTTGGCAAGTCATCGTTATCTAGTCTGAGTTGCGCACCAGGCGGGTCTGTTGTAATCTCAACAGCAATCGCCTGGGCTGCTTCATGATGCTGTCCCAAATAGTTTGACACCCACGTCGCCCCAGCTACCATCGAAAATAGGAGTAAGAGTAGAAGCAACAACCATGTACGTCTTCGTTTCTGATTGACAACTTCATGAATCTCCGTTTTTTTATCCGCGATATCAATACTCGGCATCATGGTTTGTGTGTGAATGTCGGCATCAAAAATCTGTGTTTCCAGTTCTGGTGCCATACTCCAGCTCAAGTCCTGGCTTTCGACGCTATGTGCTGTTGCATTCGGCTTCACCTTCAGCGTTTCGGCCTGTGAATTGCGATCGAACCGCGACCGACTGCCAACCGCCGTGCTATCATCTCCGGTCCACATCATCGTTCGTTGGAGATCGACTTTCTTGAGGCGTTCACTGACCTCTGCCTCAAGCTCGGTGCGTCGCTCGAGCATATGTTCGCGGTATCGCTTCATCAAGTCCGCAATCCGACTATTCTGAAAACCTGGATCATGGCGATAAATATATGTCTGTAACGCATTCGCAAACGCTTCGGCAGTTCGGTAACGATATTTTGCACGACGCTCAAGCGCCCTGGCAACAATTTCCCACAGTGCTTCATCCACACCGCGAGCTCTCAAGTCAGGTATCTCAGACTTGAGTATGGCGTCATATATCTCAACAGCCCCATTGCCCTTGAAGAGCTTCGTTCCAGCCAACATTTCATATAAGATCACACCAGCCGAAAAGACATCAACCCGACCGTCGATTTCGCCATCACCGTATGTGGCCGGTTCAATAATTTCTGGCGCAAGATAGCGTAACTTCCCTTTAATCGTTCCCTGCTTGGTTTCTTCCAAACGATCTGTTGCTTTCGCGACTCCAAAATCGACGAGCTTAATGTGCCCGTCGTAAGAGATTAGAATGTTCTGTGGAGAAACATCACGATGAATAATATTTGCAGGACTGCCATCGATTTGTTTCTGTGTATGGGCCGCGTGCAAACCGCGGAGCGTTTGGGCGACGATAAAACACGTCTCGAGCGGGTCACATTGCTGGTTCCTATTGCGCATCACTTTCTGCAACGTACTCAGCGCGTGTCCGTCGACATATTCCATGACGATAAAGAGCTCTCGTCCATGTTCTCCAAATTCGATCACTTGCGCAATATTCGGATGATTGAGCAGCACCATGATTTTTGCTTCATCAACCATCATATTGATAAATTGCCGTTGATCAGCAAACTTGGGCAGGATTCTTTTGATCGCCACCGTCTTTTCGAAACCGTGTGCGCCCGCGGTACTTCCTAAATACACCTCTGCCATGCCCCCCCGGGCGATACGGCGCTTAAGGTGATAACGACCTAACTGTCGATTACCTTGATTTAGTGCTTCATTTTCTTCAGAAGTTTGCATACACTACCTACAGATGATTTACCCAAAGACTAATCAAACGAGGACCTTATGTCGACTTTCGCGTCAACCGACCGTCTCATTTTGACCAGCTTGCTGATTGGCTTAATTGCGACACCGACTTTTGCAGCAGAACAAGTGGCACATCAGCCTGAAACACTTGTACTGAGTCGTCCGTCGCATCTGCCGGTTTCCAAGCGACGTATCGAACAGGTTGAAAGTGCAATCACGTACTTACATGGCCAGTCTGCCGGTCCAAAAGATCTCGATCCACTCGCGAACAAAAAAGAAGAGTATAAAAACCTCTATCTAGAAGCACAGTTTGACACTGTCATTCATGGCATCAGTGCCCTTGAAAAGCGTATACTCACTGACACAACAAGTTGCTTTGATGAGCATATCTTTAAAGGCCTTGCCGATCTCAAAATGCTCGAAGCCATGGCACGTTACAAATCAAATGATCATGATCCATTGATCGATACCGCGCTCCATCAAGTTGTTATTTATGATACCCAGTTTGAGCCTGAGCCCACCTGGCACTCCCCGAGCATTATCAACCGACTAAATGATCTTCAAAAACCACATGTTGAACACCGATTGACTGTTCATATTGATACCTTACCCAGCACACATGATCTTTATTTAAATGGTCGATTTCTTGGCCCAGCGCAACAAACTGTTGAATTCGAACGAACTGGGGAATACCGAGTTGAAGCGCGCGCACATGATCATATTTGTCGCGCAGAAACAATCAAAAATGAAAAAACAGGCCTCGAAAAAGAGCGTCATGTTGTTCTTTCTGTTCCCGCCTACAGTGAAGCTGAAAAAGAAAAGACGCGTCGTGCATTCGACTTTCGACTTGACCGAAAAGCCTTTCTCGGAGACACCCCAGATCTTGGCCGTTCCCTCGAACTGATCATGATCACAACCGATCGAAAAGAAGAATTAAAATACCTCATGGCCCACCAGCTTCAAAAGACGGACGAGACAGCTTCCCTTGAACACTACAGCCGTGTTGTAGAAATGAACGTACCAGAGCACCCACCCCTCGAACAGGTTGCAGAAGCAATTTCAAACGCACGGGCTCGCATCGCATCCAAAGACGTTCAAGAAGAACGTGCACTCGAAGATCTCTTCTGGGGACGCCACCTCCCCCGTGCACAATCCGAAGAACCCGGGCAAGGCGTTTCGAAGGGTCTTGTCGTCACCGGCGTCATTGTTGGTCTCGCTGCCGTTTCAGCAGCAGTCATTTACTTTACACGTCAACCTAATGACCACACGACCATTGTCTTCGATGGAACAGGGCTTGGAGGTTCAGAATGAAAATACATTCCCTAATCGCTCTAACCACACTGTTCACGCTATCATCTGGTTGCCGATATGATACGAATATCACGCTATCGTTTGAGAAAGCGAACCCGCAAGATGATATCAATCGTATACACGTCTGGGCGCAAAAACTTGATGCGACTGACGCCCCTACAGGTGCCGCAATCGATTTGGGCGAGCCCAGTATTATCGATGGTTCGAAACTTCAATTTGCAACGGGGCAAAATAGCAGTGCAACTGATGATATTTTTATCGATGAACCTGTGATGTTTTTCGCGGCTGGTTGTGAAAATGCTTCAACAGTATGTGAGATTCAAAACGCTTTCTATTTTGGCTGTAGTGATGCTATCGGCACCCCGAGTGCAGACGCACCAAACGTCAATCTAACCATTGAAATGCAAGAAAAAGAAGCTGCACTCACCCGCTGTCGAAATGGCTACGGCTTTGATATGACGACGCGTGTTCGCCCCTAATCAGACGAACAGGTATCGTCTTAACGTCATGCCGCTCCATATTTTTTGGTAAACGCTTCCTCGAACCATGTGATCATCTTATCGAAATCTTCGGGGGCGACATTCACCCTTGCTTCATAGCTTGAATCAAAGCTTGATTGAGCAATCTCAGAAAATAAATAATCAACATTATTCTCCAAAGTAGAATATGATTGTGTCGAGCCTTTGTAGTTTGAAATGACCGCACGAATGAGATTATAAATAGGAATAAAGTCACGTTGGCTGACACGATCGAGTTGCTCAATTCTGTCGGAAATGTCCGCAATTGATGCACTGTCTAAAAGGGCCATATCAGGAAGAACCAATCCAACTCTATTCGTTTTCATATCTCCCAAAAACAACTCAGTCAGAAAACCTTGGAGTCGCTTTCGAGGGGACCCATCCATATTTTTTTTGTAATCTTTATATTCGTTTTCAGAAAAAGCACCGTCTTGATTTGTATCGAAACTGAGGGTTTCTTTCGCCAACCGCGCAGCAAAATTCATTCTCTGACGCAATACGATAGACTGACTCATTTGTGACTCCTAATTATATGTTCGATGATGTCTACGCGAATGGTTTGAATTTTGGCGAGATTGACTTTTCTAATCTTGAAAATAAACTTCACGACGATGACCAATCTTTAGGATAAGAACCATCTTATCATCTGGAACAATTTTAAATATAACGCGCCAAGGGCCAATACGGAGGCTCCGGAGTCCGGCCAAACTATATCGCAATGGTTTTCCAAAATGAATTGGATCAATACACAGCTTATACTCGATTTGCTTTCGAATACGAATAGCAGAGGACCGATCAAGCTTCTTTATATCTTGCTCGATAACAGATTGTTCGTAGCGAACCGTCCACTCAGACATCTCCATCAACGTTCTTCATCATCTAAATGTGACCATACCTCATCATGGTCCTCATATTCACCGCTGCTTTGTTTGAGGCGTTCCTCTCCAATCTCTGACCACTTTTTGTCTTCGTACATTTCAATCGCTTCTTCCATCAATTTTAGTCCGAAGCCCGCAACCGTTGTGTGCGATTGAGCTGCTAATAATTTAAGCTTTTCGTAAAATTCATCGGTAACTGTAATATTGATACGTGGTTTAGATGTCGGCATATCTTCAGTGTAACACCTTTACATCACCTATTCAACTGTGACAATGGCTGAGTCAATTAACCCTCTTTAACGGCAGATTTGAGTGCATCAGACACATATTGATTCAGCGTCTTGCCGGCAAGTGTCGCTTTTTTAAATATTAAAGCGTGTAACTCCGGTCCGACACGTATATTAAAAGATCCTTTAAATGACTTATGTGGCGATCGGCCGGCCGTATCGCAAAGTAGAATATAATCGTCGACTGCGTCCTTAAATGCTTTTTGAAGCTTTTTGACCGTATTGGCTTCATAAGTCACGAGATCAGGGACGCCTTCGAGCACGCCGTAGAAACACATATCACTCGCTGAAAAATGGACCGAACCTATAAAATCTTTATATGTTAGTTTGTCTTCACGCATTATTCCTCCAACGCTTTCATAAATCCTGCTCTGATGAGCGCTTGTCTTAATTCATGTATCGCATATTTCTTGAGCTCGTCGCCTGGATGGGGCTTGTGTAGTCGAATGATATGCCCAGTGCCCTCATGAATAAATGCAGCCCGAGACCCAGATGTTTTACCTAATTTCTTTTCGCGATAGTCAAGTTTTGACAACAGTGAGCGCAGCTCCCTAAATGTATAACTTTCAGTCTCAGATAGCTTTCTCAGTAGTTTCTCGCGTTGACCCACATAACCAGTTTATCAGCCCAGAGCGCAGACTGCAACTATAAATCAGTTGCACTCATGTCTTCAAAACACAATGCCAAGATAAGCGTCAATGTGTTGCACCAAAATAGATCATATATATGAACACTGCTATGATGGTCCCTATACACAAGCCGAGTCCAATCTTCCCAACTTCTTTGAAGTAAGTACGCGTATCCAAAAGAGACTTTTCTGTAGGCGAGCCTTCAATAGATATGGGTACGCGATGTGCCGTTTTAAATGAATGTAGACTGCTGCAAGTATTAAGATAACAGAATGCAAGTATTAAGATAACAGAATGCAAGTATTAAGATAACAGAATGCAAGTATTA
>JAHDGS010000017.1:19222-34196 GCA_020627505.1 Myxococcota bacterium
AGATAACAGAATGCAAGTAAAAAGGTGTCGTCGTCTGAATATGCCAGAACACCAAACCGCTAATAAATAGTGGAGCACTAAAGCGCGTCCAGTGATATTTCGTTAATCGACTAATACGCAACCAAATCCCTCGCCGCATTCAACACATCATCAAGCTGTGGCAACACAACTGCTTCTAAATCCCAGTTAAATGGGATTGGTGAGTCTTTTGCAGCCAATCGACGCACAGGCCCATCGAGGTGCTCATAACAGCGTTCAGCAATTTCAGCGGCAATCTCTGCGCCATAACCTACAAAACGACAGTCCTCATAGACGACAAGCGCCTTCCCGGTCTTTTTCACACTATTCATGATGGTGTCCCAATCAACTGGATTTAGTGTTCTCAGGTCAATCACCTCAACATCATAGCCTTCATCTTTCAAATGATTCGATGCTTGAAGCGACTTTTGGACCATCGCGCCATATGTAATAATCGTCAGGTCTTCACCTTCACGCTTCACTGCGGCTTGTCCAAACGGCAGCACCCAATCCGTATCAGTTGGCAACTGACTCTTTGCATAGGCTTGTCGGTACATACCTTTGTGCTCTAAGAATAGAACCGGGTCGTTGCCTCGAATCGCTGCTTTCAATAAACCATACGCGTCAAGGGCGTTCGAAGGTAATGCAACTTTAAGCCCAGGTATATGGGTAAAAAATGACTCGATGTTTTGTGAATGACACAACCCACCATGAATGTACCCTCCGACAGGAATACGTATCACTGCAGGCGAATTATAAGCGTTATTTGAACGGTAACGCATCGTCGACAGCTCATTACGAATCTGCATCATCGCCGTCCATACGTAGTCACCAAATTGGATTTCTGGAACCGGTTTATACCCTCGCATGGCAAGGCCAACAGCCACACCGACAATACTCGACTCAGCCAGTGGTGCGTTAAAACATCTATCATCACCAAACTGCTCAGTAATACCGCGTGTCGCTGTAAAAACGCCACCTTTGTTGCCGGCAACATCTTCTCCAAATATCAACATTTTGTCATTATGTGCCATCTCTTCTTTGAGGGCACGATTGACGGCATCAACCAACACGATACCGTCACCAGACAAATTCGGCTCAGTATATGCTGGTTCTGGCTCTTCAGAGAACACCCACTTCAAGGCATCTGTGGCAGGCGGCATCGGCATCGCCTCAGCCTCATCTGCAGCACTGTTAACAGTCTCTTTAATCACAGCATCGAGACGCTCAATATCAGCTTCTGACGCAGCGCCGAGCTCCATCAGAGTCCGTCGCATCTGCAGAACAGGATCCCGTGCTTTATCTTTCTCAAGTTCGTCCGCGGGTCGGTATTTTTTCTGATCGTCCGAAGAACTGTGTGGCAACAATCGAACGACATCAGCAACAACCAAAGATGGCCCTTGTCCATGACGTGCCCTTGATACCGCATCTGACATTGCTTGATGCGCAGCCAAGAAATCACACCCATCGACCTCTACTAAGTTCAAGCCTTCGTAACCACGACCAATATTCGCGACTTTTCCACCAGGCGTTTGCTCTGAAACGGGCACACTAATGGCATATTTGTTATCTTCTACCAAGAAAACGACCGGTGCCTTCACACGTGTCGCCCAGTTCAATGCCTCATGAAAATCGCCTTGACTGGTTGTTCCATCGCCTGATGTCACAATCGTCACAGCCATCTCTGTTGCATGATGACGCTCAGCCTCGTATTGAGAAGCAATAGCACATCCAACGGCTTGTAAATACTGCGTGCCAGTCGGGGAAGACTGAGACGGAATATTCAAGTCAGGGTGACCATAATGTTGCGGCATTTGGCGGCCACCAGAGTTTGGATCATCTGCTTTCGCCAAGAATCCCATCAAACACTCTTTCGGCGTCATCCCCATACCAAGTACAAGAGATTGGCCTCGATAATATGGGTAAATCCAATCTTTTGATTTATCTAGCGTCAAACTGGCTGCAACTTGAATAGCCTCGTGGCCCATACATCCAATATGAAAAAATGACTTTCCTTGTCGCAACATTTTGAGCATTTTTTCGTCAAGGTAACGTGACGTTTGCATCACAGTATACGCTTCAACGAGAGTTTTTAAATCTAGACTCACAGGGCGAGACATCGTGGCAGGCTCATGATCAAGTCGAGAAATATCTTTGAAATTTGGCTCAACATGATTTGAACTAAACGTAGACGTACCTGCACTCAAGGTCGTTTGACTCATGGATCTCCTCTAAACTTAAACTGATATAATCGTTTACGCGATTTCTTTCATGTGTCCAATAGGGTCGTTTAACGCAGCGCGCAAGATCTCAGCCTGTTGCGCTTTGTGCCGTCTAGACGAGCCTGTAGCAGGTGACGATGACGAAATTCTTCCACAATATTTGATATTTACGCCTTCACGTAACACTGTATTGCGGACATGATGAAACGCCCCCATATTTTCTGGCTCTTCTTGAACCCAAACGATTTCTGGTGTGCCAGGCGTTGCTTGTGCAGCAGCCAATGCTTCTTGCGGAAATGGATACAAAGATTCAACTCGGATTATTCGAGTCGATAAATCAGCTTCACTCTTCTCTCTGGCCGTCACCAGATCCCAATAGACTTTACCGGCGCACAAAATCACCCGATCGACTGAACCACCCGCATATGTGGGATCATCGATCCATGACTTGAATGAACCACTCGTAAACTCTGACAAATCTGAGGCGACATGTGATGAACGCAGTAAGCTTTTATGCGTAAATAAGATCAACGGTTTCTTCGGCTGTTTGGCTTGTTGCCGCAACAAATGAAATTGTTGTGCTGATGTTGAACATACACAAACACGAATATTCTCTTCTGCACATTGTTGTAAAAAGCGCTCCATTCTTGCTGAACTATGTTCAGGCCCTTGACCATCATAGCCATGTGGAAGCATCATCACCACACGACTTCGTTGGCCCCACTTTGTTTCGCCGCTTGTAATAAACTGATCAACTTGAATTTGAGCACCATTGAAGAAGTCACCAAACTGTGCCTCCCAAATCACGAGGGAATCAGGATGAACAGATGAATATCCATACTCATAACCGAGCACGGCTTCTTCACTCAAAAATGAATCATAAATTCTGAAACGAACGGGATCCCAATCCGCCAAACCATCATCTCGCGTCGTCCGCAAGTAATTCAGCGGAATATATGGGCGTCCATCTTCAACATCATACATAATCGCATGACGATGAGCGAATGTACCACGCCCACAATCTTGTCCACTCATGCGTACCGGAATGCCCTCCAGTAATAATGAGCCATAAGCCAATGTCTCAGCCATACCAATATCGATACCGATACGTTGACCTTCTGCATTACCAACAACCATCTCACGCCGTTTAGCCAAAATTTGTTTTTGTAATCGTGGATGGACATTAATCTCTTCAGGATCAAACGTCACGTGCTCGGCAATATTCTTCAACAAGTCCTCAGAGACAGATGTGACAGGCTGTCCTTCTGCGTCTTGGTCCATTTGGCTCAAGATTGCAGGCCCATTTTCCGGAACAGCGTCCGAGCCATGCGCCTTGAGTTCTTCAAAAGCCCGTTCGAGCCGTTCAAATGTCTCACTCTCGACACCATCAACCTCTTCCCGATCCATATCACCTCGACGAACCAGCAAATCTCCAAAACGTTGATACACACTCGGATGTTGACGAATCGCACTATATAAAATGGGCTGCGTAAAGCCTGGTTCATCACCTTCGTTGTGCCCGTGAAGTCGGTAACATACCAAATCAATGATAACATCTCTTTTGAACTTCATACGATAGTCAAAGGCAGTCTCCATTGCACGAGCACACGCTTCCGGGTCATCTCCATTCACGCGGAAGACAGGACATGCAATCGTCCGCGCTACATCAGATGCATTTAATGCTGTTCGAGCTTTCTCTGGCCCAGTCGTATAACCAATCTGGTTATTCACAATGACATGGATCGTACCACCAACATGATAGCCAGGTAGCTCACTCATTTGCATCGTCTCATAAACAACACCTTGTCCAGCAAAAGCAGCGTCACCATGAATTAGAATCGGCACCGTTTTTTGTCGCTCTCTATCACAATCGAGATCTTGTTGGGCACGAACTTCACCAAGAACAACCGGGTTCACCGCCTCCAAATGAGATGGGTTACATGCGAGCCTGACTCGAACATGACGCTCATCTTCGACCCCCTGGGCGTTTACGCCTTTCCAACGAAAATCGCCTTGGGCCCCTAAGTGATACTTCACATCACCAGAGCCTTGCATTGTCTTCGGATCGATATCGTCAAACTCAGAGAAAACAGCTTCGTAACTTTTACCAACCACATTGGTCAACACGTTTAATCGACCACGATGGGCCATTCCCAGAAATATGCGCTCGACGCCATGAAAGGCCGCCCGAGATAACGCGCAGTCGAGCGTCGGTATTAAACTCTCTCCTCCCTCAACACTGAACCGTTTTTGACCAAGATACCGCTTATGCAAAAACCGTTCGAATGACGTTGCCTCAGACAGTTTACGCAAAATGCGTTTCATATCACTTTTTTCAAGTGGCACATTCTTCTCTTCAATGCGCGCCCGAAGCCATTCTCTCTCTTCAGGCTGATTAATGTACATATACTCAATACCTGTACGACTACAGTAGGTTTGGCGTAGACGTTCAAGTATGTCACGAAGTGGTGCGAAATCTTGGTCAAGCACGCCAAGCGTCGCAAATGAACGATCGAGATCCCAAATGGTTAAACCATAATTCGCCATATCCAGATCTGGATGATGTCGAGGCGTGAGATCAAGCGGATCGCAATTCGCTAAGATATGCCCCCGAACACGAAAAGCATGAATCAACTGACTCACTTTCATCGCACGCTCTGTTTCAGAGTAACGTTTATCAACCCCAAGCACACGCGAACGGTCACGTTCGACATGGTAAGGTAAATGAGAAATACCCATCTCCGAAAAGATTTCCTCATAAAAACCATGTTCACCCGCAAGCAATTCATGAATGTGATTCAAAAAGCGACCAGATTCTGCGCCTTGAATCACCCGATGGTCATAAGTTGATGTCATTGTCATCACCTTACCAATCCCAAGTGACCGAATTGTATCCGGCGCGGTCGCCTCATATTCGGCAGGGTAGCCTATTTTTCCGACCGCAACGATCGTCCCTTGCCCTTTCATCAACCTTGGATTCGAACTCACAGTTCCAATACCACCAGGATTGGTTAATGAAATCGTCGTGTCTGCAAAGTCATCTGGCTTCAACTTGCTTTTACGCGACCGAGCAACGATATCATTATATGCATCTAAAAACTGGCTAAATGAAAGTTTATTCGCCGCTTTGATATTGGGTACGACAAGCGTACGCGAACCATCGCGCCCAGGTAAATCAACAGCTAGGCCAAGGTTCAAGTCAGGACGCACCAACTTAACTGGCTTCCCATCTTTTTCATCATACCCATTGTTCATCGCGTTCACGAACGTTGATGCACGAACGATTGCCCAACCAATATAGTGTGTAAAAGATGTCTTTGGCAGTGCACCATCGATGAGGTGCTGATTAACAACACGCCGATTTTCCTCGAGGACCTTAACGGGTACTACTCGTGTCGAAGTTGCTGTCGGTACTTCTAAACTCGACTCCATATTCTCGACAATCTTGGCCTTGATACCGCGTAGCGGCTCGACCTGAACATTTGATGGCTCAGCCTTAGCCGGTGCCGCTTCAGGTGTCGACTTCGCAACAGATGATTTGACCGGTTCTTTGTTTGACACACTCGGTGCCGGATTGACAGTCGCTTTAGGGGATTGTGATTGAACAGAATCTTTGGATTGAGGCGCCGCACGAAACTGAGGCTGCGCAGCATCACCAGATAACCCGGCAATATGAGAAAAAGTTGGGATTGGTTGAACGATCTCTGCATTCAACGCACTATCAACTTTCTTTTGATTCTCGACTGACAATGAAGTTGGCTGTTCCCCCATAAAGTAAGCTGCCCACTCTGGTCCCACAGATTGTGGATCTTTCTCCCACTCTGCTCGCAAAGCTTCAACATATGTATCATTTACCCCAAAACCGTTTGACTGGCTCATCTTAACACCTCTTTCGTGAAAGTTATTTCAACCAGGCACCGGCATCAAACGAAAAGCCTTTTTTTTCGCAATTGTCTCTTCATGAAGCGGATATGATGTATGCCCCGCTTATGCCTTAAACAAAGATGTTTTCATTGTCGCCAACCCGCTTTTTCAAATATGTGTCCATTTTGTGAGTCATTTTTTCAATCTCTACAATTCAAAAGGCCAAATCATTTGTATCAATACAGGTCTCAAATAAAAAAATGCGTGACCCAAGCTAAATTTGCTCAAGACACGCACGCTATCGAAATCATCAAAAAACTAACCCTGATGGCCATATCATCATCAGTCTATCAATATATGACGCAGCAATCATATATTATCACCGCCGTCCCTTCACCGATCCGCCGTACATTTAAACGCCAATTCGATTTATCTGCAATCATCGCTCACCAAATAGCACTCTATCTGAACCAACCCTATATCCCATTGCTCGAAACCACATACTTCGAAAAGCCACGGGCGACACAAATCGATCGAAATCAGCAACCACATTCGAATAGATATCGACTCCTTAAAAATTCGCTGCCTAATCAGATGCCATTGCTCGTCATCGATGATATCTCAACCACTGGCTACACATTAAACTGTGCCACTCAGACCCTTCAAACAGTGTTCGATCAGGTCGAAACCGTGGCCTTCGCATATACACCCAAGAACCAGAACAGCGGCTAGAAGTTTGAGAACAACAAGTTCACGAAATAGACAGACGCCAGTACACCAACGATATCAGCGCAGAGGCAAGCGAAGATGGTATGGCGAGCTTTGGTCACCCCAATCGCCCCGAAATAGACAGCCAATACATAGAACGTCGTCTCTGTACTTCCCTGCATCGTACTCACAATGGTTCCTAAGAATGAATCTGGTCCATGTGCAGACATGATCTCAGAAGATATCGCCATGGCCCCAGAGCCAGATAAAGGCCTCAGAAGTGCCATCGGCAATGCCTCTCCAGGCATACCAATTAGCATCGTCACAGGTTCTAGCACGCTCGACAGAACTGCTATCGCACCAGATGCCCTTAACATACCAACAGCAACTAAGATGACCACCAAATATGGAACAATCTTTTTGGCTAAGTCCCATCCCTCGCGGCCACCATCGACCAAACAACTATAGACATCAATGCGACGCACCCAACCGACTGAAGCAATTAACAAAATCAAGATTGGCAATAACCAATACGTTGATACCTGTTTCCAACCAAGTGTCGCGTCTCCCCACGGGTAAACTTTTTCTCCGAGCGTATTTGTCATCGCAAACATATCCGGTGCATAAATACGCCCAAGAAAATAAGCACATGCGAGCACAACAATTCCTATAACAACAGCCAACCTTTTACCGTCGGTGTGAGCATTAGGATCCACCAGATCATCTAAGTTCGGCACATCAACCGATTGTTCATCTTGTGATTCAGCCACCTCAACGCACGCATACTTATCTCGATTGAACACGGGCAGACGTGACAGAAATTTTGCCATCAGAATAGCAACGATTGTTGAACACAATGTTGCCAAGAAAGTCGGTATTAAAATTGAGCCTGCCTGAGTTGATCCTAACGACGCGCGAATCGCAATCATGCCTGTCGGTAAAAGAGCCAAACCAGACGTATTGATCGCTAAAAAGAGCGCCATCTCATCCGTGGCGACGCCTTTCTTGGTATTGAGTGTATCCAGCTCTTTCATCGCCTTAAGCCCAAACGGTGTTGCCGCATTGCCAAGACCAAGCATATTTGATGCAATGTTCATCACCATCATCGCATTCGCCGGATGATCTGCTGGCACATTTGGAAATAACCATTTCAGTACAGGTCTGAGCCCACGTGCCAAAATCGTCAAGAAACCAGCCCGCTCGAGCACCTTCATTGCCCCCAACCAAAATGTCATGACACCAATAAGGCCTATCACAAGGTTTACAGCCGTTTTGGCGGAATCAATAGAGGCTTTTGATACCTCTTCCATTGTTCCAGTATGTATTCCCATGACGACGGCGACAAACACCATGATAAGCCACAACGCATTCAACATGACATCTTATTTCAAGAATCTAAAAAATAAGCAATTTAAGTGCTTGCAAAAAGACGCGGCAATGATAAAAAATGATCCTGGTTCGGAGTGTGGCGCAGCTTGGTAGCGCACCTGTTTTGGGTACAGGGGGTCGTAGGTTCGAATCCTATCACTCCGACCATTTTTACCATTATGAAGTTTTTTGAAGAGCCCAGTGTTCTTTTTTACTTCATCCTGGATCTTCTTCTTCGTTATGTTTATTTCTGAGTTCGGATAAGAAGAAAATCTTTATGCACAGATTGCTGCTCGATTCTTAATATATAGCCAATTGACTGTAATATGTGGTCTCTTTTCTAGATTAACCTATTAACATTATTCCCAACAATTATGAAAGCCACTCAATGAGTGGCTCCATAAAATTTCACGCTTGCGCGGATGACCTATTCGCCAAATCCAACAAGCTCAATTACTGCCATCGCAGCACTATCGCCGTTTCTTACGCGTGTTTTTGTCACGCGAGTATATCCACCTTTTCGCTCAGCAAACTTAGGCGCAATTGTGTCAAACAACTTCACGTGTGCATCACGGTCTTTGATATCCTTGAAGACAATTCGTTTGCTATGTATGTCATTACGCTTAGCTCGGGTAATCAACTTCTCAGCAAATCCTCTCAACTCCATTGCTTTCGGATATGTCGTCTCAATTCGCTCATGCTTAAAAAGAGATGTCGCCATGTTTCTTAGCATCGCTTGACGATGTGCTGACGTTCTGTTGAGCTTTCGTCCTTTCTTTTGATGTCTCATTTCAATATTCCTTTACGGCTCAGGCTATGTGGCCTATGCAACCGGGGCGGCAGCACTTGTCGCGTCTTTTTTGACGTTCTTTGGTGGCCAATTATCTAGTTTCATTCCTAATGATAGATTCATTTCACGTAGAATTTCTTTGATCTCTTTCAAACTCTTACGACCAAAGTTTTTCGTCTTCAACATCTCGCTCTCTGTTTTCTGAACCAGGTCTCCAATGTAACGAATATTCGTATTTTGTAGACAGTTCATTGAACGAACAGATAGCTCGAGCTCATCAACTGGTCTAAGGAGATTTTCATTCACTGAATCTTCTTCCATTGATGGCTCAGGTAACTCAGGCTCAATGTCTTCAGAGAAGTTGATGAAGATCTGTGCTTGTTCTTTCAGAATCTTTGCTGCAATACCAAGCGCGTCCTCAGGGTGAATCGCACCATTTGTTGTCACTTCTAACACAAGCTTATCGAAGTCTGTACGTTGACCCACACGTGCGTTTGTTACGTTATAGTTGACTTTACGAACCGGACTAAACACGGCGTCAACAGGTATTGTACCAACAGCTTGGTCCTCTTCACGAAACTGTGACGCAGGAACATAACCACGGCCTTGTTGAACAACAAGCTCTGCCTTAAATGTTCCGCCCTCAGCAACTGTACAAACCACTTGATCAGGATTCAAAACAATCACGCTTGAGTCACCAACGATATCACGGGCACGGACTGTCGCGGGACCTTGTACTTCAATTGAGACAGTACGTTGCTCAACACCTTCTAACTTGAAACAAACTTGCTTCAAGTTCAAGATGATATCAGATACGTCTTCGCGGATATCATCCAATGCCATAAACTCATGAAGCGCGCCTTCGATACGCACAGCCGAGATTGCTGCGCCTTTCAATGAAGATAAAAGGATACGTCTCAAGCTGTTTCCAACTGTAACACCGTAACCACGCTCAAGCGGCTCTGCAGTAAATTTCCCAAACGTATCAGAGATCGTGTCTCTATCTACGAGAAGTGTTTTTGGACGGATAAGGTCTCGCCAATTTTTATGTATCATAGGTATTCAGCCTCAATTGTGAAGTTAAAGTTATTAAACGCGACGTCTTTTAGGTGGACGGCATCCGTTAAAAGGGATTGGAGTCACATCACTGATTTGTGTCACTTTCAAACCACAGTTCGCGACTGCACGGAGTGCGCTTTCTCGACCAGAACCTGGCCCCTTAACGCGTACTTCAACACTCTTCAAACCATGATCCATTGCTTTTCGACAAGCTTCTTTCGCCGCAACCTGTGCCGCAAAAGGTGTTGATTTTCGTGAGCCTCTGAAGCCGTTCGCACCACATGTCGACCATGAAAGCGCATTACCTTTTGTGTCAGTGACTGAAACAATTGTATTATTAAAAGACGCGTATACATGAACGATACCACTTTGTACGTTCTTTTTGACTTTCTTTTTGCCTCTTGGAGTAGCCATTTATTACCTCGATTCAATTATTATTGTGTTTAACGCTTAGAAGAGCCTCTTCGTTTGCCTTTTCTGGTACGCGCATTTGTTGAAGTTCTTTGACCACGAACAGGTAACCCCTGACGATGTCGTAATCCTCTGTAGCATCCCATGTCCATAAGACGCTTAATGTTAAGCTGAACTTCTTGTCGAAGGTCACCTTCAACTTTGTAGTTCTTCTCAATAACATCACGGATGCGCTTAACATCCTCTTCTGTAATATCATCAGAACGCTTGTTTGGATCAACATTCGCTTTTGATAAAACATCCATCGCAATTTTGGGACCGATGCCGTAGATATACGTCATCGCAGTATACATTTTCTTATTTCTTGGTAAGTCTACACCTGAAATCCGTGCCATTTTTCACCTAACCTTGTCGCTGCTTATGACGTGGGTTCTCGCATATTACACGCACAATCCCTTTCCGTTTAACAACTCTACATTTCTCACAAATTGGTTTTACCGAAGCTCTCACTTTCATGATCTCTACCTCAAATTAAATTGGTAGGCAAAATGAACACATCAATCATGATACGTCAACCCACCTTTTTCTTATCTAAATCTATTTTTTCCTGACCTAATTTATTCAAAAAACCCAAAATACTGTTGTGAACTGCATCTGCCGAACCAGTTCCATCAATATCAACAATCTTTTCTTGTCCGCTATAATAATCTATCAATGGAGAAGTCTGCTGATGATAAACCTCTAAGCGTTTTTCAATAGCATCTTTCGTATCATCAGCTCTATGAAATAAACCTTTATGCCCACACTGATCGCAAAAATCGTCATTTTTCGGCGGGAAAAACTCGAGGTGGTAAATCTCACCACAAGAAGGACAAGAACGTCTTTGGCTTAATCTCCGAACAATTTCTTCATCTGGCACTTTGATATTAATCACACACGCAATCGAATCATTTGCGTTAGCCATTAGTACATCAAGAGATTCTGCTTGCGGAATCGTTCTTGGAAAACCATCAAATATAAAACCGTTTCCAAGACTTGATTCACCAAGCCGTTCAGCGATCAGGCCAATCACCACTTCATCAGGAACTAACCGTCCGGAATCCATATATGAAGCTGCTTCAAGACCTAGTTCTGTGTCTGAGGCTTTAGCAGCTCTTAGCATATCCCCCGTACTTAGTTGAACTAAGCCAAGCGCTGAAACTGCACGTTTCGCCTGTGTGCCTTTTCCGGCACCTGGAGGTCCTAAGAAGATGACTTTCATTTGCACTATTCTTTAGCCAATAATCGGAGGTGCACCGTTCCGAGCACGCCCTCGAACACGAACACCTGACTCTCCTGAGAAGCCCTCGTAGTTGTGTTCAATTAGATACCCCTCGATTTGAGAGACCGTATCCAATGCAACACCGACAGCAATCAAGAGCCCTGTCCCGCCAAAATAAAAGGGTACCTGGTTAGACATAAACTCCTGAATAACCATCGGCATAACACAAACTGCGGCAAGATAGACCGAACCTGCAGTTGTAATTCTAGTCAGTACATAATCGATATATTCGGCGGTCTCTCGGCCCGGGCGAATACCAGGAACAAAACCACCAAATTTTTTCAAGTTGTCTGCCATCTCAACAGGATTAATCGTCATTGACGTATAAAAGAATGCAAAGAAGATAATCATAGCGACAAAAACGACCAAGTAGATCCACGATCCTGGTAACAGTGCATCCCGAACAGCCAACATCCATGGGTGATCGACAACAGACGCAGCCGTTGCTGGGAACATCAACATGGATGAAGCAAAAATTGGAGGTATAACACCTGCCGTGTTGACCTTCAAAGGCATCGGCGCAGAATCTCCGCCATATTGCTTACCTTCGATCATACGCTTCGCATAATGAACCGGTATTTTTCTGAGGCCTCTTTCAACAAAGACAATCGCAAATATGACGAGCAACATCATCACAGCAAGAATCGCGAGTTCATGCGCTTGATAAAGTCCCTCATTAAAGCCTTGAACAGTGGTGACGATTGCGCCTGGTAGGCCAGCGATAATACCAGCAGTAATGATCAATGAGATACCATTACCAACACCACGCTCAGTAATACGCTCACCTAACCACATCAAAAATGCTGTGCCTGTACATAGTGTGACAACAATAAGTAACGTAAATCCGTACCCGCCAAATGAGGCTGCCCACTCTGGGTTAACAACAGAACTGCCTTTCACTGTAATACCCATGACATACTTCGAAAGTAAGATCGCTTGAACTGTCGCAATCAACATCGTTCCGTAACGCGTGTATTGGTTGATTTTTTCTCTACCTTTGCCACCTTCTTTCTGCAGTCTCTCAAGCGCAGGAACAACGGCAGCCATCACCTGCATAATGATTGATGAGGTAATGTAGGGCATGATACCTAGTGCAAGAACACTAAAGTTCTCCAATGCGCCACCAGAAAAGAAATTAAACATACCAAGAAGTCCGCCACCACCGGTCGAACCGCCTTGATTCACATATTCACGCATTAACTCTCTGTCGACACCTGGTGCAGTCACGAATACACCAATTCGGTATACTGCTAGCATACCTAAGGTGTATAAGATTCTTTTTCGAAGCTCAGGAACCTTGAAAACGTTTAAAATTGAACCCACCGAAACCTCCAGGGTCGTTCAGAAATGTAACTAAGACTCTTGCCCGTTGAGCACAATCTTTCCACCAGCTGCTTCGATCTTTTGCCGCGCACCTGCTGTCACTGCGTCCACCTTAAATGTGTAGGCGCCATTAATTTCACCACCACCTAAGATTTTTACAGGCCAGCTTGGCTTTTTCACAAGACCCTTTTCGATGAGATCAGCTTTTTCGATTTCACCACCATCTTCAAAAAACTTTGAAATTCGCTCTAGATTTATTGTGGTCCAATTTTGTCTAAAGATATTCGTAAAACCGCGCTTTGGAAGGCGTCGCGCGAGAGGAATTTGACCACCCTCGAAACCTGGGCGAACACCACCACTTTTACGCGCCTTTTGACCTTTGTGGCCTCGGCCGGATGTTTTACCTAGACCAGAAGACTCGCCGCGTCCGACACGCTTTGGCTTTTTCCGTGATCCTTCAGCTGCTACTAGATTATGTAATCCTTGCGTTTCCATATTAACCGTCCGTTCTAAAGCATCTCTACTTTGAGAAGATGTTGAATTTTAAAAATCATTCCTCGGTTCTCAGGCGTATCAAGAACTTCAACCGGGTTATTCATTCGACGAACACCAAGTCCTTTCAAGATTTCAGCCTGTTTCTTATTACGACCGATAGTACTACGTATTTGTGTAATTTTGATATGAGACATTTTCACCCTACTCCACACCACGACGTGCTTTATGCTCTTCGATACTTCTCAATTGTGAAAGACCGTCAAGTGTTGCACGAACAACATTATGCGGATTCTTTGAGCCCATCGATTTAGAAAGAATATTTTGAACGCCAGCACATTCAAGTACTGCACGAACGGTGCCGCCTGCGATAACACCAGTACCGGCAGAGGCTGGGCGCAAAATAACATGCCCAGAACCAGAGCGTCCTTCGACGTAATGAGGAACTGTTGTATTTTCAAGCGTATATTTTTTCATGGCGCGTTTTGCAGCCTCTGTTCCTTTTCGAATCGCTTCAGGAACTTCTCCAGCTTTACCAAGGCCGGAACCAACCGTACCGTCTCCATCACCAACCACAACAAGCGCGCTGAATGAGAAACGACGTCCGCCTTTTACAACCTTTGCGACGCGTGCAATATGAACAACTCGTTCGGTTAAATCCGCAACATCTAAATTTTGATTTTTGTCATGTGCCATTGTTGCTTTCCTTTAAAATTCTAGTCCACTTTCACGCGCGCCAGCGGCAAGCTGAGCGACACGACCGTGATAACGAAAACCGTTTCTATCAAAAATGACGCTAGAAACACCTTTCTCTTTAAGACGTTGTCCAACTTTTTGACCAACTTTAAATGCAGACTCGGCTTTTTTTCCTGTGTCAAAACCTTTCTCTGCAGAAGAAGCTGAAGCTAGCGTCTTTCCACTCGCATCATCAATCGCTTGAACATAAATGTGTTTTGCAGACCGGAAGACGCTCAATCGCGGACGATTAGGTGTCCCCTCGATCTTTTTACGAACCCCAATCGACCGTTTTACTCGGCGCTTGTTCTTTCCTAAATTCTCTAAATTTTTTAATTTATTCATTTTTGTCTCCGGTTATTTGCCGCCAGCTTTACCTTCTTTTCGACGAACAACTTCATCCGCATAACGTACACCTTTTCCACCGTATGGCTCAGGAGGACGTATCGCACGAACTTTAGCAGCAGTCTCACCTAATAATTGTTTATTGATAGATTCGAGTGTGATTTTAGTTCTATCCTCTATCTTTCCAGAAACACCTTCTGGTAGTTTAAAGACAACAGGATGCGAAAAACCAAGTGAAAGATGAAGTTCGCTCCCTTTGGCTTCACCACGATAACCAACACCATGCACACTCAGTTCTTTTTTGTAGCCAGCCGATAC
>JAHDGS010000018.1 GCA_020627505.1 Myxococcota bacterium
GCCGGGTCACTGCCGGGTCACTGCCGGGTCACCTTCGAAAAAACTCATTTAAAGTCGGCAGACAACGAAAATTTAAATTAATTGATATGTTAGAGCTTAAAGTAAGAATATTTGATATTGAAGAGCCTGGCACGGCTGTGGTCCGAGCGTGTCCCTATCGAGCACATTAAACCTATTCCTCGTGAAACGTGAGCGTGTCCCCCACTCCATAATCGAACAACATCTTGACCTGTTCAAATGTTCAGCTTAAAATATTAATATGTCATGGGGAAATTCTAGATCTCAAACACGCTTAGTTGCAGGTTTTGCTTATTGTGGCTTCCTAAACGTCATGGATGAATACCGCGTTGATGGACTTTCCCTTGATGATCGCTTCTTTAAGAATCCAACAGCGACTTACCCGATTCAAGTCGTCGGTAACAGTATGCAACCGCTCATTTGCGACGGCGATATCGTCCTTGTCGATAATTCTCTCCCCCCAAAACATCGCGATATTGTTCTCGCAATTTATGAAGGCGTTTTTACGATTAAACGGCTCATTCAACGCGGTTCAAATATCTTTCTTTATGCGGAGAATAAAAGTGTCAAACCACTCATGTGCTCAGAAACAAACACGTTGGAAATACGCGGTGTCGTCACGAGTATTCATCGGCCCATCCGATCCTAAACGGTCGCAAACTTAAATGACTATCGCATTGATCGATTGCAACTCATTTTTTGCCTCATGTGAAATTGCTTTTCGGCCAGATATTGAACACCAACCTGTCGTTGTTCTGTCAAACAATGATGGGTGTGTGGTTGCCCGCAATCAATATGCGAAGGCGCTGAATATTCCCATGGGATATCCATATTTTAAAATAGAAAAATACCTCAACCAATATGGCGTTCATGTGTTCTCTTCAAATTACCAACTTTACACAGATATGAGTGATCGTATGAATTCAATTCTGCGAGACTGTGCGCCGACTGTTGAAACATACTCAATCGACGAGGCCTTTATCGACCTCAGTGATATTCCACAGCTTAAGTTGGCGGAACATAGTTATCATATCCAAGCACGTCTTTTTAGAGAGCTCCACTTACCTGTCAGTATCGGCATTGCACCAACAAAAGTCCTTTCCAAGATTGCAAATCATCTCGCCAAAAAATATCCACAAACACATGGTATTGTCGATTTATCTGATACTGTACGTCAAGATAGAGCACTTGCGCTCATCCCCATTGAAAAAATATGGGGTATTCGTTCTGGACGTTCGAAGCGACTCAACGCCCTTGGTATTCGCAATGCCCTCGAATTACGAGACTATAAAAACACCAAGCTTATCTATGACGTACTGACCAAACCCGGCGCCATCATTCAAGAAGAATTAAAGGGGACTTCAATATTAAAAGTTGAAACAACGCATTCCGCAAAAAAGTCGATTATGGCCTCACGTTCTTTCACACCTGCAATCACCAACGAAGCGTCTCTCAAACAAGCGATTGCACGCTTTACGACCATCGCTGTTGAGAAGTTACGTAAACAAGAATCAAAGGCCCAAGGTTTATATGTCAGTATTCGAACCAACCGACACATCAGTCTTAAATCTTATCGCGGTTACGACGCACACTTACTTCAAGCTCCCAGTTCTGATACACGACTCTTTATCGACATCGCACTCAATATATTAGCGAGAATTTATCAACCTGGGTTTTACTATAAGAAAATTGCTGTTGGCTTATCTCATATTTGGCCAACAACAACTCAACTCGATCTTTTTCACCCAGGAGACAGTGCCCAATCCGAACAACTCATGCACACCATGGATCATATCAATCATAAGTATGGCCCTGAAACACTCAAGTCTGCGGCCCTGAGTACAGCACCTCTATGGAAAACACAGATGAATTTCAGATCTCCGCAATATACAACAAACTGGAATGAGATTTTGCATGTTAAAATATAGTTAATAGAATTAACGACTTAATCTCACTGGATTCATCATAACATATCGGTCAACGATCCTAGGTCATCTAACCAATAGGCATACTTGGCTCTCTTCATACATTAGATACTGGGGAGAAAGGAATATGAACACGATCGAACAAACGCAGCGCTTTATTGTACCAACGGCATTTACAGCCAAAACCGAAATTTTGAATCAAGAGTGTAACGACACATTTGAACATCAAATAGTTTCACCGTTGAAAATATTCACGTCAGGTAAAGTGAAACTTTTACCATCACAAGAACTTGCACTGAATCCTTATGAAATCGAGAAATTGCTCACGCATACGGAAGATAAGCTCGATCTCAAAGAAGAGAAGTGCAGCATCGAAAATGAACAAGACATTCGTGCATTCTTAAAGAATGCTTACCTAAAAGCAGATGCACAGAATCGTTAAAAAAACACTAAAAAGGTGCTCGAATGTGAGCACCTCCTAAAGACAACAGTATTTTTATTTGCAGACTATTGATATCACTTTAAAAGCTGCTCAATCTCTTTCCTGAGAGATTCTGGCTTATCTTTCGAGCCAAAGCGCTTTACGACACGCCCGTCTTTATCGACAAGAAATTTCGTAAAGTTCCACTTGATGGCTTTGGTTCCTAGAATACCCGGTGCAGCCGATTTCAATTCTTCATAAAGCGGATGTGCATCAGCACCGTTCACATCAATCTTTGAGAACATCGGAAACGACACACCATAGTTCTTCTGACAAAAGGTTTTGATGTTTTCACCCTCAAGTGGCTCTTGTCCACCAAACTGGTTACATGGAAACCCAAGCACCATAAAATCCTTCTCTTTGTAATCATCCCAAAGCTTTTCAAGCCCTTCAAACTGGGGCGTAAAGCCACATTCACTGGCGGTATTCACAATCAATAAGACTTTTCCACGATAATCTGAGACGTGTTCAGTCGTGCCGTTGAGGCGTTTGAGCGCTGTTGTTTCATTGAGCAGTTGCATTTGTTCTCCTTCTTGAAGTTGTTGTTTGAAGTGTTCTTGATTCATATTCTTTGGCTTATCTTTTGGCGAACGAATGGCTTTTTCACTCGTCACCAGAAAAGCGGGCTCTAAGTGACTGCTAATTTGAGGTTTGTCTTGCGCCGTCGCGAAGTCGAGCTTCGGCCACCATTTATTCGTTTTCTCAGTGAGCGGTATAGCGAAGCGTTCACCAATCTTTGGAAACGCCAATCGAACCTCTTGCTTTGCGGCCTCAATAATAAGTCTCTCTGCAGGTTCTGTCCACCCGTGCATCGCCAAATCAAATGTGCCCCAATGTATCGGCATCAACACACGACCACCAAGCTGCTGGTGCGCAAGAACAGCTTGTTCTGGGCCAATATGTACATCTGCCCACAACGGGTTATAAGCACCGTTTTCCATCATCACCAAATCAAACGGACCAAAGCGTTGACCAATCTCTAGAAAATCTTCATGCATACCGGTATCACCACTGAAGAAGACCGTATGCTCAGGTGTTCGAATCACCCATGACGCCCATAACGTTCGAAAACGATCGGTCATGCCACGCCCCGAAAAATGTCGCGCAGGTACAGCCATCAAATGAAGGTCACCTAAATGTGTGCCCTCCCACCAATTGAACTCTTTGACTTGTTTCTTGGGGACTCCCCATTCAACAAGGCGTTGCCCAACACCATATGGCGTAAAGAACTTTAAACCACGTTCACCCAGTGTTTTGACGGTTGTTTCATCAAGATGATCGTAATGATCATGCGATAAAATGACTGCATCAATATCGGGCAGCTCATCAAGCGGTAGAGGTGGTTTATGAAAACGGGCTGGTCCAGCGAACGATGTCGGCGATGCACGTTCGCTCCACACCGGATCGGTGAGTACACGAAAACCATCGATTTCAATGATGGTCGTCGAATGACCAAGCCATGTGATATTGAGTCCCTTTTTCGTCTCTTCGGAAAAATCACCTTTCGATTTGACGATGACTTCAAGCGGTTCCAATGGTGTTGCATGCTTCGGCTTCCGCATTTGATCTGCCATGATTTTTCCAATTTTTGAGAACGCCAGATCCGTTGGTAGTTTGTTCTGAAACTTCGCACCATCAAAGTTATCTGCATCCGCCACTCGCTGGACACGATCTTTCGTTAAACGGATCCCCATCGCACAGTCTCCTAAAAAGATAATCAAAACAAAAAAAACGACCAAGAGTAAAAACTGCTTGATCGGTTTTTTGAGCATTGAAATGAACTTGTTCATGAAAACATCATAATCATGAACAAGGATTCGTCAACGCAATTACATATCTTCTTCGTTACCAGGCGCTTCAGGCTCAACACACTGAGTTAAGTCAGTGGCATCCACAACTTTTCCGTCTGTGCAGTTTACTGTACAGTCTTCGACACTTACATCTTCAGCACAATCGATATCAGCAATACCGCAGCCACAGTCACACGTGCCATCTCTATACAGACTATCTCGACAAGACCAGCCTTCAGGTGCTGCTTCAGGAACACATGTTGTTGTGTCACCATCTTTTAAAACCTGACCGTTGGCACAGAATATTTGGTCACATAGATTTTCATTATCTGCACTTGTACATTCAGGGTCTTGAATACCGCAACCACAATCACATCGACCATTTTTGCCGTAAAATGCATCATCACATGTCCATGCAGCTGGCGCATCATCATCTTGCAAACTCGCGAAGACTTCGTTCTGACATACTTCTGCAGAATCAAGCGCTGTACTCAAGTACTCAGAGAACGGCGCATCACACGCACGAATACCATTTGAAAGTGGAATCGCAACACCTGCAAAGATTGAAAGGCCTTCTTCTGCATCAGAAGTGCATTGCCCTTCTTCGCCGACACATTCGACATATGATTCAAATTTCTCCAGTAAGCCACCGCAATCACCTTCATTACCAAGGCGGTCTAGAACACGTTGTGTTTCTTCTTGGCATGCCTCAATCGTAGCTGACGTATTACATTCTGAAATTTTGGTGCAAAACGGTGTGACTGTATCTTCGTCACTACTACAGCCCGAAAAGACAAATGCCTGCGAACACAGCACTGCCATAATAATTACCTTTCTCATGAGAAACTCCTTATTTAAAATCTCAATATGTTTTAACAGAAAATATATGAAATTCGAGGATCACACTCAAAAAAATGACACTTTGGCAGAAATCATTAGCCAATATCATCATCGATCGTCAAAGAATAAACAAGCGCTCGAACAGCTCGCTGCTATTCCTAGTAATATAAGCCGATCCCTTTTTACACCAGGTCATTTTACCGCGAGTGGTTTCGTATTCGACACGACATTTGAACATATGGTCCTGATTGAACATCCTTTTCTAAAGATGTGGCTTCAACCGGGAGGACATATCGAAGAAGGTGATCAAAGTATCGAAGCAGCCATTCGTCGAGAGATATTTGAAGAAACAGGCCTCGGCCAATTATCAATGCTACGCGATCAAAATCAGCGCCCTCTTGTCCACTTTGATATTCATGAGATTCCTGAAAATCCGAAAAAAAATGAGCCTGCTCATCTGCATTTCGATATTCGTTGTGCGTTCACAA
Organism: Myxococcota bacterium; assembly: GCA_020627505.1. Classification (GTDB taxonomy): domain Bacteria; phylum Myxococcota; class UBA727; order UBA727; family JAHDBA01; genus JAHDGS01. The sequence goes on from JAHDGS010000018.1 coordinate 5,543, forward strand.
CACAAGCTACAGAGCTCCCAGCAAATCGTGAAATTAGTGCTGCCGCATTTATTCGCATCGACCAATTAAGTCATATCAATACCGATGAATCTGTTCGTAAAAGCGTGGCATATTACTTAAAAAATAAGCAACTTCACCTTTCATTAGAATAATTTTACCTTGCCCAGATGCGCAATCCGCGCACCGGTATAGCCAACAGGATTAACACTTTTTCCGATAATGACGGCGTCTTCGGGTGCAACATATTCAGCGATGACGTCTCCATAAATATTAGTTAATTGGGCGATCACATCTCCAGCCGCAACGGTATCACAAAGCTGAGGCAATACAGTGAGCAAACCACCATGATCTGTATATATCCAATACGAAGAATCACACATGATCGGCGTTTTTTTCTCAACAGATGGACGCTTACGAATCATCTCAATATCATGCATAATGTACTGAATGCCAGTCACAGTGTTACGGATATATTCAGGTTGAAAGCGTTGAGGATTACCAATCTCGATGGTAACCGCCGGAATACCTCGACGCGCAGCTTCTCCTCGTAGTGTGCCATCTGCTGCTTCCTTATGAACAACGATCTGTGGCCTAAACCGTCTTGCCATTCGGCCACTTTGAGCATCTTTTAAGTCCGCTCTCACATAAAGGCTATTGATTCGTCCCGTGCTCGCAGTATGTAAGTCGATGAGATAGTCGAAATGTATAAGTAGTTTTTCAACGACCCGAGCAGCATATGTTTCCGATATATTCCCATCTGTGTTACCCGGCATGATGTTGTTGAGGTCGATATTATCAGGAAAACGCCTTCTGTTATGAATGAAGCCAGGGTAGTTGACGATCAGTACTGCCACAATCGATCCCTTTAGTTTTTTCGGATCGACCTTATCGAATAATCGATGTATTGCCGGAATCCCATTGATCTCATTACCATGTAATGCAGCAGTCACCCCCAATACCGGCCCCGGATACCGCCCCTTCATAATCAGAACCGGCAAAGAAACTTGAAAACCAGCTCCATCTTCAATGATATGAACTCGGCGTCGATGGATTTGACCCGGTTCAAGTTCGTGCAGCAGCAGTTCATCAACAATTGATTCTTGGACGATTTCTTGCATAATCTATACCGCCTCCAGCAAAACTCTGATAATTAAATTGGAGCAACAAGGCAATTCAAATTGTATCCAATTTGGAGGAAATATGCGCACACTCGACTCATCGTTCTTAACTGATGAAAAAGTCCTGACTGTCCATTATGATAGCATTGATATAGATAGCTGTTTCTATCCACGTGTACGAAATGCAACGATTCATCCAATGGTTGCTTTCTTTTTTCGACTGACGCCCAAGCAAATTGTCGAAAGATATTGTCATACACACCCAAGTGTTGATGAAGAAGCACTGACAGGGATACTTCAACACACGTCAAAGTATCTAATGTGGGCAGGCGCAGACTTATTTTATACGACAACGGCAACCGGTCACCGACGTATGACCGTGGTTGAGACAAACTCATGTCCTTCTGGCAACAAAAGTATGCCACGTCTCTCTGATGCAGATGAACTAGGTGGTTTCGGAGAAGTCATTCGGATGATGTTTGTACCGCGTGTCAAAAAAAGGTCCCGCTCACTCAAAGGGTGTTTGGCAGTCTTATGCGACAAAAATCAGCTCGAGGCGTATGGTTATGCCGCAGCAATGTCACAAGCATTTAATGAAAAGGTCCATATTGTACCGATGGCAATTGACTCAGCTCAATCGGAAAAAGCCTACCGATATCGAGATCAAGTGCTTGAGATTAAAATTCATGATGACACTTGGCAGCCTGTGCGAGCCGCTTTTCGTTATGTCACACAAAAACCATGGACCCGACTGCCCAGCAGACTCAAAACATTTTTATCCAATCCAATTCATGGTTGTTTGGCCGGTGGCCGCAACAAGCTCATGGCCGCCAAAGCCTATGAGCTCTTAAATGCTGAACTTGCGCAAACCGGTCTGAAATTGCACTCACCACAAACAATTCGCGATGTCGCGCAAGCCGAGATTCCAATATGGGTTGAACGATTCGGTGGACAAGCTGTTATTAAAAATCCATATTCGAATGCAGGCCAAGGTGTCTGGACAATCACAAATCAGCGTGAACTCGATAACTTTATGCGGCTCGAACACGATTACAATCAATTTATTGTGCAAGCTTTGATCGGTAACGCCAGTTGGAGTTCGGAACATGAAGGTAGTCGGTACTATCATGTCGGTACCGTTCCAAATAAAAGAGGTGAGATTTTTGCCGCAGATTTGCGCGTCATGGTGACTTCTGGTCCTGAAGGATTTAGGCCGATTGCTTTTTATGCCCGACGGGCACGGCAACCACTCGCCCGCGAGCTGAATGATAGTAGCTCAAGTTGGGATATGCTCGGTACAAACTTATCACAAAAACAAGCGGACGGTGGCTGGGCTGCAGAGACAGATCGATTGATATTAATGGATCGACTAGACTTTAATCGCTTGGGTATTGGTCCAGATGACTTAATTGAAGCTTATATTCAGACCGTCTTATCAGTCGTTGCAATCGATAAAATGGCAAGAAGGCTCGCAACACAAAAAGGAGGCATCAATAAACGACTACTCAAATCCATGAATGACGACGAGAAATTAATAGAAGAACTCGGTTCTGAGGTCAGACTATGATTATTTTTGTTCTGAATGATCGATGGCGTATCAAAAAGGGTTCGGCGACACTTCGATTAATCTGGGAGTGTACGCAAAGAGGCCAAGATGTCGGGCTGACCGATGTCTTCAATTTCTCGATTTCAAGTGAGCGAGATATTTTTGCAAATGTACTTAAACTTGACGCTGACAAATTTGATTCGATATCAGAGAAGAAGTTGTACAATCGAATTTCAAAAATAAAGCCAAGTTCGTGTCGTTTAGAAGTCGATGACACCATCTGGGTAAGGACCAGCCCTGGACGAGACCTCACTCATGTGTGGGCACACCAAACCACACTTAATATTCTAACTGTCGCCCATCGAAATGGAATCAAGGTACTCAACAAGCCAACGGGTCTGCAGAAGGCTTCCAGTAAGTTTTATACTGTCACACTGCCAAGCCAAACCGTGCCAAAGACACATATTTGTCACAGTATTTCTGATGTTAAACGTGCTGCGACTGATTTTGCAGGCCCATTTATCATCAAACCACTTATGGGGTCTCAGGGTCGAGACGTTTTTTTCATCGAAAATACCGACGCCCTCAACATCAATCAAATCGCTGATATTCTGGGGCGCACAGGTTTTATGGTTCTACAAGAGTTTTTGCCTGAAGCCGCCGAAGGTGACATTCGAGTGCTCACCCTCGGCTCGAAATTATTGGGTCGAACAAACGATGACCAAGTCTTTGGTATCAAACGGACGCCTCGGCCAGGAGAATTTAGGAGCAATGTTGCACTGGGTGCAGTCGTCTCAGTGACCCCCCTTTCTAAAAAACAAGAAAAGATATGTCTTAAGGTCGCCAAACAACTTGAAAAAGATGGCTTGCCACTCACAGGAATCGAGCTAATTGGTGACAAAGTCGTTGAAGTCAATGTTTTTAGCCCAGGTGGTTATCAAGATTTATCAGATTTGACAGGACTCGATCTCGTGAAAGATATTATGGAGTTAATCGGTATTTAGAAGTGTTGTCGCATTCTATCTGCGACTGTCTTAGCATCAATTTTTCCTCTCGCTAAATTTCGAATCACACTTTGCTGTACTTCTAGTGATTTATTCTGACTATGCTTTCGCTTATAAATATAGCTTTCTAATGAGAGCCGAAAAGGCGTTATTGAACGCATCATCATCTGTTTACGCTCAGGCGTCAGCTTATCCATAGACCAATTTGGATCAAACGCCTGATTGATTCGACGCATATCACTTTCTTTGTCATCATCACTAACTAAAGTAAATTCGCCTTTGCACTGTAGAATTTCATAATTCCATGTTGGCACGGCATCGTCATTTTCATGGAAGCCGGCCGGAATCATTGCATGAGGGCCCAAAAATACGAAGACACATTTTGATTTCTGCTCAATATATTTCTGTAAAGGGTTGGCTTTTGCAATATGCCCTAAGAAGTCCCCTTCATAATAAACAAGCGGAATATATGCTTGGAAGATATCCTCACCACAAACAGTTAATAACGAAAGCGGATATTCCTTAACAAAACGTACAAACGCTTCAGGGCTTTCATCTTCGAAACTCTTCGGGCAGTACATGCAATATTTATAACCAACCAATCAATAAAGAACAACAAGTCACCATATAAGCCTACGACTAGACTTTTACGCCGTTTTCACCTAATCTCATTCTTATGCCAATTTTTTTAATGGCAGCCACTGTCATCACGGCGCTCTTTTCAGCGGTGACAGGTATGGGTGGTGGGATTGCGCTTCTGGCGGTCATGACCCTTTTTCTACCTGGTCAAGCAGTGGTGCCGATACATGGACTGACCCAACTCGGCGCGAACTTCTCGCGCATTGCTGTCTTTTGGTCTGATATCCGGTGGAAAATAGTCGCTCTCTTTGGCCCACCGACTGCTGTGGGCGCATGGATCGCCGCAATGGTGCATGGCGGCAAAGACTACGACTGGGTCAAAGGGTGGATCGGTATTTTCATTCTCGCCTTTCTTCTATGGAAACGTCTACGTATTAAATCATTCAACCCGCCGCTATTCATATACATACCGCTTGGATTTTTGACCGGCCTACTTGGTATATTTGTTGGTGCGACTGGCCCATTTATTGCCCCCTTCTTTTTGCGCAGTGATATGGAGAATGAAGATATCGTCGCGACCAAAGCTGCCTGTCAAACAGTTGTTCATCTTGTGAAGTTACCGGTCTTTTTATCGATTGGATTCTCATATGAACCCTATTTCGAATTGTTGCTCCTCCTTCTCCCATGTGCATTTATCGGTACATATTTTGGGCGCCGTTTAATTAGTCACGTATCACCACGTCTTTTCAAAGCTGTCTTCGAGTGGTTACTCTTTATTATCGCGTGGTACTTGATTTTTAAATTTGGGCTTTTAATTCACTAGCCGTTTTTATCTTAGCAGAGAGTTCTTCTACTTTTTCGTTCAATAAATGCTCATCACCGCGTGTTTCAACATTTAATCGTAAGAGGGGCTCTGTGTTGCTCTTTCGTAAACTAAAGCGCCATAAATCAAACGACATATCTAAACCGTCTACATCATCGAGCTGCATGTCTTCTTCGCTCGAATAATCATCCAAAATATGCCGCATCACATACTCGGTATCTTCGACTTTAAAGTTTATTTCACCACTAGACGGAAAGCGTACCATCGCTTGTTTCACACATGCACTCAGCCTCTTGTTCGAACGACTCAAGTGCGCGTAAATCAATAACCATGGTATCATACCTGAGTCGCAGTACCCGAAACGTTTAAAATAATGATGGGCACTCATTTCGCCTCCATAATCGGCGTCATGCTGTCGCATCGTCTCTTTGACAAAAGCATGGCCAGTCTTAGAGCGAAGGGCTGTGCCGGCATACTTATCTGTTAGATATAAACTATTCCAATATACACGCGGATCATGCACAAATCTCGATGCACCAGATGCACTGAGCGATTCAATGAGGAGTCCAACAATATAATACCCGTCGATAAACTGTCCTTGTTCGTCAACGAAAAAGCATCGGTCAAAGTCACCATCCCATGCCACTCCAAAATCAGCATCATGCTCAATGACAGCATCACAAATATACTGACGCTGCGTTTCAAGCATTGGGTTTGGTACACCTTGCGGAAAGTGCCCATCGATTTTTGAACGTATGGTCACCAGCTCAGCAGGAAGATAAGATCGAAGACGCTCGATAACCAAGTTTGCAGGACCATTGCCACAGTCCATTACAATCTTCATTGGTTTCAATGCCGAGACATCAACATAGGACAAGATATGCGCAATATATTCAGACCAAATATCGATATCTGTCTTCGGTACATTTTGATTCATTGGCACCGTCTCAACATCGCCCATCATCGAGGCAACCTTCTCAAGTCCATTGCCAAAATAGAGGGGTCGCGCGCCAGATAAAACGATCTTAAAACCATTATCATTCTTGGGATTATGACTTGCTGTGATCATCACACCAGCCTGATATCGACGTTCAATCTGTGTCGCATAGTACACAAGCTCTGTTCCACAAAGTCCAAGGTCAAAAACTTTACCGCTTGAGGCAATGACACCTGCCGTGAACGCATTGGCAAGTGTTTTACCACTTAAACGGGCATCACGACCTATTACGATATGCGTTGCCGACAAATGTTTTGTTAAAGTGACACCAAGACGATATGCAAAATCAGGTGTGACGAAATCAACCGTATCTCCACGTATATCATATGCCTTGAACGGTGCTATGGGTTGATTCACTAGCAAACCTCGTCTGGTAGCTTTTGGCTCAGTTTTTTAAGGTGTGACTCCCCGCCCTGGCCTAGAACCAGAATATCTTGCCCATCACGGACAATCGTCAAATCCTTGACACCAACTAGTGCGGTGAGGCCTTCACAATTGGTGATCACCGTATTTCGCTCAGCAGCTTCACAAACAATCTGTTCGCCAAGTACTCGATTGGTATCGATCTCATCGATGTACTTTTCATAGGACGAAAAAGTCCCAACATCGTCCCACCCAAAAGAAGCTTTAATACATTTAATGTGTGGGTAGTGCTCCATTACCACATAGTCGAATGATTTTTTAGGTAAGGCCTCAAAGCATTTTCGCAGGACATTTTGATCAGTAGACGGCACGTTGCTTAAAGTTGAGAATGCCTGATTAAAAATAGGAGATGTCTGTTCGAATGCTGCAGTCAATGTTCTAGACGTCGCGATAAAGAGCCCACTATTCCATAAATAATTTCCGACCTGTAGATATGTTTTTGCCGTTTCGACATCAGGTTTTTCGACAAACCGTCTGACATCAATTTTTGATGTAGTGATATCAGTACATTCAATATACCCATAACCTGTCGCCGGATATGTCGGCTGAATACCAATTGTAATGATATCGCTTGAGGCTTCGGCGCATATGAGACCACTGTCAATATCTTCTGCAAATGCGTGTTCATTCTCAATCCAATGATCTGCTGCGAAGAACGCACAGGTCACGAAACCCAATCGGTGAGATAGTATATGATTTGTATAGGCAATCGCCGCAGCCGTATCTCGCCGCATCGGCTCAACAAGGACATGTGCCGCATCAATATTCTCAATTTGAGTGAGCACGTGTCTGCGGTAATTTTCATTTGTGACAACAAAGATATGATCGAATAGTGCCGTACTTTGTAGGCGCTGATATGTTCTTTGAAAGAGGCTTGCTCCATTTAAGAACGGGATAAATTGTTTTGGATTTTGTTGTCGACTCAGTGGCCAAAAGCGTGTTCCTGCACCACCAGCCATAATGACAGCAACACGGGTCTTCATCGTCATTTATTTGTAACGGATGGTCAGCCTTTTGGGCTGATCGTTCATCGAAACAATTGAAGTATAAGGGAGCACCAAATCGGTATCCCCAAACAACGCAATCACAACGTGGTCTTCACAGATTTCTTTAATCGCATAACGGCTATCTGGCTTTAGGCCATCTGGTCCATCAAACATCAGCTGTTTCTGGCTATTTGCAGCGTCTTGGAAGACGCTCGGCAAGCGTCTTTTTAGACTAAGCTTAAATGCACCGTTGCCGATCATTGCTAGGGACTAAGCAGCGTGCGAAACGCGCTTCAGTTGGGCTGCCCGAATCGCGCGTCGCAGCCGCGCGACTTCAGCAGGTGCCAATTCTTTGATACGACGATCAAGCACGGGTTTTGCACGATGGCTATGTGAATCACCTAAAGCAGGTAAGATCGCTTCAGCAAACACGGCGACATCTTTTGAGCGACAATGCGCCAAGAGATCGACAAGACCACCTGCAAGAACACGTGCCTGATCAGCACCAGAACCACACATCGCAGATAATATCTTCACTGAAGCCAGTTGTGCCATATCGATATCAGTCTCAGTTTCGTTCACATACTGCCACAACATATCTGTGTAATACACCATGTCGCCAACAACCTGGTGGGCCATTGGTGCGATTGCGCAGAGAACAAATGGTAGCATACGCTCGTCTGCATCCATTAATGCGACAAGGCGGTCTAGCTCAGGTTCGATTAAATCCGCATCACGACCAGCAACTTCAGCAATGACCTTCGCAGCGTCTTGCCCATGTACATCATCACCACTTTCAATGATCCAAATGAGTGCATCGATTGCACTATGGTCATAGTTAAAAATCACATTGGCTGCGAGCTCGAGGTTGGCCATCTCGTCGTATTGTGGTTGAGAAATCGCAAGGCGTGTACATAAGTCACGCATTTTTCGATCACGTTCAGCTTGACGTTCGAGCGCTTGGTCTTCATTCATAACCGCATCAGCGAACATCGCCTCAGCGATCGAGCTTGTTATAGAGGTGGTTTCTTTTTTAGCTGCAGGCTTCTTTGCACTCGGTTTCTTGGCTGCCGTTTTTTTAGCTGCGGGCTTCTTCGCGGTCGTTTTCGTTGTCGACTTTTTCGTGGTCGCCCCTTTTACTACAGCCTTCGTTTTTGAGGCAGTATTGGTTTTTGAGCGCGAAGTCGTTGTTTTACTTTTTGCTTTTGAGGCTGATTTTGCCGCTGTTTTTGTTGTTTTGGTTTTTGCACCTTTTGTTGCTGTTTTCTTTCGAGCAGTCGTATTTTTTCCAACAGTCTTCTTTACCATATAATATTCGCTCCGATTTAAATTACGCTACAAAATATTGATTCTATATTTCAGACTCGCCCATTTGGGCCTATTTCTTATAGCATTAAAAATAATCTTTGGCGACAGAAAAAACATGGTATGCCTTTCTCACCGATAAGGAGATATCATGATCGATATTAAGCTGTTCGAGAAAGACCCAGATGCTGCCGTTCAAAGCCTCGAAAAAAGGGGTGAAATCGAAGGGTTAGATGATCTATGTGCGTTATCCAAGTCGCGACGCAGCGCGTTAACCACTTTACAGGCAAAACAAGAAAAAAGAAACGAATTAAATGGAATGATGAAAGGTGCCACCCCTGAAGTGATCGCAGAGAAAAGATCTGAGATGAAATCCTTGAGCCAAGAGATCAAGTCCTTGCAAACTGAAGCTGACGACGCGAATGAACGTCTCCAAAGCATGCTGCTCTCGATTCCAAATATTCCACGTGCTGACGTTCCCGAGGGGGCAGATGAAGATGCCAACGTCGAAATCAAGCGTGTCGGCACGCCACCAGAATACAACTTTGAAGTCCGCGATCACACCGACATCGGCGAAGCGCTTGGCATCATTGACTTTGAACGTGCTGCCAAAATTTCTGGTAGTCGATTCGTGTTCTTAAAGGGCGCTGGCTGTGCATTAAATCGTGCCATCACACATTTTATGATCGATTATCATGCTTCAAAAGGCGATACAGAACTTGCACCACCTTTATTGGTTCGCCCTGAAGCAGCTGTCGGCGTTGGCCAACTTCCCAAGTTTGAAGACGGGATGTTTAAGACAGCTCGATCTATCGATGACCCACTCTACTTAATATCAACAGCAGAATTACCGGTCACGAACTACTATGCAAATGAGATCTTGGACGCGACTGAACTGCCAAAACGCTTCTTTGCCTATTCTCAATGTTTTCGCTCGGAGGCCGGTGCAGCTGGTCGAGATACCAGAGGCATGATTCGGCAGCACCAATTTGAAAAAGTTGAGATGGTCCGTTTCACAACTGCAGAACAAGCGGATGCAGAGCTCGATGCGATGGTTGAACGGGCGAGTGATATACTCTCACAACTCGGGTTGGCGCATCGTATCGTTCAACTGTGCGCCGGTGACTTGAGCTTTTCTGCAGAGAAGTGCTTTGACATCGAAGTGTGGCTCCCCTCCCAAAATACCTATCGTGAGATTTCGTCATGTTCCACTTTTGGCACATATCAAGCGCGGCGAGCGGGTATTCGATATCGCCCAGTCTCCGAGGGCAATAAAAAAGTTAAACCTGTTGTGGCGACAACACTCAATGGTTCAGGTCTTGCTATCGGTCGAACGATGGTTGCAATTCTAGAAAATTATCAACAAGCAGATGGCTCAATTAAGATACCAGATGTGCTTGTCCCCTATATGAAGGGACAAACTGTCATTCAGGCTTCTTAACGCGACGACGACGAATCAAACCGAGTCCGCTCAAACCAATCATCAAGGTGAATAGCTCTCTTGGATCTGTTGAGTCGCATCCGCATCCCGGCGGTGTAGGTTCCGGACCAACAAAGGTATTGTCACAAACACCATTGATACAAGATGCCCCAACCTGACAAGCTGTTCCACAGTTGCCGCAGTTATTCGGATCGATCAAACGGTTCACGACTTGTCCATTACAAACGAGCTCATCAGGCCCAGTTGAAATTGATTCCTCACAACGGCCAAGCGAGCTACAACTAAAGTCTGTGCCACAATCGCCATCAGTCCGACATTCGACACATTGACCTGTCGATGAATCACAAATGGCATCACCACAATCGATATCAGGGTATACACACGAACCGTCCTCGCATATATTATCTGTGCATAAGTCAAATTCGTTATCGCAATCGCTGTTTGTACTACATTGAGGACAGCTACCATTCTGACATATTTGTTCACCACCAGGACATGTGATGGGTGTGTATTCACATACACCATCATCATTACATGTGTCGGTCGTGCAGGTATTATCATCATTGCAATTCGAATTGTCTTCACATTCGACACAACCATTCTCTGTGCAGAACTCGTCTTCATCACACGTACTTTCATGCGTGCAGGTTCCATCTGAAGCACATGTATCTGTTGTGCATGATCGATCGTCATCACAATCACCATCATTGATACAGCCGCCACATGCATTCTCACTATTGCATGTCGTTGGAGACTCACACCCATCATCATCGACACAGTCGACACACTCACCCGCTAAACATTGATCGTCCCCCTGGCCGGCATTGCTACAAATCGTGCCATCCGGTGCATCTGTGGTTTTACAAATATTTTGTTCACATATACTTTCTGTACACGGGTCGCCGTCATCAGCACAATCTGATGCGGTGCCACAAGCCGGAACACAATCATTCCCAACTAAGGTTTCATTGGGGGCACATTGAATATCCCGTTGCTCACAGGTTCGTGTCTGTGTCACGCAAATATACTCCTTCCCTTCATCCGGTGTCGCCGTACAGTCATCATTGCTATTACACTCTGCACATGTACCTTGAACACACTCGAGAGAACAAACACGTCCACACCCTCCACAATTGGCTTCGTCATCTAGAATATCGATACACCCTTGACCGCAGTTGCGTTGACCAGGATCGGCGCAATCGCATAGGGCAACACCATTTTGATCGACAACACAAATTTCTCCAACACCATCACATGTTAAATTCTCACACGGTGCATTGGCTCGACATTCTCCACGGAAACATGTTTCATTCGGTCCACACGTCACACCTTCACATGATGGGATATCGACACAGTTGCTATCAATACACGCTTGCTCTATCTCACAATCAACACAGCCAGGATCAACAACACAAGCACCGTTTTCACATAAGAGGCCATTTGGACAAACCGTCCCTTCTGCAGTCCGAATGTTCGCGCAGTTAGAAGTTTGCTCAAATTCATCACCACAAAAGAATTCATGCCGGGGTGGCGACCATAGCTCTTGTCCACACTGTACTTCTGTACAAATGCCTGTCTGACATGTTTCTCCTTGACCACAGCCACCACAATCGATCAGGGCGTTGCAGCCATCACTTACAGGACCACACTCCGTACCATCACATGCCTCAGACGCATCAAGCGCATGACATCCACACGAACCACAGTTTGCCGGCGAGTTATTTTCAGTCACACATGACCATGTATATGTCAGCACGCCGTCATCATCGTTCCATTCTCGATCGACAGGAAGACCCACCGCACAGCCAATTTCGCCTGACAATAAGTTGTCGCATGATTCGCATACTGGAGCTGGAATGGTGGGCTCACACTGCCCAAAATAACATGATTCACCATTTGGACAGCCGCCACAATTAAGTCCTGGTGGGGCACATCCGTTGTCAACCTGACCACATTCGATACCACGATCTGTACATGCTTCCTGTTCGGTCAATGGTTGGCACGTACACTGAGAACATTCCGCAATCTCGGTGAGTAAAATACAAGACCAATGATAATTATTACCATCCCAAATCACTTCTTCTTCACCCGCACTGGTTGCGACTTGCCCTTGTTCGCAGCCGATTTCACCATTATCAAGGTCTGAGCAATCAGAACAGACTGGTCCCGCCGGGAATACGCACTGAAACGATTCACATGTTTGTGAGCTATTCGGACAATCATCGCTATCAACACATTCGACACATTCTCCAGCCGTATCGACTGTTCGCCAAATACGTCTCGCAGCTGGACATGAACCACAGGCCGCTCCATCAACGCATTCCTCACAACCACCAGATCCACAGGATTCCCCTAAAGCACAATCGGAACTATCGATGCATGTCACGCAACATCCACTGGCACCGTCACATAAACCCGATGTGCCATCAACAGAACACGCCGTTCTTTGTGGCAATGTGTCAGGCACAGTACATGTAAAGCCTTCACAAGTTGAACGGGCTCGGCACAACAAATCTCCGCCAGGATTACAATCATCGTCAGTTGTACAAAAATCAACGACTTGAACCGAACTACAACCGAGTGCATTCATTGGTGAAACAAGCGCCACATTTGCGATATCGATATCGACATCCACCGGTGCGCGTTCGCACCCACTTAGCATCAAAAAAATACAACTCCACAACGAGACGACAAATACGTTTCTAAACATCATATACCTCTAAGTTGTATTAACGTGTGATAGATACCAGCCGCAAATGTGCATGCGCGAAAAAGGCGCATTTGATGCTCATTCTACATGCCTGCATCAACATCTTCACCTGAAGATGAATCATCGACTTGTCCAAGGACCACGTATCCGACGGAATTGAGTTGCGCATTGTGCCCTAATGCAATGCCAACGTCACTAAAATCGACATCACACAAGTAGCTCTTCGCTACCGCACTGCCAAAAAGTCGATTCACAAAGTTTTCAGGCCCCAATTCAGGTTGATCCGCATCCGCACCAACACTCAGTCCCTGAACACTAACTCCGAGCCAACCTTGATAACTCGCAACATCATTCAATGAACGAAAGGCATTCCGAACATCTTCTGGCACTAAATCTTGGCTTGATACATCGTGCATAAACAAGGCAGTCGAGGTCAGAGACCCATTAGCCATCAAATCGGCTGGCGCAGTATCACACTTGGCGGCACGTGCTATGTTGAGCTCTTCAATCACCGTTGCTTCTAATAGATCTCTCGTATCCAGCTCTCCATCTAATTCACCTGATGTATATACATAGTCATCATCTTCAAATGATGCTGATGAAAAATCGTTTGATGGTTGAGGGGTTGTCGAAAAATGATTATTCAAACATGCGACACCACCGGTCAATAGTGCACACAATGCTAAACTTAGGGTGATCTTTTTCACAGAAGCCTCCATAATATTCTTTAATAATTATACTATAAATAAATCGTCAGGCGAGTTCATCGGACGATTGTCTGTAAGTGAGACAGGCACATGTGCCCCATCAACTTACACGTTTTCGACGTAAGCCTGCGATCCCACACATCCATAGAGACAAATCAAATATGGCTGTTGTCGACGAACATCCGACACACCCTGTCGTGGGCTCTGTTGTCACCGGGTTCTTCGGCGTCGGGGTTAAAATGCCATCACTTCGCTCGACACAGTTTCCCACGACGCAACTTAATCCTTCGAAACAAACGAAGTTACAGTCACCACAGTTTGCAGTATCCGCACTCAAATCAACACAACGTCCATCACAACCCGTATATCCGGTTTCGCAATAACACGCGCCATTGATGCATTTTTCATTATCAAAACAACCCGGCTGACACGGCACAGAAACGCATTCACCCTCATCGCAACGCTCGCCTTGGGCACAATTTGAATTTGCTGTGCAGCCAACACACCTGGCGTAAAACTCATCACAAAACCGACCTGCCGAGCATGTTTTGGGCGTATGCTGGCATTGTCCACTTGCGCAGATATCATCAGTACAGCCGACCCTATCGTCACAATCGTTATCTTCACGACACGCGACACAATCACCGCGGACACATTGCAAACTTTCTGGGCACGTCAACTCACTGTCTTGACATTGACCGTCGACACATTCGTTCAAGGTACACAGATCGTCATCGGCGCAATCGGCGTCATCAAGACAGGCGATGCAGTTTCCATCAACACAGACTTCTTCATCTTCACACTCAACTGGCTCAACGGTGCAGACACCATCTTCACAAGAGAGGGGCTGACACAAATTAGTGCCACCACAATCACTGTCGAACACACATCCAACACAGCTATTTTGTTGACACACCTGGTTTGCCGCACAACCACCACTATCAACACAATCAACACATTCTCCATTAAAACAAGCATCGTTGTTCTGCCCGCTTTGTGGGCCATCTGTACATAATGTCCCATTCGTCACGTCGGCAAAAACACATGTGCCGCCCTCACATCTGTTCGTAGTGCATGATTTGTCATCATGACATTCTGAATCGAGTACGCATTCGTGACAATCACCTTCAACACAGACTTCACCCTCAGGGCAAAAAACAGGATCGTTATCGCACACACCAAGACGGCACACATTCTCAGTACATGGGTCCCCGTCATCACACTGAGAGGCATGGGTACAGCCTACAGCATTGCCTTGCCCATCACAGTAACGGATCTCACCATCGACACTGACTTGTGTATGAATTGTTGAAAACGAGTGTGTACACAGCTCGAAACTGCACGCATCCAACGTACACGGGTTATCATCATTACAATGGTTACCATCGAAACAATCTGCTCGACACCGACTCGCCACACACCCACCACATTGATCAGGACCGCCTTGACCTGAGGTACAATCTGCATTTTCGATACGGCAATCTGAAGCGTTATCACAGTCACGGGCGACACATTCGAAATTCTCACATCGTCGGTGCGGCACACAATCATTATCTGTGTCTCGACACATCACACAGGCGCCATCAAAGACATAAGGACTTGTTGTCGGGCACTGACACTCAAGATCTTGACAGGTACCACCAATGGGTTCGAAACATGGATTTCCATCATTTTCAATATCATCGCATTCCATTGCATGAAGTTCGACAATACCGATGAGGCCACTCACCGCCAAGCACAACCATAGCGAAGACACATATACGATTCGATGGCATCGATAACTCAACATATCCTCCGCTTTCTGACACATGCGAAACCCAAACCAAAAAGTAACATTATAGGCGATAAAGGACTATGTTGACATCCACCACAACCAACAATTTCAGGTTCGTTCACACCACCATCAGCAGAAACGACCGGTTCTGTATTCTCGATAAAACACGTCCCATTGATACATGCCGCACCAGGAGAACAAATAAATCCGCATCCCCCACAATGAGATTCATCACTCCGAATATTCACGCAACCAGCACCACAGTCTTTATATCCTGTTTCACACACGCATTTTTGTCCGTCACATGTCTCTCGTATGCCACAGCCGCCATCACAGGGCACAAAGATACAGCGACCATTTGAACATCGCTCTTCAGCAGCACATTGTGCATCGGCGACACACGATACGCAGCGACCATCTGCACAAAAAGTGCCTGCGTCACATTCCATATTCGTAGATGTACATGCCCCGTCGACACATCGATCTGCAGTACATGGATTTCGGTCATCACATGTCGAATCGAGTTCACACTGAACACAGCTTCCATCGACACAAATCAGATTGCCTGCGCAGGTCACGGCTTCATGAATGCACTGCCCGTCGTCACATCGATCACGTGTACATGGATCTTCATCACCACACTGGCTATCAAATACACACTCGAGGCACGCACCTTCTTGGCAGAATTCATTGTCAGCACATTCAGGCTCGGTATAGATACACTGTCGGTCGTCACATTGCTCTGTTGTACATGCATTCAAATCATCACAATCACTGTTAAATACACATCCAAGACATACTTCATTCTCACATGTATAATCACTCGGACAACCCGATCCGTTCAAACAATCCACACAGACGCCATCTTTGCATTGCCCGAGTCCACCAGCGCCAGCACCTGGTCCCGTACAAAAATCAAAATTATCTTTTTGTGTATAGGTACATCCACCACTAACACATCTGTCGATCGTACAGTCGTTATCATCGACACAATCAGAGTCTGTAGAACATTCGACACACTCTCCATCGACACAACGTTCGGTGCCAGAACACACAATAGCCTCAAAACGGCACGCGCCGCCCGCACATATATCTAAGGTGCATGGGTTCTCATCGTCACACTGATCATTTCGTAAGCAATTCACTTCTCGCGCGTTTTCATCACAAAACGAGCCGCCTAAATCTGTTCCAAAAGGTTTCTGTTCATAGGCACAGCCACCAGCATTTGGAAAACAGGTGTCATCAGTACATGGGTTACCGTCATCACAGGCGCCATCTGTTGTACAATTGAGAGAACATCTATCATCAACACATGCTTTGCATTGTGTAGGCACACGATCTGTCTCTGCACAAATGACATGACGATCGCCGGGTGCATGACAGGTTGACGCATTTTGACATGTATTTGCTTCACAGCTTCCTGCCTCACAGATCTCTCCATGATCACAATCTGCATCTTGTTCACACATGGCATGAATAGCAGAGTCACCAAATAGACAAAACAGTACCAAAAAATAGCTGAGTCCCCTTAAAAGGGCGCTGTCACTGTCTTGATTTGAAAACGGCATGAATTCAGCATAGCGTTTGCACACCGTGAATGCATGTTTTCGATGTGTAATTTCACTGTATATACGAAAAAAGCCCCACTTTCGTGAGGCTCTTTTTCATATCGCGATATCATTTATAGCAAGTTGAAGCCAGCGCTCAACAAGATCGCAGATTGTGCCTGCCAGTCATTCGAGAATGATGACTCACCGCTTGTTTCCCATTCACGTGTGACGAATGGGTCACGAATGAAGCGTTGGACAAAATCAACAGATAGATATTCGCCAACCATAAATGAGATTTTACCAGCAACGTTCATATGCAGAACGTCAATACCCTCTGCATTTTCAGCTGCAGGGTCATTTGAACCATAGATCGCAAGTGGATAGTATGCGCCAACGTTCAATCCCCAAAGGATATTTTTCTGATATGCACCATTGAAGTTCGCTTGGCCATTTAAACCAAATGAGTTGTAGTCATATAGTTTTGTCAACGACACAAGGTTACCAGCAGAACCGTCAGCTAATGTTCCTGCCTCAACACCAGTCACAATATGACCGTCTTGCGCAAATTGTGAACGTTGTGACAGACCCAAGTTAAAGAAGTAGTTCAACTTTGGTGGATATTGCTTCGGCTGCAAGAATGCACCGAAATCAAGCTGCAATGTGGTCGGCTCAAATGCAGAAGAAATCTTCTGTTTCTTTTGTGCCTCGAGAGAACGAATATCCTCAATAGGGTTACCTGATGCATCAAACTCGCCTGTTTCAAAGTCGAGGTTACTCTTGACACCATCAAGGTACCAGTTGTTAAAGACTTGAGTTGCAATATTCAACTTCGCATATGGGCCAATCCAATCGATATCTTCAAAGTGATACTTATATGTGGATGTCAACGATAGATTATCAGTTGCTTTTTGGAAGTTACCATCACTGAGACTACCAAGTGCTGGCGAGTAAAAAATGCCTTCAGCCCAGCTGATTTCATTCATAATCTCATGGCCACCTTTCAACATACCCCAACCACCGTTGATGATACCACCAGCTTGCATGAAGCTACCAGGTGTTGCACCGACGAGTAGGTTATTATTGTTTGTGTATGAACCTGAAAAACCGACAGAAAGTGTTTTCGCGTGAACCCAATCATCAGGTCGAACAGCTGCTTCACCGATGACGTCTGTACCAGCCGCACCAACAGCCACACCATCAGCGGCTTCTTTAGCAGCTTTTGTGCTCGGGTCTTGCGTGGCGAGTTCTTCAGCTTTGTCAGCCATTGCTTCGTCCGCTTTTACTTCAAGTGACTCTTTACCGGTTGCCGCTTCTTCTGCACCCGCTTCAGCAGCTTCTTCAACTGCTTTTTCTTCTGCTGTTTGTTCTGTTGCTTCAGCGCCTTCAGCTGGCGCAGCCTCGTCAGCCGGTTTCATTTCCTCTGCGACTTTATTCGCATCGTCCATCAACGACTTCTTCACTGTTCCGCCCTCTTCTTGAGCCGAAATATTAATTGAGATTAAAAGCGATAAAAGTATGAGCGCTTCTTTTTTCATAGTACCTCCTAAAAATCTAAAAGATGTTAACTGATTGAATTATATATACAAGTTTTTTTAAGACGAAAAAGAACGACTTATATTCATATTTTTAAGAGATCTATCCCGATTCAACAGATATCTAGTCTTCGAGCAAGCTTCGTGCAAGTGCTTCGTCTTGATCAACTTGCTCTTTGTGCCCGAAATGCTGCCAACCACAGTATATACATGCGTAATACGGTTCTTCACCATAGTCTTTCACAATCGTCACCCCCTCACTTTTACACTTCGGGCATGTTGCACGCTGTGCCACATTTCGCATCGGCCCACCACCGATCGCAAACGGCTCTGCTGCCCAAGATTCTTTCGATAAAGCTGCTTCGGCCGCAGCGGCTTTGCTTGAATTTGTATCCACCTTCACGTTCTGGGTCTCAGCTGTTTTCCGAGCGGCTTTATTTTTGGCATTTGCCTTTTTGGATGGGCTTTTTTGGGTTTGTTTCTTCGAGGTTCCGGAGGCTTTTTTCGCCGCAGGCTTCTTTTTATGCTGCATTCGAAAATGAGTTAGCAAGTCAGATAATGCAGCATCCTTCTTCGTCGGCTTTTGCTGAACCAACTCTTCAAATCGAAGTGCCAACTCTTCTCGTGCAGTCGTATTTGTCCGAGCAACGGCCTGCCCCTTCATCTGAATACGATAACGCGTCAAAAGCGCTCTAAGACCCTCGCCATCTAGTTTTTTGCGTCCTTTGGGAAACATTGTTCTGAGTTCATCGAATAAGGCGTCTCTTGCTGTGCTCATGATTCATCTCCGTTTGGCGTTTGTTCTAAACGTTTGTCAAAATCACTGATCGATATATCAGCTTGTGTTTTTTTGAGGGCTTCCAAATCGTACGGATCCGGATTCGACGCAGCTGGCGTACTTACCTGCTGCGAAACTTCATCAGCTGTGGCGAGTACCAATAGCTCCATCTCAACAGCCGTATGTTGGGCGGCAAAAGGCGTTTCGGCACTTTTATCTTGGCGCTCAATTCGTCTAACAGGACGAGATATGGGTGTACTCGGCTCCTCTCGAATAAGTGCACGGACATCGACAAGATGTTGCTCCATATCTCTCAATCGATCAGCATCCGATTCGATATACCGAGCAACACGCTCGACGGGACCAAGTATATCTCGTATTGCAGCCCGCAATCGGTCGCGCTCTTGTCGCCATAATTCTGCCGCTTCTTTACTCTTTTCTTGGAGCTCTTTCCAGGCCCTGGTCTTTCCTGTTAAAGAAGCCGTCAAACGATCTTCGGTTTCTCGCAGTGTCGTGACTTGATGAACCAGTGCGAGACTGGCTTGTTTTTCGTCAACCAGTTCGGCCCTTAACCGGCCAATCGACTCTTCATCCCGTGCAATCTTCTGGGTGAGCCGTCGCCCACGTTCTTCAGCCTTCTGAACACTTTCCTCGAGCCGTATAACGTCTTTCTCGAGTCCTGGAATCTTCTGGTTGAGCGCTGCCGCCTTCTTGAGTTGTTGTAAAATAGCTTGATGTTCACTCTCTAAAATTGTGAGCTGCTTTTTCACGGCGGCTTTGGCTTCTTGTTCCGCTGCGACAACATTTTTCAGCTCAGATAATTCTCTATTCTTTTCAGTGATAATGCGTTTCTTATTTTTAACATCATCAGAAAGTTGACCGCGTTCAAATTGAACTTTTGTAATCGTTTTTTCGAGAGATTTTTCTTTTGAAAGGGCTGCTTTGATTTGGCTTTCAAGCCCGCCCCTGAGTGCAACGAATTGTTGCGAAGCCTGAGCATGTTGTTCGACTTGGCGGTCCAGTTCACCTTTGAGACCTTGAACAATCCGTGCGCGATTTTCAGATTCTTCCTCGAGTATTTTAATTCGATGTTCATTTTGTGCTTGTGTTTCTTTTAGATTGTCTGCCACTTCTTTCGCATACGCCAGCTCTTTTTGATATCCGTCACCCCGTTCTGACAATTTTTTATTGCTTTTGGTCAGTTGCATGACTTCCGCTTGCTTGGCATCTAGCTCCGAAACTTGTTCATTTGCAATTGTTCGCACGTTTTGAAGCTCGTCACGCAATGTGTTGACATCATGCTGATGCGCTGCGTGAAGTTGTTGAAGGTCTTGTTCCAGCGTCTTCTTTTGTTGGCTGAGTCGGTCGACGACAGCCTGTGCGATCGCTTTTTGTTGGCGCCGGCGCTTGTCGATCATATGAATCGCTGCAGCCCCCATGGCTTGCTCATTTTGAAGCATCAATCCATGTTGATGGTGCTCTCGTTTTAGACGAAGATAGGCTTCTCTTAAGCGTTGATACCGATCATCCGCTTTCCACAGTTGACGCGAGACGGTTGACATTTGCTTCAACCGCTGACGTTCGTAAGACTCTATCAACTCACCAAGCCGATGGTTCTGTGCCTCTAAGTCGTAATGCTGTTGCTTGAGTGACAAGTTCTCTTTATATCGTTCTTCACTGCGTCGTTCGAGGACCCGATAACTCGACTCATGACGCCGCAATTGTTCAGCCAGCCTTTCTTTCAGCTGATACTGAAGAATGCTCGACATCTTTGCATAATATTGTGCACGCTCTCGCCAGGCATCAATCACATAGACCGTTTTCTTGGCATCTTCTTGGACGCGCTGTCGCCGCCTGTCGCGTGCAGCGACAGCCCATTCGGCGTGCTCGGCATATAGTTTTAAACTGCCCAGTAAACCATCACGCACATGTACCGTATCCGCCAAGGTATTTGATAGGTGTTGATGTTGATCACGTCTTTGGTCTTTTAGGCTTTCAAGCTGCTTTTGTAGGCCTTTGTGTGTTTCTTTTTCAAGGGCGAGCTGTGACTCCAACTCAGCAACCGTCTTGAGATATAGTCGTTCATTTTCGAGATGTGCATCATGCAACGCAGAAACCTTGGCCCCTTGATCGACCACGGACTGCCGACCATTTGCCTCAATTTGTTCAAGTTTTTTACGAACCTCAACCAGTTCTTTTTCTGCGCGATGTTGATTCTCTTTTGCGATTCGCGATCGTTCAAGCTCACTCTCAATTTGCTCTTCACGCTCCGTCCATCGTCTTTGAAATTCGATGAGTTTATCTTCTGATGTTTTCAGTGCGTCACGTAATCGATCGATCGTATCCTGCTCTCGTTCAGATAATGATGTGTGCTCAGGCACATGATCTTTTTGTAATATCCCCTCAACAAAGGCTTCTGCTGATGGATTGAGCACAGGCTTCATGGCATCATTCGATTTTTGCAATGCTTGAACATCGATCAATGTACCATCTGTCCCTTCGATGCTAATATCGAGCTCGAGTGCGCCCGCTTCAATGGGTTGTATATGTGTTTCGCTCGGCGAAAAAGCATGTCGTTGAATCGAAATCCCCTCGAGCACCTCATCGATATCAACGCGATCAAACGGCAGTTTGAGATAGGCATCTGCGGCGCCATCCCTTTGCTGGTGTCGTTCAATATCAGCGGTGGTCATATCTGAGGACACCAAAATAAGCGCAGTCTCTTCGACGGGGATATGTGTCTTTAGTTTTGATAGTATTGCCCCACCCAGTGTTCCTTCGCGCTCCTGTCTAATAAAAATCGCATCAGGTTGAGCCGCCTTAATATGTTCGACATCAAGATCGAGGGCGCTTGAGATGGCATGCCACCCTGCTTCGGTCAACAGTGTGAGTAACTGCTGACGCGACTCTAAATAAGGATCGGAAACCCAGGCCGTTCGTGACATCTTTAATCTCTACGAAAGGCTACCGCTAATTGAAGACAACACCAAATTATACAAAGGTTTATTCGCTGTGAATGAGTGTCCCTTCCGAAATCGTCACACCGAGACGGTGATCGATAATTTTAACAACGTTAAAGTCCTCTAATTGAACCGATGGATCGATTTCATACGGGCGAGCGGGGTCGGCGGGCACTTGATTTGTCGTCGCCGAGAAAAAAGGAAAGAGTGATAACCGTGTTTCTTCTAAACCGATTAAACCATTACTCAAAATAAGCTCAGATTGGGCAAGCGCATCAGCACCTGGCCCCTCGATAAGTGGTTGAAAGCGAAGAAAAATTTGATTATTTCCGACATCTTCAATCACGACTCTTGTTCCTGACAGGATATACCCACCATCAAAACGATCGTCCATAAAAGCTTCGGCAAGTACACACGGTTCACAACCGCCACAACGCGTCGAGTCTTCGCGCCCACCGACACAGAATGCGGCCTCACCATCTTCTCCACATGTCCACAAACCTGTCTCACATCCAGAACATATATCACCAATATCCGCCTCTTCGAGCGTCTCTGACAGGTCTGTGCACCCGCCACACGCATTGGTCGGCTGATCCCCAAGACAAATAACACCTAAACCATCATCAGCACATTCCCAGGTACCACAACCATATTCTCCACAAGCAGTGCCAAGCCTGCCATCAGACTCATCAAGGTCCCCACAAGCCCCACAGGCATTTGCACCAGGATCTAAACATGTGAATAAGTTCGATCCATCACATCCGGGTATCCCTTGCTCACAACAGACGAATACACCGCATAAAGGAGAATCTGGACTATTGGTACACGGGTCACCAATACCATCTAAGTCTTCAGTACACACAAATGGCGTCTCTTCATCGTCATCTCCCACTTCACCCGCATCCACAGGTTTTTCAGGGATAACACCTGCGTCTCTATCTAAGATGTCTTCAACAAGTTCGTCACAACTGATGCAGGCACTATTCGACAAAATAAAAAGCGACATGCACCACTGCAATCGATGATTCTGTTTTCTGATTTTCACACTTTTATTCCCATCGCAGAAAGCTTTTGTCTCGTTTTTTGCATCATATGCAATTGCCCAAGACGCCCTTGGGCTCGATAAAGAAGTTTTAACATTTGGATCGAGTCATTGCGACCCAACTCCATTTTTTGAAGTCTAATCAAAGACTTAAGCGCTGATTTTGGCGCATCCATTTCAAGATGCACCTCTGCCTTCATCATATCTGCATCGATCAAGTACTTTGCATCATGCATCAAATTATCAAGCTCAACGAGGGCATCTTCATACATACCCATCTCAATATATGCTTGAGCAAGCTCGAGGTGCGTTTGCCCAGGACTGGTGAGGGAATCAACTGAGAGAATATTGAGATCGGTGTCTAGCGATGTGAGTGGCATCGATGGATCAGGCAAGAACCATGATTGTGACTCTACTTTACTCCACGTATCCTTCAACTTCGGGTGAGCAGGATTTTGATGGAGCATGCCTCGCGCTGTCTGTTCGGCTTGGTGTATATCTCCCTCCTTAAGTGCCGCTTCGGTTTGAGCGACACCTTCCGTTTCCTGACGGGTTAACACAGGGTATACCGTCTCATCATATGGTTGCATTTCGGCAAGAGAAATCAATTCTTCTACATCAGCGACAAGTGCAGGCCGTGCTTCCGAGTGCCGAATAATATATGAAGACTCGATAAGCTCAGGTTCTGCCGACGCCGTGTGTGTTGCGAAAACATGTGTCTCGCGAGAGGCCACTTCGTCCAGTGGCGGGGGTGGTTTTTTCGACGAAATATGATCGCGAGGGATATCTTTTCGGTATCGCTCAAGATTAAATAACACCTCTTGCGGAATTTGAATTTGATCTTGTTTCGCGATGACTTGACTGCGTTCGAAGACAAGGCTGGCTTTTGAGCCGAGTTCCGGCGCATCAGCAATCCCATCATGATCGAGCAACTCCGTCAATTGCTTTTTCCATGTTGTCACCCTTGGATCATCCTCTTGCTGTCCAAGTTGGATGAGCTTCTCGAGGGCAAGCTTCACCTTGTCGGTTCGTCCCGTTTTCTCATAAACATGACCAAGCCAGAGCCAGACACTCAAAATATCGCCATGATGATCTAAAATTTTGAGCAGTTCCCGCTCGGCATCTTGTAACAAGCCTATTTTGATAAAAGCACGTGCTTCAAGCTCTCTTGCCGTCCAAGACGAATC
Source organism: Myxococcota bacterium (assembly GCA_020627505.1). GTDB lineage: Bacteria > Myxococcota > UBA727 > UBA727 > JAHDBA01 > JAHDGS01. The sequence goes on from JAHDGS010000018.1 coordinate 30,005, forward strand.
TCCTAAATCAACCGGCGCGCCTTCTTGACTGAGCAATTGAATACGCTCGTTAATCCGACTTTTTGACAACCCGCCTTTGAAGGTTCCAGGACGCTCAAGTTCTTGTGGATTTGGTGCATCTAATACAACTGACGTTCCGCCGAGCAGACGAATTTTTTCGAGGACACGAACGATTGTTTCTTTCCGTCCTTCAACCTCAGCATGATGAAGTGTCTCACGAAAGAGTTGACGCGCACGATACAGATCCCCAAGTTCCTGAAAGGACGTTGCCAATAACTCGAGTACTTCAATATCATGCGGCACTTCTTTGAGGGCCAACTCCATTTTTTTCTGGGCACGAAGTGGTTGCTTCCGTCCGAGATAGACACGAGCAAGTGTCTTCATCACCTCGACTTGCGAGCGATCAATATAAATAAGGCGCTCCCCAACGCGAACCAAATCTTCAATATTGGCTTGGCGTCGACATGCTTCAAAAACATAATAAAAGTGCGGTACAGCTTCAACCGACCGAGACGTTCCGAGTAGAAGCTCCGCCAGCTCGAGTCGTGTACCAACCGATGCATCGTTCAGAGAAATCAATCCTTCTAATGCTTCAATTTGAAACTCTTTTTGACGACTATCTGATGCCAAACCATACATTTTTTTATAAAATCGTGTCGATTGGACCAAATCATCCTGTCTTCGATACAAACGCGCTAATTCTCTTAAGGTTCGAATATGCTGTGGATCAATTTGGTGTGCTCTTTCCAAAGCCTTGATCGCGTACTCCGGCGTACCGGCCTTCATTGCAACAATCGCCGCCTGCTCATTTGCCCTCAAAGCTGCCCGTGCGTTGCCATTTTGCAATTGGAGTTCACCCAATTTAAACCATGCATCAAGATCTGTTGGCTTCTGGGCCAACCGACTCTCTAACAAAGCGATCTTCTTATTTTCACCTCGAACAGCCATTGACAGATTTATACACGATCCAGTCGTTTAGATGAATATAAACTTTGAATCTACGTCGTATTTATTGTCTGCAAGGCTGGTCTTTTGCTGGTTATCCTTGCTAGGCTCATTTGGTCTAAGGAGGACAAGATGTTGACTTCAAAAAAAATCCTGACTGCATCAATATTTTCTTTAATTTTTAGTAGCTTAAGCATTCAAGCGCAGCGGACACTGTCAGAAGATGAAATGATCCGCCTCCGAACACAACATGTCTCTTCAGGCTTTCTAAAACAGGTTGACGCGATGAAGACAATTGGCATTGAATGCTCGAAGTCAACGCTCCAATCTTCACTCCTCGAAGGCGTTGCTTGTCGCTCAGTCGTTTTTCGAAAACTTGAGAGAAATAAAAAAGTTAAATCAAAACAAAGACTTAAGAAGAAAGTAGAGTCTGCTGTTGCAGCGTTAAAAACCGCTGAGTCAATCGCAGAGTATAGCCCTGTCGTGAAAGAGCCTAATTTTGCGACAACCAAAACCCGGGCCCACCAACAAACCTGTGGTGTCGCATTTGACGCATACGATGACATTCGTCAGCTTAAATCAGCTTCATTGAAATCATATGCGAAAGAACTCACACAAAACAAAGACTTCAATCTTTTTGATGCCGCATGCAGATGTGCACAGTCAACAATAGCCATCGCGGAAGGTTCGACGTTAAACATTGAAGAGAAAAGCAGACTTCAAAATGTCATCACTTCACGAAAATGCTTCCTTGATCATGATAAAGTTTACCAAGAAAAAAGCGGACAAGCAGCAAACTTCGAAGGAAACTCTGAACGATTTGGCAAGTCTGCAACCATGAACAACGACACAAAGATTAGTGGTTATATTAAGACGCAAGAGTTATCTCTGAAGCGATGTCGTGATAAAGTTGGCAAGACCAAAATCAAAGATAAAAAAGCTGTTGAGAAGTGTGTATGCTCTGCTTCACAAAAATGGAGATTTCCAAAGCTAGATGGTGAGGGCAATATTTCTTACAATGTCAATCTTGTCCCGAAACGCGTTGGATTCGATATTTTGATTGGACCTAAGGGTAAGGTCAAGAAGTGTGGTCCGCTGACAGGCCCTCTCTCACGACGATAGGAACAATACTTTTAGTCTAATGTTTGTTGATCGGCACCTATTTGTTTTAGGTGCTGTTCTGCTTTAAGCGCAATCTGTGTATCACCATACTCTTGAACAAGTTGCTGAAATCTGACCCGCGCGGCCGCTTGTTTGTCTCTCTCAAGATAATACTCCGCAATCAATAAGTCGTGCTCTGCGAGGCGTTCTCGAATATGGGCTCTCAGCTCACGGGTTTTTTCAATATATGTTCCCGTTTGATAACGCTCTATATAGTCATCAAGACCGCGTTGAATCCTTTTAAAGATAGCCATGTCTCTCTCAACGGGTCTCGCAACAGGAAGTATTTTTCTGAAGAATGCATTTTTCTTCGGATCATCTTCAAAAAGTTCCGTCGGGCGATCGTTGAACTGTGCGAGCGCTGTTCTAAAAATAGCGAGTTCCATTTGAGGGTGCTGTGGGTAAAAACGCGCAAAAAGCTTGTAGCTTTGTGCTGCCTCACTCCATTCTTCTCGCTCAAAATAGGCATCTGCAGTCTTCAACGCTGCTTCACCAGTTAGAGAAGAGTATGGAAATTTGTCCTGAACAACACCGTAGTAATTGATGGCTTCAGCATATCGGCCTTTTTCGAAGGCAGCTTGACCAGCATCAAAATTAGCTTGAGCCGTTTGAAGGTTCTTAATTCGAGTATCTTCGACGGCACCATCAACCGATGCACACCCGCCCAATAATGATAAAATAAGTAGTATTCGCACGTTTTTCTTGTACGACATCACATTGTTCCGTCAAGCGTGTCAGAAAGAGACAAGAAAATGTCATTGTCACTTCACTTTCATCTCACACACAAGTCATATTAGAGTGCTGTGATGCAAGTTAAATGTCCACAATGTCCAAATACGTACAACATAGATGGGGCGACGGTTCCTGAACAAGGAGCACTCATCCAGTGTCCGGCGTGCCAATTTATGTTTGTTGTCGAGCATGGCAATTCGCCAGAACAAGCGCAGACATCTTCGATCGATTCGACGAATGAAAATGCATGGCCGACACCACAAACAGCGTCCCCGCCATATATTGACCGACCAACGTTAATGCTTGAAATGGACGCGCTGGTTGAACCCACTTCGGCAGAAGAGAAAGATGAGTTCATGCAGAAAGATACCAGTGAGAATTTGTCTGCTCATGACATTGCGACACCTGTTTCAGGTGGCCACCCCGTTATTGACGCCTCGTTAGAGACATCAACACCATCTCGTCCCGCTGTTGCACATCCAACGGTGGCTTTTAAAATGAAACAAGCCCCATCTCTTGAGCATACTCAGCCCGAATTTTCGCAACATACATCGACAACAACACCCCCTATCGAAGTGCCACGTTCTTCTGAAGACGATCAAATACCAGAGATTGCTTTACCCAATATTGAAACAGCGAATATCTCAAACGAGACACCTGAAAAACAATCCACAGAAGCGCTGTCACCCAGTATTCAGATGCCAACTGATGTGCCAGAAATCGCGCTTCCCAGCGTTGGCACACCGAATACGCCAACAACTGCTCCAGAGTCACAAGCACCCGAGATTCAGCTACCGAGCATCCAGACGTCTGTTGACGTTCCAGAAATCGCACTACCCAGCATTGATGTACCCAGCATTGATGTACCCAGTATTGATGTACCCAGTATTGATGTGCCCAGCATTGATGTACCCAGTCTGGATATCCCAAAAACCAATGCACCAGATATGCCAAAGACAGCCGTTG
>JAHDGS010000019.1:0-24642 GCA_020627505.1 Myxococcota bacterium
CTTTTGAAGCGCCGCCGATTTGTCGCCCTGGGCTGGTTTGAAGTTCCAACTCAGCCGCACTGGGAACCGGTGTATCGTGAAAAGCAGCATCCAAGGGTATGGTCCGAATCTCTTCAGGAATCGGTAGTGGTTTGTCGACGGCTGATACTGTCTTGAGCTTTCGACTAAACGGCGTAAACACGCCATAAGGTGTTCCTCCACCAGTCCGTATCGTCCCAGGGGGCACCAGCGTTTCTCCTTCGAAAAGCTTGAGTTCGACATCAAGTAAATCTGCAATGCGTTCATCACGTCGTCGGCCAATCGGTTCAGACCAGCGCAGCCCAAAGACAGCGTCGATATCATGTGCCGCAACAAGCTGGGGTATGACATCAGTCGAACGACCTTCAACGACATAAAGTCGCCCGCCAATTTGAGTGATATCACGCTGAAGCTCAGATAAGCTCTCAAGCAAGAATGCAATACGGTTGGGTATTTCTCTTGCACGATCAGTTTCGAAAAAATATGGATCGAACACAAATACCGGCAGAACTTCTCCGATAGATGCCGCTTCATGTAACGCTGCATGGTCAGATAGACGCAGGTCCTTTCCTCTAAACCACAATAATGTTCTCGCCATTAAGCTGCCTCAGGTTGTTCGTCGTACTTCACACAAGTCATCAAGACAGCGCCCGGTAAAGCGCAGCCGACGCTGCGCAAATTGTACATAAGCCCAGTCCAACAATTGCCGCACCCCGGGTAGTTTCGTCAGGAAAACCAAGGGGGATAGCCCGATAGCAGAATAGAGCTCACGGAAAACCTCAACGCCTTCAACGATTTCTTGGCTGGGTAACCGACGTCCATGAATACGTTCCATCAACGTTCGCCAAGGGACACCCACTTGGGCGTCATTAAACTCAGGGAGAGATATATCTGTGAAGACAATCTTTTTTCTGAAATCGACCGCTTTAATCAGGTTGATTTCTTTTTCACACAATGGACAGTCACCATCAAAAAAGACTTCAAAGGTTTTCATCGCATGCCTCCTTACCACACACCAAGTGACCTTGACCATCGATTCTCATACATCGAGCTCATCTCACATCAAAGATGAAGCCTTCGATATAAAATGATCAGTCACATTGTGATATCAGAGTATCATAAATGAACACGTTCATCAAGCTGCGCTTGGACTTGATTCCGCCACCTCTTCTTTGGCACGTCGACGACGTGGTTCTCGTACGTCACTCACTTTGCGTGATTGGCGATAAGGCTTTTTGTGTTGTCGCGCATAAGCCTTCCACATCAAGACATTTTTGAAGTCTATCTCTTGTGCTTGTGAGAGCACAGTCAGTGCGAGTAATGCATCTTTGAACCATGAACGTCCAATGATGCCACGTGTGTTGTCCACACCAACCCCAGCCAACATCGATGGCATGTTACGGAGCAGATACTTGACTGTTTCCCGACACCGACGTGTCAGTCTAAAGCGACGCATCCACTCTTCTGAGATCTCCCAGAACCAGGTTGAGGACGACTCCCCTGAGGCTTCCATTGAAGCGGCAGTCGGCCAGACCAATAGTGTCCACAGCACAGAAGGTGGTATGACGGTATCGTAAGCCACCACTTCATCGAGCACACCAAGAATCTTTTCAAGCATGTCACGGCGTTCTTGTGGTTCGTAGTATTGATGTTGGAGCACAACTTGAACACTTGGCTCATTGGACTCACTCTCATCTGATGACTCAGACGTTTGGGTATCGCTCTTATTCTCATCATCCTCAGATGCAGACACATCTTCTTCTTTTTGTTCTTCAGCTGCTGGCGCATTCTCTTTTGTGTGCTCAGTCGGTTTTTCCCAATCAAGTCCTTCCAATAACTCTGGCAGCAGTGTGTTCACAATGCCAAATTGTTCCATCATCTTGAAGGCAGCAGCACCATGCCCCGATGTCAGCAAACGAATGATTTCTTCATGGAGCCGTGCTGGCGCACATTTCAATAACAACTCTGCATGCTCACTCATGGCATTTTCAGTTGCTTTTTCGAACTGCATGCCCAATCGGGTTGCGAACTTGATCGCCCGCAAGATACGGACAGGATCTTCTCTAAAGCGGATATCAGGATCTCCAATGGTCCGAATCAAACCTTTTTTGAGGTCTTCACGTCCGCCAACAAAATCAATGACTTCACCAGCGATCGGATCATAGAATAAACCATTGATCGTTAAATCGCGTCGCATGGCATCTTCTTCAATCGACCCAAAAGCATTATCCCGCTCAAGCATGATATCATCGGTATCGCCACTATCCTCAACAGTATCGACAACATCGAAGTCATCTGTCTCATCGTTGCTCGCCTCTTGAATTTCTTCTTGGGCTGCTTCAGCCTCATCATTTTCCGCAGCCGGGTGTGCCCGGAAGGTTGCTGTTTCAATGATTTTATTTTCACCAAAAACAACATGTGCCAAACGAAATCGACGACCAATGAGTCGACAATTTCGGAAAATTTGTTTCACCTCTTCAGGTTTTGCCGATGTCGCAACATCAAAATCTTTTGGGCAAACACCAAGCAATAGATCCCGTACACAACCACCTGTTAAATACGCCTCGAAACCTTTTGAACGTAATCGTCTCACGACCCATAGTGCATCCGCATCAATCTCAGAAAGTGCGATTTCTTGTTTTGAAGCCGGTACTAATTGTTTGTCTTCGACCACCGCCTGAGGAATTGTATAAACAGTCAACGCGGGTTTCTGTTCAACTTCTGGAGTAGAAACAGGCTCGACCGAAGCGACTTTTTTCTCATCAGCCGTCGACGCCGGCGCGCTCTGACCTGCATCCGCTGAGGTTGCCTCTTGTTTCACTTCTGTATCGACTTCGATTGATGTTGTTTCTTCGGCACCCTTATTGGCAGCTTTTTTGGCGCTCGCCTTGGTTGCTTTCTTCTTGGTTGACGTTTTTTTTGCTTTCTTCTTGGTTGTTTTCTTTTCGGTCATGATTATCCTGTCTTTGGGAGATGAATTGTGGCGCGAATCTCCTATTGGCCATTCAATGTATGAAAGATGTGCCTTAAACCGTGCATCGTCAAGTGGTCTCTGACATGTGTGATGGTTTTTGAGGCTTCAGAAAAGAAGGGAGCAAGCCCGCCTGTGGCAATCACAGGGGTCTTTTCTCCAAGGGCGTCCCAAATCGCATGGATCATGCCATCAATTCCCCCCAAATACATAAAATAAAGGCCAGACTGCATGGCTGTTCGGGTATTGCGACCCACGGCATCTTTTGGCGCTTTAATTTCGACACGTGGGAGCTTTGATGTTCGATTGCATAACGCTTCCATCGAAACGTCAATACCAGGGGCAATCGCACCGCCGATATATGCGCCACGTGCGTCGACCACATCATAAGTTGTTGCTGTACCAAAATCGATCACGATCAACGCTTGTTTAAACTCTGAAAAAGCAGCCACAGCATTGATATATCGATCAGCACCAACCTGCTCAGGCGACTCGACATCAACCAATAGACCCGCATTATCAGGATTGACGAAAATGGGTTCTAGCGATAAGTATTCTCGACAGGCCCCAGTCAAAGCCCGTTCAATTTGTGGCACGACTGAACCAACGATTCCATGATGAAGCATGTTCGGTTCAATGCCGTGGCGCTCAAGAAGCTGACACATTCGAAGTCCCCACTCATCCTGTGTGGCGTGGCGATCCGTTCGCAATCTGAAAGAGCACATCGAGCGTTCGCCATCAAAGCATGTGACCATGGTGTTGGTGTTGCCGACATCAATTGCCAGTAATAATTCCTGTAATACTTGATGTGTCATATATTCATCTCCCGATAACTTCTTGTCGCTCGCTCAATTGGACGCACTCGCCGCACATCAAGTACAGCATCAAATCGCATAAACATATTCTTGGCTTTGTCCGCATGCTGATGTGCCAATGCGATTCTATCTCGCTTGACATGAACATGTGACAGTAACTCGAATCCACTCGCTTCATCATAGACCGAAGACAAACGACGACTGAGCTGTAAAGCCCGGATGGCATACTGACGTGCTTGCCCAATTTGACCTATACTCAAAGATAGACGCGCACCGCAGCGACCAATTCTCGGCAACAGTCTGAGTGGTGTGTGCCCATGGCACAAAGCCGATAACTCATGCCAGCGCATCTGCGCTTCATCAACTTCGTTCATCGCCAAAGCATTCTCGAGCAATGCGCATCGAACAGCAATTCTCAGAATCGGATCGCGCAATCGGTCAGCACTTAGACACGCATACTGCAGATGTCGTCTCGACTGTTTGTATTCACCTTGCCCTTGCAACATTTCGCCTATCAAGGCCATCGTGTGGACGCGTTCATAGCGGCGCCCTGAACGGGCGAAACGGGTAATGACTTCTTTACCCATCTGTAGTGCGCGCTCCAACGCACCTGATTTCATCAGTTCTTGCATGATGGCGTAGTCACAGAGGACATGCTCGACAACAATCTTGGAGCGATCGGCATAGGCTTTGGCTTCCATCAAACGTTTTCGGGCAATCAACCTTTTGCCCAATGTGCTCGCAACATGCGCTTCAAATCGCAATAACTCTCCCATGAGAATATCATTGTGTTGCCCGACATACTGGCGCAGCTGTCGAACATGCCAATAAGCCGCCTCAGATTCACCCACATACCACATCGCCTGACCTTTCATAAACTGCGCATGAATACGCTCTAAGAAGCCAAGGTCACGCGCGTTATAGGATGAAGACTGAACTGTGTTCAGCGCACGCGCCGGGTCAGACTCTAGATATAAGTTGGGATTCGTGAAGAGGTCGTCACGTATATTATATCGAAGCAACCACGCCCGATAGGCCTGCTTCGTATCTTCAAGGCGCCCAATGGTTTTACCGAGTACCATCAGCCTGTCCCAACAATGCTCCAACTGCCCACGTGGCAGTTCATCGAAACACTGCTGCATATGTTCGGTCGCTGCAAACAAATGATCGAAGGCTTGCTCGACATGTCCTAGAATCGAATAGTATTCTCCCAATCGAATCATGGTGCGGACAAACAAAGCACTGCCGACCTCCACATAGGTCAAGTCTATTTGAATCTTCTTCATCAACATCTCTGCACGATCGATATCATTGATGCGCATGCACCCTTTGAGGGCTTTGAGAGACCACATGAGACTTTTATCCGGTTGTCGTGCGACCCGAAATAACTCGGCAATCATGAGCGCCCCATCGACCGTCTTCGCCATATCACGTTGACTCAACACACTTGTCATCTGAAAGGCAGATCGCAAATGTCGTTTCGATTCAATACTCATGCTCGCCGCGACACGTTGAATATGTCCTGATGCAAGACGGACAAGCTGCTCTTCGACCACCAAGAGATCCTGTTGTTCAAGGTCAGCCATATCATTCAAAACATCATCGACATCACGCTCCAAAACAGCGCACAATAAGCTGACATGACATTGCTGCTTGAGCATGGCCAACGCGAAAACGAGATTTTGCGCATGACCAGAGCGCTCTTCAATGCGGAGTCGAATCACATCTGTTGACATACTTGGCAGCCATCCGGGCATATCATCAAATCGCCAACCTTCAATCGTGCGCTCAAGTAAACGATCACGAATCATATATTGAATATAAGCAGCGATCAGTGCCGGTGTGCCATTCGAAATATCTTCAATGCCTTCTAGCCATTTCGGCGGCACAGTTTCAATCGCCAACAGTCGACTGCACAGTTGCTGAATATGCTCTTTTGAAAATGGACGCAGATGCCATTCGAAATCAGGACGCATATGTTGATGCACTGCTGACGTTTCTCCATCATGTCGCGTGCGTGTCGTCACCAGCACAAGATTCGTCCCTTGCGCGCGTCTCATCAAATCAAATATGAAATCCTGACTGAGCGAATCTGCTTGGTCGATTCGGTCGATAACAATCACCGTCAGCCTTTTCTGTGAATTTTTCAGTAATCGTCTTCTCGCTTCAAGGAGGTTGTCACTCATCGAGGCCATATCTAATGAGAAAATACCTGTCCGCTTTTCGGGCTCTTGTTCTGTTCTCAGACTCACTGAAGAATCCTGATATTCAGGTCTATCGTGGACATGTGCGCGATAAAACCAATGCGGTAGTAATGACTTCGATAATTCAAAGGCAACTCGGCCTCGCGCCCATCGGCGTTCAGATGCATCAACAAGTCCAACCCGTGCGCCGCGAAGCTGTGCTTTGGTTTTCAGGAGCTCCGCCAACCGTGTTTTGCCTGTGCCTTCGCCACCGGTGATATCGATATGAATCGGGCCAACATCAGATGATGCCATCACCAAATCAAGTTGTTCTTCGAAGGTCGTGACGTATGACTCAAAGCCAACCGGCATCGTTTGCCCAAGCTTGAATGACGGTGTTTCCGCAACACCTGCCAAAGCCGATAGTCTTGCTGCGACGATAGATGCTGACGCCGGTCGCTGCGATTTATCCTCGTTGATCATATCAGCAACTAACACACGTAAGTCTTCAGAAATATGATCGGGAAAAACCACCTCTTCTTTTCGACGGCGTTCAATCAGTTCTTGTGGTGTTCCGCGCCCATGCGGCAAACGGCGGGTCAATGCTTGGTAAAGCGTCACGCCAACGGCATACAAATCTGCTTCGACAGAATGCCCGAAACCTCTGAGAACTTCGGTCGCTAAATATGGTGGCGTCCCAGCCCATCGTGCACCACGCACCGGTTTCGTCTCAAACGCCCGCCATAAACCAAAGTCGAGTAGCTTGACGCGATAACCTTCATCATGTGACGAAGACACCAAAATATTCGCGGGCTTCAAATCACGGTGAAGCACCTCATGCCCATGAATAAATTCCAAAGCATGACAGAGTTCAGCAAAGAGTCGTAAAACATCGGCCACGGCATGCCCTGAAACAGCTTCAAGTAAAGGCCGACCGACAACCAACTCTTGCGTGAAATAAAATTCGCTATCACCTGATAATTGTCCAAAGTCATTCACACCAACAATATTCGGGTGCTTGAAACTCGCGAGTAGTTCAAACTCACGACGAAAGAATCCCTCCCATCGTGGATCTTTTGCATGTAGAATTTTGAGGGCAACAAAGGCATGGTTTTCGCTGCAGTCTTCGGCACGGTAGACCGTCCCCGCCGCCCCTTCACCAAGCTGCTCGAGAATAATATATCGACCGTCGATCACCTCGCCGATTCTACTTTCTTTGGCCTTCTCCATCAGAGCATATTCTGACCTGAAATCGTGTAAAAATAAAGGGTTGCCTCGAAATAACTAGATACCTAACCTCCTGATATATTCAGCAAAACATTGTTTCTCTCAATATCTCTTCACATTCTGCATTGTAGGCACAATCCTCCAGCCTAAAATATATTAAATCAGCACAACGGTAACTGTGAGACAGACAAAAAGAAGCCCTTTTGTTCGTTTCCTATGCAAACTTGTCTTCATTAAACTAACGACCGTGCGCCTAATCCAAAAGCCCCAACCCAATTGAAATAACAAAATCTGGTGGCTACATTTCGATTCAAGTCCATGTCTAAAAGAACATTCAAATTATCAGATAGAATCAAGAGCTTTAAGTTCGCGCTGAACGGTATCGTGACATTGCTTAAAAAAGAGCACAACGCCAGAATACATGCCCTTGCGACAATTGTTGTCTTAATCGCAAGCCTCTATTTTCGTCTAAATGAAGTTGAGTTATGTCTGGTTATCGTATGCATCGGGCTCGTGTTCATCACTGAGTTAATCAACACAGCCATCGAAAATATCGCCGATTTTATCGAACCGAGTTGGAATAAGAAAATAGGAGAGATTAAAGACTATTCTGCTGGCGCAGTTTTAATCAGTGCACTTGTTTCACTTATCATTGGGGCCATCATATTCGCACCCAAAATGGTTGCGATGTTTTAGTTCCGTTTTTAATACACCTTCACATCTTGAAGTACCGGCGCGATGGTCCAATCTAAAATAAATAAAATTAGCAAGATGGCGGCAACGAGCCCAATGAACAGCAGACTTTTGGTTCGCTTCTTTTCTTCAGGCATGTCTTCATTCAGTTCACGTGCCATGCGCTCCCGACGCTCAGCCTGAGCCAAAAGCCATAACCCAAAAACACCACCCATCAGACCAATCCCCCACATGAGGCGACGGTATGGGCGCACGCGAGCTTCTTGTCGTTGTTGATGATAGGCGGCTTGCGCTGGCGCAACAGGACTCAAGACCACTTCAGGGTCAGGCGTGAGCATCAAGTTGGCGATGAATGTGTCTCGCTCAAGTTCTCGCCAAGACGTTCTTTTCTTCCAGAGAATATCATTTTCGAGATCGACCTGCGATTTGAGGCCTGCTTGCTGTTCGAGTACTTGAACAATCGCCGATGGTTCTTTCAATCTAACACTATGGTGTTGGTGCACAACATCTCGCCCTGCTCTATGGGCATATAGCAATAGCGACAGCACGTCGCCATGTTGAAGTCCGCGCATCGCTGATTGTAATCTGTCTTTATTGGCATCTGTTAAATTGTGTAAGCGGTCAAGTCGCGCGACCTTCACCCCATTCACCAGAATATCAAGCACATTCCGCTCTGAAATGTCGCCAACAAATTTGAGTGATAGCTTTGAAAAACCGAGGTCAGCCATGCGATCTGTCAAAAGTGATTCAAAGACAATACGCGCTGAACCGATATGCGGTTTCAATCGACGGCCAGCCGGGTCTTGATACCCCATTTCACCAATCATCGTCTGCGATAATAAACAATGTTCGACATCACAGACTAACACATCCGTCGGCGCGACCCCCGAAATCACACCATGCAAAGGGTAAAGCGCCCCACCCTTTTTCTCTGGTGCATTCTCAGATAAATCGAAATGACGATTCCATGCGCCCAAATGAAGGGCTTCAGGGCGGTTTCGAATACTCTCTGTATTCTGCTGCTCGATATTAAAATAAGGAATGCGCTCGCCTTCACCCGTCAAGCGAAAGAGATGACCTGCTTCACGTTGCTCACTCGCCGGAATATGTAACAAACCTGAATCGGTGGGTTGAATGACGTTATTCATCTCTAGTCGAAATGTTGTGCATGGCTGAGGCTGTTTATGTTCTCCAAAACACAAAAGCTGTATCGTTTGCGATTGCCCGGCTCCGACCTCGGGCAGACCTTTGGCAAGCATCACGACCAATGGACTTGTCATCTGAAGCCAAAGTGCCGTCAGCCATGATAAAAAAACACCAACGCCAATCACGGACGCGATAATCACTAGGTTTTTCTTTTGGCGCGCCTTTAGTTTGCGCTTTTGCTGTTCATCTTCTTTGTGTTCTTGTTCTTGCACGGTATACAGAAACTAAGCCGGAACAACTACTTCAATTTTATCAACAGCATGAACGACACCGGTTGCGGGATCCATCAGTTCTTTAATGCTTGAAAGCACAAGGCGTTGCTTCGCCAAACGGTTCAAGCCCTCGAACCGTTCAGACACAACACGTATAGACACATGTCCGCCGCCATGTTCTTGGCACTCAATTTCCACCGCATCAGGAAAGCTGACGCGCAGCGCTTCTTCAACTGCATCTTTCATTTTGAGTCCTTTCTTTTAGTACCGTGGCACCGTGGCATCGACTTCTTGCGACCATGCATCAATACCACCTGTGAGGTTGTAGACATTTTTGAAACCTTGACTCAAAAAGTAGTTCGCCGCTTGTTGAGAACGCCCACCGTGGTGACATTGAAACACGAGGTGGGTGTTTTCTTTATCCATCCCCATCAATGTTGGCTCAAGGGACGCGTCGAGTAAGTGGGTTCCTTCGATGACCGCTTGCTCACGCTCAGCTGGTGTTCGAACGTCAACGACATAAGCGTCGCCGTTGTCCATCATGGCTTTTAGAGCCGTCGGTGAAATTTGCTTAACCGTCGCTGGCTCATTTGGGTTTGTGATTTTAAAACCTGCTTGTTCGCCCTCTGTCACATAATCGATTGACAAGCCATCAGCTCTCGACGCTGATTGCGGGTCAAGCACAACATTAAGCTCTCCGAAAGTTCTTTTAATATCATTGCCTTTTGCAGCTTCAAAATGAAGGGCATATTCAAAGCGCGGTGAAACCTCAAGTCTCAAGGGTAAACCTGGGTTTGCAGCTGCGGCATCCGCAATCGCTTTAACAGCCCCTTCGGTGATATCTATTGAGACATCATCATAAGTTTTCTTTTCGACACCGAGGGCATCAGCGAGTTCACCTGCTTCATCCATCTCACGAATGATATCTGAACCACCCATGAACTCGCCTTTGATATAAAGCTGCGGAATGGTCGGCCAATCAGAATAGGCTTTGATGCCTGCACGTACATCTGGGCGCTCAAGAACATTCACGGTCTTAATCGTATCAACATATTGCCCTAAGATTCCGACCGCTGAAGCAGAGAATCCACACTGCGGGAATTGTTGGTTGCCTTTCATAAAAAGCACGACATCATGGTTTTGTACGATGCTGTCAAGTTCGTCGCGTAGGCCTTGATCGAGTTCTGTCATGTTGGCTCCTTGGTTCTTAGCTATTCTTTACACCTTTTTTGGGATAGCATAAGATAAAGGCGGCGTTAAGCGAATTTGGGGTTTTGATGGCACGAGATTTAACACAAGAAGAACTCGATATTATTCAAAATCGTGGTTCTCTTTTTCTGGCCCCAAAACCACAGCTCTTCGAAAAGATTTGGGGTGGTCAACAGTTGTCTAACGATGATACTCGAATCGGAGAATCACTAGATATTTCTTTCGACTTTCCTGAACTCAAAAAATACAGTTCGAATCATCATTTCGCCATTAAGCGAATAGATGCAGCAGAAGATCTAAGTATTCAGGTTCACCCACAAAAAACGACGGCACAGTATAAATCTAAGAACGAAACTTGGTTGAATCTGAACCCAAGACAAGCTGCAAAAGTACGACACGGATTCAGCTCTGATATATATCCTGATGAGTTGTTCCAGAAAGTTGAAAATGGGGAAATAGTCTACGATTTACGTGAAATTCATATCCCACCCTTTCATGTACTACATGTACCCGCTGGGACTGTTCACGCTATTTGTGCTGGTTCATATCTACTCGAAGTTCAAGATGCTGATGGAGATACGTTGCGTCTTTATGATTATGGCAGAAAAGATAACCTTGGTCATCAACGCGAACTCCACGTCCATGATGCCTCGGCAGAAGCACGAATCACCGCCTCCTCAACTCAGCCGATCTCGGTTCGACAAGACAAGAACGGTTTCACGCCATTCATTCAAACGGATGGTTACCATATCCATGCCTGCACGTTCTCTAATGAAATTTCACTCATGCTCCCTGTTCAGCATGGTTCACTCACAGCACTCTCTGCAGATATAGAACTCAGCGACAAATCAGGACATACACATCTGCTA
Source organism: Myxococcota bacterium (assembly GCA_020627505.1). Lineage (GTDB taxonomy): Bacteria > Myxococcota > UBA727 > UBA727 > JAHDBA01 > JAHDGS01. The sequence goes on from JAHDGS010000019.1 coordinate 11,404, forward strand.
AAGCAAAGCATGAGCATCTTTGTTGATTCATCAGAGCCGATAACGATGACGACGACTTCTGAGACAATGGTGTTATTTTCATTTAGTCCCCGGGCCAAACACTGATGTGGCGTCTGCCTGAACCAAATGAAGCAGACGAGCATGGCATCGTTTGTGCAGGTGCAGCACCAGAACCAGAACTATTATTAGAAGCCTATTATCGTGGTATCTTTCCGTGGCCGCATGACGGTCTACCCCTCTTATGGTTTTCGCCCGACCCACGTTTTGTTATCAGACTCCCCGATGACGTACATATTGGCAAAAGCCTCAAGAAGGCGATGAAAGCTACATCTTTGATCGTCAAAGCAGATACCAATTTCGCAGAGGTGATTCGCGAATGCGCCAAGATGCCTCGCCCCGGGCAAGATGGTACATGGATTGATGACGATATGATGCAAGGCTACACCGCACTTCATCATGCTGGCTACGCACATAGCATCGAGGTTTATGAAGAGACAGACGGGCACGAGAAGCTCGTCGGTGGTTTATATGGTGTCACCCTAGGGCAGTTTTTCTGTGGCGAGAGTATGTTTGCGCAGGTCGACAATGCTTCAAAGATAGGATTTGCCACTTTTTTGGCACAAGCCACTTTATGGGGATTTCAGTTCATCGATTGTCAGGTACATACAGACCACCTTGAACGATTTGGTGCACAAGAGATTCCACGCCATCAATTCTTGAGCATGCTTGAAACAGCGCGCAGTCTTGAGACGAGCAAAGGTCATTGGTCGGTCGATATCACACCACAGGAGGCACTCGATGCCTTCAAATGAGCAACGTTCAAATCGTGAACAGAAACTACGAATCGAACTTGTTCCCTCAATGAAAGATATCGACGCCAAAGATTGGGATAGGCTAAATATAACGAAGCAACCATTTATATCTCATGCCTTTCTCAATGCGCTCGAAGTCTCTGGCTCTGTTAGGCAGTCAACAGGCATCACGCCACTTCATTTGTGTGTATTCGATGCCGACACACTTATCGCGGCTATGCCGATGTATATTAAAGAGCACTCATATGGTGAGTATATTTTTGATTGGCAAGTGGCGGAAGCCGCTTTTCGAAACGGGATTGAGTATTACCCAAAGCTACTCATCGGTGTGCCCTACACTCCGGTCACAGGTCAACGATTTCTGATTGCCAATGGTATCGATAGAAAAGAAATGACGACATTGATACTCAATGCAATAAGCAGTGTTGTCGAAGAGCATAAACTCAGCAGTGCTCATATTTTATTTTGCACACGTGATGAGTTTGACCTCGCGACATGGCATGCCCCATTTATCGCGGGCCGCTTCACCTCTCAATATCACTACTTAAAAAAAGATGAAGACTGCTATGATGGTTTTCTTGAGCGCTGTCGCTCAAGGCACCGCAAGCAGATTCGTAAAGAACGCCGGTTACCTGATTCATTGAAGCTTGATATACCTGAGCCTGAAGCGTTGACGGCTGAAGACTTTTCATATTTTTATAAATGCTATCAAGCAACACATGAAATGTATGGCAACCCACAGTATTTGACCGAAGATTTTTTCACTGCGTCTTTACCGAATCTGCGTCATCTGCTTTCGCCGACAATGGCCTATGTTGATGGGCGACGTGTCGCTTCGACTGTCAACTTTCACGATCAAAATGCAATCTATGGTCGCTACTGGGGCACAACGACGAATATCAAAAACCTACATTTTGAATTGTGTTACCATCAGCTCATCGAGCATGCGATTGAGACGGGTCGCACACGGGTTGAAGCAGGTGCTGGCGGTGGCCATAAGATCAAACGCGGGTTTGAACCTGTTTACACCTATAGTCTCCATCACTATCGACACCCAGGTTTTCATCAAGCCGTCGCAGAGTTTTATGATCGAGAGAAACAATATATCGATGCGCACATCGAGCAAACGAAAGCGGAGACGCCGTTTAAAGAGAATGCAAATACCTAAATGTCGCTCCTCGGAGTGACTTCATCGAGTATCGTTTATGAATCTCTTTTTCTTCGCCTTCGCAGTCCAAAGAATATAATCATACCGAATAGACTTGCCATATTCGATTGCTGACAACCAGAGTCACTTACACCTGGAGGTGTTTTTCGCTCTGGTTCGACGCAGACATTCTCTTCACACGTCGCATCCTCGAGGCAACTCTCGATACAGGTGCCATCTAAGCAATACTGACAGTCTCCACAAGTCACATTTTCACATGCCTCGACTGATTCTCCGGTGACAACCTCACACGTTTCAGTCGGCTCAAAGGTCTCGTCTAGGCCAACGACAAATTGTGTTTCCTGGTCTTCTCGCCCATTACATCGTTCGGACAGACATGCAGCTGTGTCTTCTTCACAACATCGAAAGTCAACCGACGTACTGAGAATATCAGTTTTTGTGCCTGTCAAATCTACAAAATATTGCTCAAATGTATTTGTTCCTGCCGCAATATCTAAGTTTCTTCTGAGAGCAATTGGGTTTCCTTTACGAATAAAAGAATAAACACCTGAGTTTTCTCTGTTTGCATGGCTATACATGATGAAACCACTCACAGGACTCACACAAGTCGATGTCAACTCAATATCTGGAGGAAATCCACATGAGTTTGAAGAATCATAACTTCCAAAATCAGTTATCGAAAAATCGACCTGATTTAAATGGTTTTCTTGTAAGCTCGACATCACTCGAAATTCAACCAAAGGCGCATCTAGTTCAATGACACCCATCGACCAATCTGGTTCGTTCGGGTTCATATCGCCACATGAAATTTCTTCGCTTTCAAATGGATTCGCAGGACGGGTCAACAAGATATGACCACGATCAGAATTTTCAAATTCACAGCTCGGGTACTGCGCCATAAATTCATTTTTCTTGATACGCAACCAATAAGTCGTTTCAGCCCAAGACGCTTCAGGCTCAAAGCTAAGGAGTGTACGATACGAATTGAAACCGCTCGAATCGTGGAAATGCCGAAACTGCCCTGTGACAGGTTGTTCATTTGCGTCAATTACTTCAAAGACTTGCGCCGCCACCTCATAATTAATCGTTGTATTGAACGAGAAATATAAGCGTCCGTTTGCAGGAATGACGTTGTCATCATCTAAATAAGCTTTCCCCATACTTGGCCCAGGCGGCTCAGAAAACGAACAGGTAAAAGCTTGATGTGACGCAGCAGCTATGATTGATATGACTAAAATTCGAAGTTGAGGCATTGTCTCTCTCCTTTCTGACGACTGAAGCATAACCTGCAAAAGATATGCCATCTAACAATACCCTACGCTAGGTCAGATTCAACATATTTTTTGCGAACTATTTGTCGCAACTGCGAACAACAGTTCGCACTCTCCCACTTGTGCTCGCAATTGTTTATCAGAGTGTTAACTTATGCTTATGAAACAGTTTACACATTTATCATTGTGGCTCGTTCTTTTTTGCAGCTGTCAACATGAGCATGACTCATCAACGGCTCCAAAAGATGCGGGCGAGATGGGTGAAGTCATACCAGATAGCGAGTCTAACCCAGAATCGGGTGAGAATGAGGATTCGCCTGATAGCGGTGTTCAAACTGAAGAAAGCCCCGATTCTACAACTGAAAATGAACCAGATAATGATATTACATATGACAAGCAAAGGCCAGGCGACGCAGAAGCTGGCTATGACTACCTCATCAATGGTGACTATCTTGGCTGCGGAATCCCCAAAGGTGCATACACCATTAGTCAACGTGGGCAATCAGTCAGCGAAAATCTTAAACTTCCGGGCCGAAATGACTTGAATGCAGACCTCATATACGAAGTCAACGCATTCGAGACCGATACAGGCGTCGAGGTTGTTGCCCCCAATTGTCTCTCGTGTCATGCGACAACCATTCGAGGTGATGTCACGATCGGACTCGGAAACCCGAATCGAGATTTCTCTGTCTCGCCTGCTCTTCCACTTGAAGCATTGCGATTCGTTGTGTTTGGCGCAGACAATAAAGCCGCTTTCGACCGTTATAAAGAACGCACGCAAATTATTGCCGACACATCGACGACACCAGTGATTGGCGCGAATCCTGCTGACGCCGTTGCCGCGCTTTTGTTTACGCATCACGATCCTAAGACCCTAGCGTGGTCTGATGCACCGCTCATCGATCCCCCTACCGATGTGATACCTTCAGACGTCCCTCCCCTATGGAATGTCAAAAAGAAAGAGACCCTTTATTATGCTGGTGTTGGCGCTGGCCATCACAATCGTATGATGATGATCGCATCAATGATGTGTGTTGACGATGTCACAAAAGCAGCAGAGATCGCTGATAAGTTTGTCGATGTTGAGGCTTATCTTGAGACACTCGAGGCGCCGCCCTACCCACAAGACATCAACAGCGAGCTATCGGCACAAGGACAGGCCATATTCGAAAATAAATGTGCAACGTGTCATGGAACTTACGGTGAAAATGAAACTTACCCGAATCGAGTTATACCACTCGATGAAATTGGTACGGATCCAGACTTGGCGACTTCAGACGCATTCTTCCGTTCGATCTATCGTCAATGGTACAATCAGTCCTTCTATGGGAAAATCTCACATTTCGAAGATGTCGAAGGCTACATTGCACCGCCACTAGATGGAATCTGGGCTACAGCGCCATATTTGCACAATGGGTCAGTTCCAACACTTGAAGGCGTGCTCGACTCATCAAAGCGCCCAACCTATTATCGACGTTCGGATAATAGTTACGATTATGATCCCAGCCTTCCAGGTTACCCCTACGAAGAACTCACAGAAGGTCATGCCGCAATATCCAACCCACTCGATCGTAAGCATGTTTATGACACAACCCTAAAAGGTTTCAGCAATAGCGGTCATACGTTTGCGGATGACCTGACTGCTGATGAGAGACAGGCACTTATCGAGTATTTAAAGACACTCTAACGAATTAAGTTGATATTTTGATGCCGTCTTGACCTTATGCCTCAAAAAATGTCTATTGAGGCAAAGGAGTCTTTATGGACAAACGTATTTCTTCTGCTGATGACGCCGTCGCCCTGATACCTAATGGTTCGACGATTATGTCTGGGGGGTTTGGCCTTTGTGGTAACCCGGAAAACCTCATCGCTGCGCTCCATCGTGCTGGCACAGAAGGACTTTCATTCGTGTCAAATAACTGTGGCACTGACGCGCATGGCCTTGGCACATTGTTGAACAACAAGCAGATCGTCAAAATGACATCATCATATGTTGGCGAAAACAAAGAATTTGAACGGCAGTTTTTGACGGGTGAAATCGAAGTTGAACTCGTCCCGCAAGGTACATTGGCTGAACGTATTCGAGCCGGTGGAGCAGGCATTCCTGCTTTTTACACTGCGACGGGTGTTGGAACCCAAGTCTCGGAAGGCGGCTTACCTATGATTTATAACGCCAATGGTTCAGTCAAAAAAGCGTCTCCGAAAAAAGAAGTGCGTGATTTTAATGGCCGTCAATATGTGCTCGAGCAAGGTCTCACTGCAGACTTCACGATTATCCGTGCGGCGGTCGCAGACTATTCGGGTAATCTTGTTTTTAGAAAAACAGCACAGAACTTCTCGTCGATTATGGCAATGGCAGGCAAAGTCACCATCGTTGAAGCAGAACAGCTTGTGCCACTTGGAGAAATCGATCCTGACCACGTTCACGTGCCTGGTGTTTATGTTCAACATGTTTTTCAAGGTTCAGGTTACGAAAAATGGATTGAGCAACGGACCACTCGACCAAGAGCTCAAGCGTAAAGGAGAATACCATGGAATTACTACAGGGACTCTCAAGAGAACAAATCGTACAGCGTGCAGCCCTAGAGCTGACCAACAATTCTTATGTCAATCTCGGTATTGGTATGCCGACCTTAGTTGCAAACTACATTCCTGACGGCATGTCTGTCATGCTGCAAAGTGAAAACGGCCTACTGGGTGTCGGCCCCTTCCCTTATGAAGGTGAAGAAGATGCTGATTTAATTAATGCGGGCAAGCAAACTGTCACGGCCCTACCTGGGGCGTCTTTCTTTTCATCATCACAAAGTTTTGCGATGATTCGTGGTGGCCATGTCGATATGACCGTGCTTGGCGCCATGCAGGTTTCAGCCAAGGGTGATATCGCGAATTGGATGATTCCTGGCAAAATGCTCAAGGGCATGGGTGGCGCAATGGACCTCGTTGCGGGCTCTCCAAAAGTCATCGTCACGATGACACATACTTCGAAAAAGGGCGTACCAAAGATTGTCGAAGAGTGTGACTTACCGCTCACAGGTGTGACATGCGTTGATATGATCATCACGGACCTCGCGGTATTCAAAGTCAAGCGCGGCGAAGGGATGACACTGATTGAAACGGCACCAGGTATTTCTGTTGAGCAAATTAAAGAGCGTACCAACGCTCAATTTGATGTTGCCGATAATGTGAAGACCATTGGCCACTGAGCAACCTTCTCTTGCTGCTCACTTACAAGATATCTGGCAGCTCACACAGAGGCGCTATCGAGATAAAAAAAATTGGTGGACAACCCTAAAGCTTCGTCGTCAGTTCTCACTCGATTTTGTTTCACTCAACAATGTCTCTGTTCGTATTCCAAGCGGACAATTACCTGATTGTGACAGCTGCTTACATATTTGTTGTACGGGTAAGAAAAGTCGCGTCCGACTGCGACTGACAGATATTGCTTCACTCGTTCATCTCGGTCATGCAGATGCCATTGATACATCACATCCATTGCCCTTAGCTGGAGACCCCAAACCGCATTTCTTAGAACAAGTCATGCCGCATTTAAGACAAGATAAAACACACACCTGTGTTTTACTCAATGAAGATCGCTTATGTTCGATATACCCAAGCTGGCCACTGAGCTGCGCACGCTACCCTTATGCATTTGATGCTGACAACAAAGTCATCTTTTGGGCTAAAGGTTGCCAAAGCACAAAACAGGTTTCACTTGATGATGCCCCCGATTCGATTCGCTCGATCTCACAAGCCGCGATTGAAACTTATAATCAAGATGTCCGCGATATTTTGATGCTTCATTATGCGAAAGATGAATTGCGAGAGGCGAGGTTTGAGGAGTGGGTTAAGATCCAACCATAGAGCACCACAGTCATCGGGCCTTCTCCCACAACACATCTGCAACCCCTTGCTGTTGATTCGCAAGGCGCGCCCATGAAAAAAACAAGTCACTCAATCGATTTAAAAAGACGAGTTCACCATCGAGTTCATGTGCATATAAATCTGCTTCTATCAACGCAATAAAAAGACCTTCAACTTCTCGCGCAACAACGCGTGCAAGGTGCAATCGGGCTGCAAGCTCCGAGCCACCAGGTAAGATGAATGATTTAAGCGCCGGCAACTGTGACTCTGATACGTCAATCCATTGTTCAAGCATCTTCACATCAACACTTTGTACTTGTGTCGGCAACATGTCGCGCGATGCATCGTTGGCATCTTTCGACATGGCGACATAAGAACCCAAATCAAATAATCGGTGTTGAATATGCGTGACATTCTTTTTCATGTCAGCTGAAATATCAGAGCATGCATTCACAAGTCCAAGCTGCGCATTCAGTGCGTCTATTTTACCGTAACAAACAACCTGCGGGTTATCTTTGCGAACACATTCACCACCAAATAAAGCGGTCGTGCCTTTATCACCATTGCCTGTATATAACTTCATATGAGCTCCAATTCACTTAACTGAATGATTTGTTCACGATGTCCACAAATCAATGGTGGCGACCCAGCCCATGGCCCATGAAATAATAGGTCTTCACGCTCTGCTGTCGCGACGATTCCCCCACCCAGTTCAAATATTGTCATCGGTCCGGCTAAATCCCATGGCCCGAGCTTACCACTCATATTGATATACATATCACCTCGACCTTCGAGAATCGCCATCATCTTTAGACCTGTCGAACTCAGCGGCACTGTTTTTACAGCGATCGTTTTGCCGATGCGTTCAGCCAGCGCATCAGGATGATCTCTTGAAACCAGTAGTCGTATCTGATGTTCTTTTTTCGGCGGTACTAACTCAAGACGACGCACCATACCGTCTTCTCCAATTCGTATGGCCCCACTGTCTTTATGCCCGAGCCAACTGACACCACATGCTGGTTGATGCACAAGGCCCCAAATACCCTCGCCTGCTTCAACGAATGCACACATCACGCTGTATTCTTCTCGTCCGGCGACGAAACTCGCCGTGCCATCAATCGGATCAAAGATAAAGCCTGTTCCTGAAAATGGTGACTCCGATGTCGTTTCTTCAGACCAAATCGATGGATAAATAGGTTCAAAGATGCCGCGCAACCGTCTTTCCATTTCGAGATCGCACTCGGTCACTAAAGAGCGATTTGCTTTTTCGTTGACTTCAAAGTCTTGGCTCTGCTGAGCCTGAGGTAAAAATGACGCCGCTTCACGAACGCGTTGTTCAAGATGAAGCACTGCTTGAAACGACTTAGGATTCAAGAAACCCGCTCACTTCATCAAGAAACTGTTCACGCCCAGCCCCATCACGGATATCGAGTTCTGTCACATCGATTTCAAGCGTGTCCATCCCGTACTTGTGACGTGAGATTTCGGTAAACGCCTGGTAAAAACCGTTGAGCCCTTGCAAGAAGTCCCCAGAGATCGATTGCTCTTCTTTTCGACCTCGAGCGTTAATCCGTTCTAGTAATTTTTTCTTATCGGGCACATTTAAGAAAATAACTTTATCGGGCTGCTTCACGTCGCGATTTAGGCGATGAAAATACTCAAAGTATAAATCGAGCTCACGATCTTCCATATAACCGAGTCCGTGCAAATACTTTGCAAAAATTTCCGGGTCTTCAATCAATGAACGGTCTTGAATGCAGCTTTTACTCACTGTCTCAATTAACTGGTGATGCTGTGTACGTTTAATCAAAAACTCAAGTTGAAGTGTAAAGCTCCAACGCTTCATCTCTCCATAATATGAAGCTAAGAAACGATTATCGATAACGGGCTCTTCGAAAAGCTCATAACCAAAGTTTTGGCTAATCATTTTAGCAGCAGTGGTTTTGCCAGCGCCAATGTTTCCAGCAAGTGTGATGAACTGTTTTGACATGAGCCCACATTAGCGTGGTCTCAAAAAAATGAAAGGCGTCCGAGACGCCCTTTTAGGCTAATTGGAAAATATTAATCTTCTTCGGAACTTTCACGGCTTTCAACACAACGACCCTCTTCACAGATCGGTTCTGGCGTTTCGACACACTCATAATCACATGACGCGCCGCTGAGTTCGTATCGGCGGATTAAGGCATCAGAACGATGCTGGGCCTCTTCAAGCTCCTCGACATTCACATAACTATAACATGGTAAAGGACAGCTCCCATAAATCGTTTCGCAGTCAGCGTCTACCTCACAAAAGTTATGCCTTTCTTCATAGTCATCCCACTTTGAGCTCACACTTTCTGCACTCAAACAGCCGACACCGAACCCCATCGTGCTGAACCAAAGCGAAACCACACAAACCGTTAGTAGAATGATCCGTTTTCTCATTTGCAAATCCATATTTATATTTAGCACACCGAGAAGTCGCTTCAATGTGTACATATGTACGGGACGCAGTGCGTCACTCGCTCTTTAGCCCCCTTTACGCTTTATTCTTATTACGCCAATAGCGCTTATGTCACGACTTCGGATCGTTCCTTTATTGATGTTTTGTCTATTCGCGGGCACGTCGGTGTGGTTTGCGCCAAATGCGATTGCCCCCGTGCTCGGTGAACGTTTTGGTTTAACGCCTATCGATATTAAATCGATGACTGCATCTGTACAATATGGGTTTCTAACGGGTACGGCACTACTGACCCTGACCATGGCAGCTGATCGATTACCAATTCGATTTCTCTTTTTGGGTGCCACGACACTGAATGCAATATTAACATTGAGTCTCCTATGGGTTGATTACGATTCGACCGGCATTGCGTTCACGCGATTTATGACAGGCCTTTGTCTCGCTGCCGTTTATCCGATTTGCATCAAAGCCACCGCATCGTGGTATGTTGGTCGAAAACGCGGGCTTATGTTGGGGTTCATCGTCGGTTCGCTGGCACTTGGCGCTGCGTTTCCACACATGCTAAATAGTCTCTTTCCAACGATTGATATCGAGTATTTTCTATCCCTTGTGGCGGTGGCATCCATGACAAGTGGTTTATGTTTCGCGCTATTTTTTCGTCCAGGTCCCCATCAAGCGAAACCGAGCGCCTTTTCATTTCAATCTTTAATGACACTATTAGAAAATCGACGCTATGTTGCTATCGTCATTGGGTTTATGGGGCACATGTGGGAACTTTTTACATTATGGATTCTAATTCCAAAAATGTGGACGGAAGCCCTCACAAAACCCAGCTCGTCTACGATTTCGATATTATCACTCGTTTCAGTCGGTGCTGGTTTTGTGGGTTGTATCATTGGCGGCTATTACGCCTTCAAGAAAAGCAGTTTGAAAACCACACAAATCAGTCTTCTTATTTCCGGCGGTTTCTGCTTGGGGGCGCCCATACTCGGCCACTTGCCACCGCATCATTTTTTGTATTGGTTCATCATACCGATTTGGGGCATGGCGGTCATTGCCGACTCGCCGCAATTTTCGAGCATGGCCTCAAGCGCTGTTAAACCGGAGCAAGTTGGCACTGCCATCGCTTGCATGACATGTCTTGGCTATGGTGTCTCAGCAATTAGTATTCAGCTCCTGATACCCATGTTGGATCATCATACAGCCTTTGATACAGCCAAATGGCTCGCTATCGGACCTATGTTCGCACTTATATCGTTAAAATTATTCAATAAATCAAATACCTAGTGATATCGGAGAGGCCATTTGCGGATTCAATTCAATTTGGTAAAACCTTTTTGGAGCTATTATGAATCAAATTCGATTAATATTTCTTTCAATCTCGATGTTCATGCTGCACGCATGTAACTGCGGCGGTGGAACCGACATCGTGACGCAGATCAAAGAGAGTTGTGACGACGGTATCTTAAATCAAGATGAAGAAGACATTGACTGTGGGGGCGTGTGCCGCGCGTGCCCTGTCGAAGAAACCTGTTTTGACGATATTCAAAACCAAGGTGAAACAGGCGTCGATTGTGGTGGACCATGTGATGCGTGCCCGACATGTGTCGATGGGATTCAAAACCAGGGAGAAACCGCAATTGATTGTGGCGGCCCATGCCAAGCATGCGCCACATGTAATGATGGACTCCAAAATGGCGACGAAGAAGATGTTGACTGTGGCGGTCCTTGCCAAGCGTGTCCAACATGTTCTGACGGAATTCAAAATCAAGATGAAGAAGATATTGATTGTGGTGGCCCCTCATGTGCGCCGTGTCCAACATGTGAAGATGGACTCCAAAATGGAGATGAGACTGGCCCAGATTGTGGTGGCGACATGTGTGTCCCGTGCCCAGGCTGTGATGACGGAATTCTAAATGGAGACGAAGAAGATGTCGATTGTGGTGGCTCTAGCTGTACACCATGTGCAACTTGTACAGACGGGATTCAAAACCAAGGTGAAACCGGCCTTGATTGCGGTGGCCCATGTACAGCGTGCCCGACATGTAGCGATGGTGTCCAGAATCAGGGTGAAGAAGAAATTGACTGTGGTGGTCCATGCGCAGCGTGCCCAACGTGCTCAGATGGCCTACAAAACCAGGGCGAACAAGATATTGATTGCGGTGGCCCATGTAACCAGTGCGTCTATTATGGCGCGATCTCTGGGACACTCTGTACGACTGAAACCTATGAGGGTATTGTGAATGGTACAGTGAGTGTAGACGTACTCATCGATGGCGCTCAACAAACATTTGAAACAACAACAAATACACAAGGTGAATTCACACTTGATCCCGTTCCAACTGGAACTCATGATGTCGAAGTGCGTGCTGGAAACTTTTTTAATACCGTTGAGAATGTTTCTGTCTCCGAAGGTCAAACGACTGTGCTCGGCGAAGATCCAAACTGCACTGAGCCACCGACACCTGTCGGTAATATTGTCGGCAACTTCTGTTCCCCTTCTGAAATTCTTGGTATCGCCAATGCCCTCGTCACAACACAATATGTGAATGACGACGGTCAACTTGCGACGGCTGAAACATATACCGATACCAATGGTGATTTTATCCTCGAAGATCTGCCAGAGGGTATTTACATTGTCACCATCACAAAGAACTCATTCATTAAACAAGTGACCAACGTTGTCGTTGTTCCTGGGCAAGATAACGGAATTGTCACCGAAGCATGTGTCGCACCAGAACCACCACGTATGCGTGTGTTTACAGGTCGCTATGACAAGGTCGAAGATGTCCTTGAATTTCTTGGCTATACCCCAGAGATTGTTGTCATTAATGACCCAATCATTGCACCACCTTTTACCGAAGAAGGGGACTGGATCAAAAATAACTTCAATGACCTGTCGACTTTCCAAGACGTTGATATTTTGTTCTTCAACTGTCGCAATATTGTCGGCATCAATAACCTGCGATTCTGGGACTCAATTAATATATTTGAAAATGTTGAAGAGAATGTCATGAACAACCTTCGCTCTTTTGTTCGTGAAGGCGGCTCCATCTACTTCTCAGACAGAAGCTACGACATTATGGAAATGGGTTTCCCGGATGGTGTCAACTGGGTTGGTGATGATGACGATGCTGGTGCTGCACATGCCGCTAATCCGCAAGTACTTGATGCCACAGTTGTCGCAGATGATATCCTCGCAACCACGATTCGCTCATCGCTCGACCTCGAAATCGATTTGTCTGGCACAGCTGTCGCGCAAAGCTTGTCAACCAATAGTCGTGCCCTTGTGACATCCGAGGTGACGTATACAAATCCGGACACGAATAGTACTATCAATGGTCAAGACATTCCAATCGTGCTGGAGCATACGCCTTTTCCAAACGAAGAAGGCTCAGGCAAAGTGATATTTACATCTGTCCATAATCATGATGGTTCAGCTGAGGTGGCGGGCTCAGATATGACATTACTTGTCGCAGCGATTATTTACGCGCTTTAATTCTAAAATCGACGCTAAAAATAAAACCTGGCTTATGCCAGGTTTTATTTTGCTATGTTTCAGGCGGATTATTTGTCTTTATGACAATCGCAAGTACACTCATCAGTACCGCATTTATCACAACCACATTCTTCACTGCAGCCTTCACATTTTTTCTCCTCACCACCACAAGCAAGTGCTGCTTGGGC
>JAHDGS010000019.1:24652-30106 GCA_020627505.1 Myxococcota bacterium
GCATGGTAAATGAAACGGCAAAAATCATATTTCGAACTAAAGTCATAAGTCCTCCTCTTTTATAGTCTAGAGCAACACACAAAAAGATGCAAGCGGGCAAAAACATAAACCCCTGAATATAAAGGATACTTATGCAACGTACTTGCAAATAACTCCTTCTATTTGCATAAACCGCTGAAATTACGTCGTAGACTTCGTGTGGCCTGACGATTCGAAACATGCCTTTGCTGCCTCATATCCAATCCTCGATCATCTGCATGGACTTCAACCTGAACCATATTGAAACCACGACATACACCAAGTGAAATGATCGCATGCGGCCGAAAATTCATCAGCATACTCCACAGAGAATGACTGGGCTTTAATATACGATCATCCACAGCCAGAGACAACGGAAGGACCTCTAGTGTTTTGTTTGTAAAAATCAAGTCCATTTCTGCAAGCATATCGGTGTAAGCGGCACACGGATTCCACTTTACGTCCATGAAAGCTTCATATCCTGTGATCACAATCCGCCTCGCCCCCAACTCAATATAATGCCCGGCAACCTGACTTATCGTTTGATGCAGGCGCTTGATTCCGTCATAATTCTTTCGCGAATTTTTATGGATAAGGTCGAAGTTCTGCCCAGGTACATGTAGAAAGCATTGTAATGCCTCATCATTCGCATTCTTTAAGATAGTTGTCTCCTCTCGCTCAGCAAAAAGACGACAGAGGAAATTCAAGTGCGCACAGTAATAGTCTCCAGCGTCTTCACTGAGTACAAGCGGAAAAGCCTTTACGACAGTCATCAATGACCTTCGATTTGACTTCGAAGATGTTCAGGTATCGATGCTTTGCATAGGTTTTTATAATCATAGAAAACAACTTCAGCTGACCCGACTGCGACTGGCTGTTCGTATTCTTCGCTATACACAATGTTGTCCATGACAAATCTATCTTCTTCAAGAGAACCTTCTTGATACCGAGCGGCACTCCAAAGGCGATCAGGGTATGTTACAGGTCGAATATATTTACAGCTTGTTGCGCCAAGGATTGGCCCGATGCCAACCGATGTTCGGTAAGCATCAATACCCGTCATCTCAAAAAAACGCATACGCGCCGATTCAAAATAGCGAAAGTAAACGACATTGTTGACATGCAAGAAGGCGTCCATGTCTCCCCAAACGACTTCATACTCAAAGCACACGGGAAAATCTAATTTAATATCTGCGAGCCGCACATAACGCTTCATAAATAAACTTTATCTTATTTCACAAATCGTGCACAATTGAAAAATATGTTGCTCGATGCGTCTTTTTGAGGTTCCCCACGTCTTACTAATAGAAGCGAAGGAGGTTTCTATGAATGAACAAAAACAAACATCATGTTGTGAGCTAAAATGTCGTCGAGAAGGAAGTGACTGCATTGTGGAGGGCGTCTGTTGCGACCGTACATTTTCAGTTCGTATCGAATCATGCTGCACTGATGGGGATTCTGAACAAAAATCATGTTGTGAAACAACATTGTGTTGTTGAGAGAAATATGACCCGTCAGGAACTCAACGATCAACTGGTGGCGCTTCGGCGCCCTTTAACCGGTTTCTTTATGAAAAGAACACATAATCCATCAATGACTGATGATCTTGTTCAAGAAACATTGCTGCGTGTATCGACCAAAATGGCTCAATTGGAAGATCCTTCGAAACTTTTACCATGGGTCTTTCGCATCGCACGGAATATTTGGATCGATGAACTTCGTTTAATGAATAAAAAGAAAACAATTGAAGACGACTTAAACACCTTACAAAGTGCACTTGAAGATAACTATGATTCCGATTTTCTCGATTTTGCATCCTGTGTTGTCGCGCTAATTCCGGCGCTGAGCCAAGTGCAAAGAGAGGCAGTCGAACGGGTTGATATTCAAGGTATGACGCAAAAAGCCTATGCCGAAGAATATAATCTGCCATATTCAACAGCCAAAGCGCGGTTGCAGCGTGGTCGAGCGCAGTTGCGCCAGTATCTATTTACGTATTGTGTTGACCCATATACAAGACAACCAAAGGATAGCTGTACATGTTAAAGCAAACGACAGACCCAGAGCGACAGCTCCATTGCTTTTGGGAATGTGCGCTTCTTGCCGCCTTGTTCGCAAGATACAAAAAAGAAAAGGCCCTCCAAGGGGCCTCGTCTTCAGGTCAAAGTTGACTTATTTAGGTCCCTTCCCTTTGCCGTTTCCCTTTCCTTTACTGCCACGAAAGCCTTTCATGCCTTTCTTGGCTTTATCAAATTCACCTCGTGCAGCTTTTGCATCTTCACGAGCACCGTGTACGGCCTCGCGCTGCCCTGCAAGCGCTTCTTTCCGCTCTTCTTTGGAAAGACCTTTATCACGTAATGCTTTCCGCGCCTCACGCAGTTTACCAAGCTCTTCAAACTTCGCTTTCTGTTTATTATATAAATCAAGCTCTTTTTGTCTTAATACCTTCGCACGTTCAGCCAACTTTTCATTGCCCTTCTCTTTTGCGAGCTCATCTAAGCGATCTAGTTTTGCCATGCGTTTCGTATGACGTGATTCAAGTTTCACCAATCGTTTTTGCATACGAGCTGCTTTCTCAGCTGGTGATAGTTTTTTAAATTCTTCTCGTTTCTTTTTTCGTTCAGCTTTTGACAACTTGACGTCTTCATCAGTGTCATCTGCCATCTCGACAGCTTTTGCAGCTTTTTTGGCCATACCTTTTTCTTTACCTTTCTGCGCCATCAATGGAGAAGCCGCAAAAATCGTCAATACAAACATTACACTTAATTTTTTCATTCTGATCCTCCAGGTTTATCACCTTAAAGCTACGACGGTTTATATAAGATGTCTATTCAACTAAGCTTTAAAAAGAATCTGTCTCGAAAAAATATCTCCTATAATTACAGGTACCTACAGTCGAGTTCTACATCTAAAACTGCTCATGACATCGTTTTGGGTGAATGCATAACACCTGATTGTGTCGCATACATTGACCCCCATGTGGCGAACCAACCGACCTGATCACATCTGCAGAATCCGGGCTTTGATATTGCCCTGACATTTCATACTGAATGGCATCTTTCATGATTCGCTTTAGCGTCCGGACTTCATAACAAGGTATAGTCGGCTCCTTGTGACCATGTCCGATGCCTGAGTCGTCCGTCAGAAAAATATATTTACCTCCCGTTTGTTGAGCAATCATTCTCAACTCAAGCTCAGTTGTTTCGTCAACACCACTCGAGGCAACTGGATAAATGTGGTTTCGCTGGCCTCTCGCAACCGAGAGCGCAGATAATAATTGATGCTCTGCCCCCTGACGTGCAGGTGCATCAGCAAACAAGAATGTCATTCGGTTCGCATTTTGACGAAACGTGATCTGATTCAATGCAGCAAGACCCTCCGCCATCGCCTCAGGATAATCACCACCACCTGATGCGCGTTCTCTTAACAGTTGCGTCACAAATTTTTGAACAGATTGTGGCTCAAGTGTCCGTGTCACATATGTATCTCCAACATCTTTGTAGAGCACAGCACCCACCTTGATATCTCGGTTGACCTGTTCTCGCTCAATATCTTGAATAATCGATGTGATTTCTCGGGTAATAAATCGCATTTCATCCCCCATCGACCCCGTCGTATCGATCAAAAACATCAAGTCTAATTTGGAGCGTGAGCGATGTTGCCGCTTCACACGGTGTATCTGGGTCTTTTGAGCTTGCTTGAAGACATTATTTTGATGTGTGAGTACGTAGTTCTTAAATCGCTCAAAATTCAAATTGTCGTCCCAATCCCCCGCTGTCAAACGAGAATGACCAGGCACACGACGACTTGGCGAGACAACCCACTTATCGAGAGTATCCCCTTCTGGTTTTGGACGCCTCATATCAAAGGCATGTGTGCCACTCGGCGTTGACCGATGCGACTTTGCACTTTCAACACGCATACGGTTAGAAGATTTTGTTAAGGATCGACTCCGTGTCGATGGCGTGTCCATATCCCCGCCGTCACCTCCTCCTGCACCGGCATAACCTGAGGATGAAATCTCCTTTGTCGGCCTTATGTATGATTCGGTGACAATACCTGATTCGGGTTCTTCGGCAACAGGATCTCCTCCTATTGCGAATACACTCGAAGAATTTGTTTTTGATGGAGTAGACTCTTCTCCAATATCAAAAGATTCTAACTCTGAAATATGCATCGCTGATTCATCTTCGTGTTCAAGCGGCCCTTCTTCACCATTTACGAAATACACGTCTTCGGCGCATGCACTCAAAATGGTTGCTAAGATGAAGATAAAGAGATGGCTTGTTTTTCTGAGCATAGTGCCTCCTGAAGAAGAGACGTCACAGCTTCTAGCGAAACGACATCGACGAATAATTATTTAGTTTTATAAGGATCGTAGGCTTCTAAACGCCCTTTTTCATCGAGGGCGAGCTTAAATCGACCATAGACTTCGATAGATTCATGTACGTGCAAGTCGAATCGAATTGATGATAGCCGCGATTCTAATTTCTCTCTGAGTTTTGGAGTAGAAAGCGTCGACTTCTTTTTATCATATGTGAATCGTTGAACATGCCCATCCGGCAGAATACTAAAACTAAAAACAAGCACGCCACTGTTTGAAAGTCCCTGACCAATTTCTTTCTCATATAAAGATCGAATATAATTGAGTTCTTTGAGCAGCCTGTTTTTAACACGCGATTTGTCATTAGTTTCTGATTCTACTGCAAAATGATAATAAACACTCGGTTTCAACAACTGCGCTGGGGTGCGGCCATAGCCACCTCCTGCGCCTCCATAACCAGACGTGAGGCTCAGCGGCACCTCCTCTCGACGTTGATGGGGCTTGCAAACGTGCTGACTCTGCTTGAACGATCTCAGTATCATCCATATCAAACGTCTCACCTTCAGTCATCATTTGCGCAACCGCTGGTTGAACAGAAGGGGAAGCAACAGATGGAGCGACATCATTTGTCTCATCTAGAAAGCTATCTGCATGCTCCTGTGACGCTGAAGAAGTTTCTGTCGCGATTTTTTTTCTTGAAGACACCTTTGGCATCGGTTTCATTTTTACTTCTTGTCTTGCTTTGCGTGACCGGACGCGTTTGGTGCCGCGTACTGACTTGGTCGAACCAATCGTATCGATTGATTTATCAAAACCAAGTGAGTGGGATTTTCGTTCCACTTTTCTGTGAGTGCTTTCTGATTCATTTTCAGCAAAAGCCCATTTTGTCGATTTATCTTTCTGAGGGCGGGCACGTGCATTCGAATTCTGCTTCAAGGCGTCCTTCTCTAATTCCGAATCATCTTCCTTTTCATTGGCCTGAACGCCTGGCTGATTAGTACCTAGACGAGGCGATTTTCCATCCGATTTCTTTGCTATTTCATAAATACGGTTTTTGACAATGGAACCTGCCCTGTCATCACGATAATGATTCCATAGCAATAATGCACAAATCG
>JAHDGS010000019.1:30116-33374 GCA_020627505.1 Myxococcota bacterium
CCCGGCATCAACCAACCATTTTTCCACCAGCCGAGCAGCTGTCGAACAATGCTCTGCTCTTCTTGATTAACTGTCGTACTTGCAACTGGAGCTTGCTCAAGCTTCATCGCCAGATGGAAATCCTTCATTTCATTCTGTCGCCGTGCAATATACTGCTTCAAGTCAGTTGATTGTTGGATCTGATACTCGACATGTTGTCTCGTCTCCTCATCGAGTGCACCAATAAGATACTGCTCAAGCAGATGATCAGGGACTGAAAATCGCCACTCAGACATATCGCCCCCAACCCATTAAACTCCTGTCATTTAGCACCTGCTGCAAGACATATTTTAGATTCGACATGAACGAGGCAATCCCCATTCGTCCTTGTTCGCCGGTGACATTCCCCTTTATTTTTTTGAGTCGACGTTGAACAGTTCGCACATTCATAGACAACATCTCAGCAATTTCTTTGGTATCGAACTCATCAAAATAGTGCATGACCAAGAGTTCTGCATCTTCTTTTGGCATCGCGCTAAGCCCTTTTTGAATACGATCGCGCATCACCAATATATGTTCCGCGCCGAACACTTTTGATTCAGAGGCTAATATACGCTGTTCTTCGCTCTTTTGGTTTCGTACGCGACGCCGTGACTGAGACCGAATATAGTCGATGCATGTATTATTGGCGATTCTGATCAACCAAGCATAAACAGATGACTCACCTTTAAACTGCGCCCGAAAACGGTGTACTTTTATGAACGTCTCTTGAACCATGTCTTCAGCTTCTGACGTATTCCGCAACAACTGCATGCAACGACGAAAAACCGCTGGACCATATTGTTGGTACAGTACCGCTGTCGTTTCTAAGAGCGCCTCAGATTCTTCTTTCATAACTTATCCATCACAGGGTGAGTTCTCGGTATAGAGACGACGCCAGTATGGCGTTCGCGACATCGATTCTCACTCATCCAATATGCCGGCATCAAAGAGCTTCTCCAGATCTTCTCGACGATCTTTTGCCCATTCAGGGATCATTAGCCATCTCGGTGTATGTCGACCACATAAATCATCACGTCTTTCCCATAAAGATTGTGGAATGATTTCAGGTTTTTGCCCCCCTATCGAGGCAAAATAAGCAGAACGTTTCTCGCTCGCCGGGTGGGTCGACAAGATATCAGGTGCGTCACCATCGCTATCATCAAGTCGCTCGAAAAGATTCGCGACAGGCCCTGTATCATAACCTAAATCATGAAATCGCCTTTTTGTACCGGCATCTGCTTCTTCTTCGAATGCCCGTGAGTAGCTTAGGTTCACAACATGATTGAGTGTTGCAGGGTCGAGCACCATTGCGCCTGAATAATCACCTATGGCTATTGTCCAGATTGAGGTCAAAATCGTATCTCGCACAAGTTGCCTTGAGATGTGTCGTCTCTCAACGTGTTCTATTTCATGCGCCATGACTCCAAGCAACTCCAACGGTTCTTCAGTAAAATTCAAAAATGCTGATGTCACAACAATTTGTCCGCCCGGCAAAGCGAACGCATTCACGATGGGTGAGTGGACCAACCATGGTTCTTTGGTGTACTTCACATCTTCATAGTCCTGTAAGGCCAAAAACATCGTCTGTAACAAAGACTCATCTTCACAGCGATATGCTTCGATTTCTTCTAAGAACGAACTTGCTAGTCGTTCTTCCCAAGAAATCGGTATTCGATTCGCTAGCATATCTGCAATATATGGGCTCACAACATAAAGTCCGCCAACCGAAACGAATAGCACAACGATCAGTGTTGCCAATGTTCGCGGCCTTTTTGAAGTCACCCGTTCATCAAGTGCCAATAGCGCACTTAAATCTGTTGACGAACAGGCCGCCTCAAAATAAATGTGAGAATCTCGAACTTTTAGCGTACATAGATTTTCATGTACGCTCTTAATAAATAGTGCATCACGTTCGAATCGGCAGTACTCAAAGCCCTTTTCATCATAAAAGATATATGGCTCGCCAACAGCAACATAGCACTGACGGCCTTCAGCGGTCTCACCATCATATACTCGAACGAGAGGCAGCGTGCTGATATCGATTTTACTCATGTTGATTTCCATTCTAAGGCAAAATCTTCACGTGATTAAATGAATGCATCAAAGACATCTGCTTCAACATCAAGGGCGTCGGCGAGATCGTCAAGTGCGGAGTCACCGCCTGCCTGACGACCTTCAAACACACGCCAGTTAACAGGCCCATCGAGATAAAAGCTCGACATGATTTTCTCGTAGCGATAGATGGTCGCAAATGGAAACAATAGTCCTAGGGAGAACAGCGTAATCAAAAATGAGATCAATTGAATTTTGATGATATCCATTCCCGTCAGCGCGCATCTCAAGTCATAACCAGAAATGGCTGTATGTTCGGCGTGAAAACGCGTAATCGGTGCTTGCATCGCACTTGTGTATGCGAAAAGGAAAATATAAAATCCGACGGCGAGTGCCGGCACCAAATAAAGAGAAAGTTCTTTCGGCATAAATGTCGTGACACTATATCCTGCTGCTGCACAGCCGGCTAGTACAACGAGCAAAATGCCAACCAACTTGAATAGGAGACCCATAAATTGACCTCCTGTGGCGTCATATTTCATGTACTCTGAACCGAAACGTGTATTGTCAGTTAATATTCTTCTCAAGTTGACAGCATTCCAAGGTGCATAGATAAAAAATGTGATCAGCGTCAGGAAGCCACCAACATAAAATGATTTTGCATATTCTCCACGACCTTCAATCGCTTGCCCAAACATCACACCACGATAACGTGTCCGACTCATCAGGTATCGACGCGAGCCATATATCGCAAAGGGTATCGCGATAAATATTCCAATTTGTAACACGATTTCGATAATGACCTGTGTTACACCACCGATCATTGCGCCAACGGCACTCAATGCAATATAACCAATGATAAAGACAAACAGCTTCACGAACCCCATGTAAAGTTCTCGTGCCGTTCCTAAGTATTCGAATGGTCTCCCATCAAGTGTGGTGTGTTCCCACAAATATCGCCGTATATTGGTTTTGCCCCAAAAGCGATAAATTCCGAGTGTTAGTAAACTAAATAAAATGTGCTTATATACCAGAATCGCATAAGCCGTTTTATCTCCATGGAACTCAACGTTGAGCTCACCAGAATTTTGATACGTCAATGCCACAGTTCACCTCAGCTGCATTCTAAATCCTTTCTAAAGCTGATACAACCTTGTTGGCACACTGTACCGTATTATTGAAATT
>JAHDGS010000019.1:33384-33694 GCA_020627505.1 Myxococcota bacterium
CGCATCACTTATCAATTGTGACTTTGACGCCGTCACCAAATGCGTCTCCAAGTAAGTCCCCGAGTTGGTCTCCGAATTTATCGAGCACAAAACCTTTGAGGGTATCTTCGTTGACGCCACCATTTTCCTTCATAAATGTAATGAATTCCTTTTTGTCAACTTGCTCTAAAAATGGACCTGCTAG
Source organism: Myxococcota bacterium (assembly GCA_020627505.1). GTDB lineage: Bacteria > Myxococcota > UBA727 > UBA727 > JAHDBA01 > JAHDGS01. Next base: position 33,569 of record JAHDGS010000019.1, read on the forward strand.
ATCGACCTCAGCTCTCGGTAAATCTGACACAAAATTGAGTAATTCCGTACCAATCTTAATGTCCATCCCGATAATATCGGCAAGCATCCACCGTTCTATCTTTTGCGACCTGTGTATTTTTCAAGG
>JAHDGS010000135.1 GCA_020627505.1 Myxococcota bacterium
ATCCGACAGTGCTGAACCAACATGCACCTGATAGAGTGCATCTTCGCCCGCCGCATCGCCCCACTGTAAGTGCTCGAATTGAATACCCATATAGTACTCTATCTCACACAACCAAATCCCTGCAAGATTTGCAATTATGAATCATCCGCCTTTATGATAAATCGTTATGGCAGAAACACATCACAGCCCAACAAATAGCGAAATCCAGCCCGAACAGCTGACGCATTTTCGGGAACGTATGGATAAAGCTATATCTCATACACAATATGAGGACCGTAAGCGAGAATTGTCGGAACTCGATCAAGATGTCTCTGCTTACCTTGTTCAGTATACCAAAAGCTTTGAGATGAACCTCTTTATCGCAGAGTTATCATGGCATATGGAACGCCCCGACGAGGCAATTGAGGAGCTGAGACATATATTAAGTGTCGCCCCGAAAGATTATCGCGGTTATGCGCTGCTCGGTCGCTACTTATTATATGCGGGTTTAACAGATCAAGCACTCAATTTCCTTGACCGGGCGATCGAACTTTCTCCAGGTCAGGATGATGTCCGCCGGCTTCGTGAACGTGGGCTTCGCCGCAAGAAGAAAGCCTATGCTCGAATTGACGGCCAGCATATAGAAGGCTCAACCCAACATACACGCATTGCTCAAGTCACAACACATCTTGATTCAGGCAACTTGAAGCAAGCCCTCAACGCACTTCAAGATAACAATAATATTCGTCAACATTTACAAGCCATATTCAATTCGGAGCGCAGCCAAAAAAAACGGTCCTCATCGACAACGTCACAATCTTCATGGCTCAAAAAATATGCGACGCCGATACGTATTGTCTCTATATTTGTCCTGGCTACTGTTGCAGCGCTCTTCTTTCAGTGGCGGATGAGTGATACCGGACGTTCATTTTCGTTTGAAAAACATGATGATATGGGACTCTCATTGATAGAGCGTTTACTTGCAGATGAACCTGCTTCACAATTTGCGACAGATATTCTCCGCGTCCATGCTTATGCCCGCCACGCACTCTACGCCCCTGATGTTAATGATGTGACATGGTTCGATGAGGCTGGCTCAGAAATCAATCTCGCCGAAACTGCTGCATCGAAGGTCGCGTTTTTGAGACAACTCGAACAACAGCAACCGCCACTTATCGCACAACTCAATCGCGCAAATGTCAACCCGCACTTACAAAACCTTGTGCAACTCAGTTCGGGCCTGACTGCCTATCAACAAGGTGCTTATCATCAAGCCCTTCGCAGCTGGGGAGCATTACATCAAAGCGTGTTTCAACCCTTTTTTATTCAAAGCCTGATGTTACACGCGTATATCTCCACGGCCCAGCCAGCTCAAAAAGAAGCGTGGTTTGAAGAACTAATTGGGCAGAGAACAATTGATGCCATCGCGCTGAGTGTGCTGACAAGATTGGCGATCGCATCTCGACAAAGCAAGGCAAATGCGCTACCTGAGGCCATTCAAAATAAGCTCCTCAAAGGCGACGTCTCAGACTATGCGATACACCACTTTGGTATGCTTGCACTCATCGACGCGACGTACGCGAACGCTTTCAAGAATAAAATCAAAGATCGGGCTGATTTTTTGAAACAACATGCCCCGCACCTCTTCGCTCGCACGATGATCGCTTTACTACACTTGGGGGCTATCGATCTTTATGACCAACTCGATAACGGTGATGTGCCAGACGACATGATGGTTGAGGTTCATGCTTATCGAGCCGCCCTCAAGGCGGGTGATGATTTTGGACGCACAACACCGATTAAGAACCAACGTTTCAATTTCATTGAAAATCAGAGAAGCCTACACCGCCCAATACATGTTGAATCGGCTGATACCACATACCCGATATGGATGTTCGAACAGTCATATCAAGGAACAGAACGTCAGAAGCATCGACGTCTACTTCCAATGAAAGTTCGGCTTGCTGTCGCATTTGAGCGACTATCGTCTGCGACAAAACCAAGTATTAAGAAAGCCCTTGAAGCCTACCCGGAGAAGTCAGATGCAATTTACGCGCTTGTTTTGGCAAAAGTCGCGCTGATTGAAAAAAATACAAATGTTGCAAAAGAAATGTTGCAACGCGTCATCGCACTCAAGCCTGTTGCGCCTGAATTTCTGCTAAAAACAGCGCCCCTGCTCCTGCAAATGGAGGAAAAGGACCTACTCGCGACATGGCTATCTGCCCACGAAGCAGCGGGCCATCATTTCCCTACAATTCGCTCACAAATTCAGTAACATAAGCGACACTGTTGCTTGATTTATCCGCCTAAAGCCAGGTAAAAGAAAACATGGTGGGACTGCATCAAAAATCGAAAAAGCATCATCGAAATGCACTGGGTCCAGCTGCTTCTGTTTCAGCATTAAGAGACCTTCCGATTTTTAGAAAAGCGTCGAATCAGGTCATAACCCAACTTGAAGATATGGCAGAGTCTGTTGTGATTCCGCGTGACGAACTTTTGATTGCCCCCGTCATCTCTCCTCCGCGTGACGAATCCGCTTGGATTATTATCTCAGGTCAACTCGGTGTCGGCCTATATGACCAAGCGATGGAGGAAGCTGCAGCAAAAAGAGTTAAGAAAGAAGTCTTTAAACATACAACCCAAACACTTGCCCTCTTCACAGTCGGTGATGTTTTTTACGATGAACATTTAATTCATCTACATGAATGGTCATTATATGCAGTCACAGAAGTTCGTGCCATCAAAATTCCTGCTCGTCTTTTTAAGCAGTGTATTAGTCAACAACCCAAATTACTAAACGACATTAAAGCGCATCAAGAAGAACGCTTACAATCTTTTGCGGCGATTGCTGAAGACCCAGCTCGAGCAGATATCATCGATTTTTACGTCAAGAATGGCTTTTCATTCTCGACGCGTACGAAGATCCGCCAACTCGAACTTTGTATCGATTGTGATAAATGTGTCCAAGCCTGTGAAGATCGACACGGACTCACCCGGCTTGAACGCTTTGGCCCTGAGGTTGGCCTTATTTCATTCTCGATTTCATGCCGCCAATGTTACGACCCCAGATGTTTAATCGAATGCAACTTTGACGCAATTGCGCGTGAGCCTGAATCTGGAGAAATTCGAATCGTCATGGAGCGCTGCACAGGCTGCGCGGTATGTGTTCGTAATTGCCCGAACGATAGTATTTTTTTACATCGAACTGAAGATCGAGTTGATGCGAATCTGTTTGCTCAATCAGGTCGACGTGTTCCCAAAAAAACGGCGACCAAATGTGACCGCTGTACCGGCTTCGACGATATGGCGTGCATCACCGCCTGCCCGACAGGTTCAATGATTGATGCTGACCCATTTGATATATTTAACCTTCTCCAGACCAACACGTCATCGCCAATGAGCCCAACGGACTTTGAGCAAGGCCTCACAGAGCGACAAACACGTTTTCGACTTGAGCAACCGCTCTACATACTGGGCGCCATCACGTTTTGTCTCACTTTCGTAGAGTGGGCTGCCCGCCTTTTTTGGAGCACAACATTTTGGAGCCGTGCGACACAAATCGAAGAGCAACACCTAATGTCGCCGCAATCTGGTTTTGGTTACTGGCTCGGTATTTTAGGTGCCATTGGGATGGGATTTACCTTACTTTATGTTTTTCGAAAGCGAGTTAAGCAATTCGAACGTCTGGGGCCGCTTCACCTATACCTGATTGGCCATAATCTTTTTGGCACACTCGGCCTCGGCCTCGTCTTCTTACATGGGGGACTTCATTTTTCGAAATGGCCGGCGCTCGGTATCATTGCAGGACTCTGTGCCGTTGTTTCTGGCTTTGTGGGTAACTACATTCAAAACCAACTGCCAGGTGTTGAGTTTGCGCAAAAGCAACGGCGTCAATCGATGAACGCCGTCCTCCATGAACTTTCGTCTGAATGGGGAGAGCATACGCGAAGTGCGAATCTCGCCGACATCTTGCTGACACTCGACAAAGCTGCCGCTCAGAAAGATATGCAATCCAAGTCAGCAATACAGCTCATGTTCATGCTCGTTCGTGAAGATATTCAAGACCGATGGTCTTATATGAAGCTCAAAACGACTCGGTTACGCGATATTAAGAATCCTGTTCTGCGTCAGCGGGCTAAACAAGCATATCGCTCTCAACAACAGCTGCGACGTAACGAGCGATACTACCAAGCCCTTTCACCTTTGATGCGAAGTTGGCGCGGACTTCATATTTTTTGTGCACTTGGCCTCTATGTTGTCGGACTGACACATATGCTTGCGGTGTGGCTATCATGAACATATTCGCACGTCGCTTCATCCGTCATATCAGCTTCTTCATATTCATATCATATGCGTTGATAGGTCATGCTCAATTTAATCGCTCACCGGGCGAGCTCTCAAAACCACACGGCTCCATTAAGTGTCTTGATTGTCATACACCGACATATGAAACACCGGCGCAAAAGTGTTTTGATTGCCACGCGCATCGTTCACTGAAACAGTCGATTCGAAAAGGTGAGGGTCTTCATGCCACACAGCAATTTAAGCAGAAACAATGTATAGAAAGCCGATCATAAAGGCCGAGGACATGATATCAGTGGTTGGGGCGGACGACTTCTCGAACGGACATTCAAGCATGATACCACTGGTTTTAAATTACGAGGCAAACATAAAGCGGCAAGCTGCACAGACTGCCATCAGTCTCGTTTCCGGGTTTCTAAGCGAATAAAATATACTGGTGTTTCTCCGAAGTGTATCAACTGTCACGGTGACACCCATCAGCTGGTTGCCCAATCGCAACACGATCCGACAGCACGAAATATTCAACTCGCCAATTGTCGATCATGCCATCAGAATGGTGGGATGACGGTTGTCTCACAACAACAAAGTCAGCTTTCACATAAAGAACTTGCAGACACAAAACTCGATGGGGCCCACGCGACCATACGATGTGACAAGTGTCATCTCAATACCCAAGCCCCTGCCCCCATCGGCTCTTCAAGCTTCGACATGTCACACGCAATGAAGAACTGTATTGACTGTCATCAGGACGTTCACTTCAATAATTATACACGGTCACCAAAAACGAAGAAGACTATTGGGTGTCAAACATGCCATAGTACGCGCACAAGAGGGTTCAAGAAAGTCAAATCGCATTTTTCGCATAAAGCCGTGACAGATTGGTCCCTCTCCGGACGTCACAAGAAGACAACATGCAAAAGCTGTCACATAACAGGTACAGCCGCGCGGCCCTTCACAACACGAACAACGCGCTCATGCAACTCATGTCATCAAAAAGATAACCCGCATATCGTGTCGAACGAGAACCGCTTTAAAGAACATCAGTGTGCCACATGTCATTCGACATATTCATTCAAGCGCGTTCGGGTCGACCATCAAAAATCTTTTGGCTTTCTGCTTGGTGCCAAACATAAGCGTGTGAGTTGCCGCGCATGCCACCGTGCCATTGCTGACGGAGAAACGACACCTCCCCGTCGCCTCAAAAAGAAAGAAAGACTCAAAAGGTTTGAAAACGTCTCCGCCAATTGTGCGAGTTGTCATGCCCATAATCAAGCGCATGATGGCAAGTATAATGACCGGCCACAGCTCTGCAGTGCATGTCACACACCACGTACATTGACCCCGCCACCAAAAGGGTTCCAACTTGACCACAGTGTACTTGGCCATGGCTTCAAACAACAGCTCGCCCATAAAGAAGTGGCCTGTGCAAACTGTCATGTCGATGGATATGATGGCCCTCCACCATCTGTCGATTGCGCAACCTGCCACGCGGAAGACAATATTCATGAACCTCCCTTCCAGCAAGACTGTAAGCAATGTCATATTGAAGGACTCAATTGGCGTGCTCATAACTTTAATCATGCAATCTTTTCCAATCGACGCACGTCACCAACATGTTTCGTGCAAACA
>JAHDGS010000136.1 GCA_020627505.1 Myxococcota bacterium
GTCAGAAGGCGCCGTGAATGATGATTTTCGCGGCGTGAATGACGGTGATTATTTCAAAATTCGGTCGACCTCTCCTGTCGTCGTTCAAAACGTCGTGACTTCAAATTGGCAACATGATTGGGCGCCAGCCGAGTCTGGTGGAGAACGAGGGCAGAGTTTCTTCATTTATTCGCCGAAAACATCTGGCGCGGATAATGACGTGAATGTCTACTCTTATGTCGATGGCACAAAAGTCTCCATTCGAGATATTACCGCGGCACCTAGGCTATCAAGTGGCCTTGCAACTGTTGACATAAACTCGAGTCGTGTGATTGTTGAAGCCACGCTGGATAAAGGTGAAGACTTAATCGTTCGTGAAAATGGACTTGGCCTCGACGTCTTAGAGCCTGGTCGAACATATTGGGTCCAAGCCTCGCATGGCGTGACTGTTCAATATGGGCATCTTGGACAAGTGGTCGGCGGAAATCAGGCACGTGATGGTGCCGGCTTTGTCCCATCAGATAATGGTTCAAGTAGCGGTTCTCTATATTACTTCGCGATTCCACATAATCCAGGCCGTGCATCGGAGAAGGAGCTCCGAGTTGCATGTTATGATGATAACACGACGGTGAATTTATATGGCGCAACGTCTGAAGGAACAGATTGGACATTGATCGATAGTCAGACCATCAACGCTGGTGACCACCTAGATTATGTTGGACAAAACAACGCTATGTTTCGACAGAACGACCTCTATCGTCTCGAAGTCAGTCCGGCATATTATCGATGCTCCGTCTTTGAAGGCAATTGGATGGAGACAGGATCTCTGGGAACATCGGATTTTGCGAGTGCATTGTCGAGTCATAGTGGTCAAAATGAAGGTTACGCGTTCACCGCATATATTGGCCCGCCTGGTCGCCAAGAAAATGTGCGTTATCCCCTCAATGAGAAAACAAACATCGTCTCGCCGAAGTCAGGGTATGCCGCACATATCTATGTCTATGCATCAGAAGACGATACGGGCGTGACGGTTTTCGACGTTGATACTGATGGGGCAACCTTCGAGCACAGTTTTGTCCTTGATGCAGATGAGTATTATGACGTAGTTGTCGATATCGACACATACAATGCGTTATCATCAAATGGGTTACGGCCTTATCTCGGGATGTCTGCGAGTCGTCCGATTGTGGCGATGACAGGTAACTTCAATGATAACTGGATGGCTTACCTGCATTCTTCAACGCCATCTGAAATCAAGCCCGAAATATCCGTTGCAGAGTCATCTTTGGGCTGTGAAGATTCAACTATCGTTGATGTTTCATGCTCGGGTATGGCGACGACATTATCGAACCGTGTGCTTGAGGTGACGTTGCCAGAGGATATGATGTTGGTCTCGATTCCTGATGGTGCGTCTGTTAATGGGCAAGTGATTCAGTTGGAACTTGCTGGCGGTGAGACCGATATCTCCGCAAGTCTAAACGTAAAGCGTGTCTGCCAAGGGTGTACATTTTCAACACTTGATTCAATCACGCTATCATGTGTTGCTGAAGAAAATGGAGAGGCAGTTGTTAGACAAAAAAGTAGGAATGTCGCTTACGAATCTTCTGATGGTATTCGTCTTGTCAGTACGCAAGTTAAAGATAATCCAAACTATGAGTCTGCCGACCCGTCAGTGGTCAACGGAACATTTGAGCTGATTTTAGATTCTGAGACGACTGTTCGGATCAATCGATGGGTGAATGACCCGAGCATGACGACTTCATCGTCGACTGTATATGCTGGAACGCTTCCGGCAGGTCAACATGTGATTACATTTGAAGATACCTATAATCGTCATTTAGAGCAGCGACGATACTACCGTATGGAAGAGGTCAATGGCTGTGAACAGACATTTGGGCCGTGGGTAGTTAAGACAAGTTCAGGTGGTTCAAGTGGTGAATCTTCAGGTCTCGAGTCAAATGGTCGCCTGGCGGACAAGTTAGCGCGTCGTGCTGTATTCAGAGAGAAGGCGTTTGATGTTTGGATGCGTCATGGTGATAGAGGTGCTGTCATGCCATTATCAGCAGACGCAAGTAGCGTCGAGTTGTCGAGCCTGTTGCCTGATGTCGGGCCGGCACAGACAGAACCGCTGAATGTCACACCAGGAGACCTGTTAGGGCTAACGAATGCAGACCAAATCGTCGCAGTTGATTATGTTGACACGACAGGGCAGCCCGCAGCTTCTGTGCTGATGGTCGAGACACATAACGGTATTTATGACCACAGTAAACAGGAGTGCGATAGAGCCAAAGGCGGGGTTCTTGAGCAACCGGAGCAGGTCATCGTGAACAATATGTCGTTAACTCGATTTGGGAGTATACGCTCGGGTAATAACGGCGGCGAGTTTGCAATGACGTTGAGCTTGTATGCATTGGCATCGGGCCAGTGGGCACTTCACCAGAACTGGTTACGTCATGCTTATCCGGCGCCTGAGGCTGATGCACGGGTCATCAATATTCAAGTGTGGTCAGAGCACTCAGGCTTTGAACAAGCATTGTTAGAAGATATCCTATCTCAGTTTGATATCGCTGATACAGTGATTGGTCACTTGCCGCAGTCGATTATTCGTCAGGGTTCAATGACAGGTGAGTTTGTAGAGCTCGACTTGAGTGAGGTTTCTGCCACGTCAACACTACGTGTGACAACCCTCAAGGAAGACAATACGATAGCAACATCACATTATGATGCTGAAACCGTCATCGATCTCGGCGAACCTGTGAAAGACGCGACGATTGAACTGCTTGGTGATGCGGGACAAGTGCTTGACAGTGTATGGCTATCAGATGGCGCCTATGCACAATATGATGACACTCTCTTTGGTGGCGACAGCGAGGTGTATACGTTTTCTTCGGTGAATTGCTTCAGTGAGAGAAAAACAGCCTTAGCGGAAATACCAATCTCTGGATGTGCAGAGACTCGTGGGCAGGTTGGGGCGTTCATCGGCGTCGCAAGACATTTTGCCGGCGGCCTCGGTCATGTTGACTGGTCGTCTGTCAATGGCATTGAAATGTGGCTTGAGAATACAGCACCTGTTTTCGTTTGTCTTGATGAAGGTGCTTCTGATGCAGGTCGTCACTGTGTGCGCGTCAAGGCAAGTGAGACTGGGCGTATGATTCAAATGCCGATGACTGCATTTGTCAATAAAGACCGCTGTGAGCCTCAAGCGATAGGTGGTGTGAAAATGCTCACCGTGATCACAGAAGAAAAAAGTGAGCATCGCATTCGTGTCGGGCAAGCTAGTTTGATGACATCACATTTCGCTGACCCGAATGACCAAAATGCGATTTTAGAATGTACGGTATCAGTGCCTGCCGAGCCAATGGTGATCACACGTGAAGCCGCTTCGTGTGCATCGATACCTCTTCGGCAGAGCGCCTGGCTATTGTTGAGTCTATGTGTGTTGAGAGGGGGGAGGTGCAGAAGAGAGCAATAACCATGTCCATGACATTCGGCTGAATGTTAGCAAGTCCAGTGCGGTGAACACTGGACTTGTTTTTTGTGGTGGATACCACCGGCAGTATATTCTGCGGATAGGGGATTTTTGACAGCAGTCCCTAAAAACGCCTATGATGGCCCATGTCTAAATCTGCAGAAGACCTCAAGCCGCTGATTCATATCGTCGATGATGATGAAGATACCCGGTTATTATTAAGACGTTGGCTTGAGCGAGCAGAAATGCGGGTTTGTGATTTTGGTCGTGCCGAAGACTTGATGGACTCGCTGAAGCAAACCTTACCAGATGCGATATGCCTCGATTTGGGCCTGCCTGGTATTGACGGGTTGACTGCGCTCAGGACGATCCGAGAACGACATAAGACCGTTCCGGTGATTATTCTGACTGGTAGCCAGTCTGTCGATGATGCGGTCGATGCGATGCAAAGCGGCGCATACGACTATATCCAAAAACCTGGAGAGCGTTCGAAGGTGGTCGCGACAGTCGAGAATGCGGTTGAAAAATATCGTATGGTGACGCGACTCGCCCAACTTGAACAAAGTGAACAGGGTGACCGATTCGGACAAATCTATGGACGCTCTCCACAGATGATCCGATTGTTCAAGCAATTGATTAAAGTGGCGGCATCCGACATTAGTGTACTGCTTCATGGAGAGAGTGGGACAGGAAAAGAGTTGGTTGCTAATGCCTTGCACGAACATAGTGCCCGCTCAGACGGCCCTTTTGTGGCCGTCAATTGTGCTGCAGTTGCGGAGACGCTACAGGACTCAGAATTTTTCGGCCATGAGAAAGGGGCTTTCACTGGTGCAGGCCAGCGAAAAATTGGGCGCATTGAACAGGCCCATAATGGTACGCTTTTTTTGGACGAAGTGGCCGAGCTTGACCTCAACTTACAAGCGAAGCTATTGCGTGTCTTACAAGAAAAACAATTTCATCGTGTGGGTGGAACAAAGCTCGTTGAATCTGATTTCCGCGTGGTGGCGGCTTCTCATAAAGACTTGTCGGAGATGGTGAAAAAAGGTCAGTTCCGAGAAGATTTATTCTATCGGCTGGCTGTGTTGGAGTTGAGTATACCGCCGCTTAGGGAGCGAGAGGGTGATGTCTTACTACTGGCTCGACAATTGTTATCGGACCTGTCGAAGCAAGGCCAACAACAGTTCTCTTTATCGCCAGAGGTGGAGCAGATCTTACACGCATATCAATGGCCAGGTAACGTCCGTGAGTTACGGAATGTCATCCAGCGCGCTGTTGTCATCGCTGAGGATGATATGCTCATGCTTGAAGATTTACCCGAACGATTAACAGATGGTGTAGCACCAACAGAAACGCCAACGCCGATGACGTCGATAAATCAAAATGTATCTGATGTTCAGCAAGTCGTCATGGCAAAGAATAACAATGGTGAACTGCAGAAATTGCGAGACATGAATATTGCGGAGCTTGAACGGTGGGCGATTGAAACAGCCCTGACGCGTTTCGAGGGAAGCATTACAAAGACACTGGCGCACCTTGAGATTGGTCGAACAACTTTATATCGAAAGATGAAAGAGTATGGCCTAAAGAGTTAATGCTCTAGGGCGCAGTATGTCTTTGCTCTATATAAGCTTGTTCGGGTTGCTGTAAAATCTCAAACAAACTCAAGAATTGAAGTTCGAGCTGCATGAGAATATGAATACCATCCATACGACCTTTTAGTTCTTGAGTTTCACGGACGTTGACATGAAATAAATCCTGCATACCTTCTCGAAATTCGTACCGAGAAGCATCTGTGAGCTTCTGAAGTGCTTCAACACGTTGGTTGTTATGTCGGAATGCTTCGACGGTACTGAGGAGCTCATCATGTATCGCGCGACATTTTTGGAGGAGAAGTCGGGAAACAGCAGCGCGTTGGAATTGTAGAGATGTCGCTAAGAAACGCTGGGTTTGAAGGCGGCCTGATGCATCTCGGCGCTGCAAGCCAAAACGACCGGAAAAGCCGAGAAACGCTTGGTCGTATGTCGAGTCTCCATCTACTGCTCTGGTGAGTCGGCCAGTCAAGTCGATTTGCGGTAGTCGGTCTTGTTTCGCAAGGCGCTGTTTGATCTCTGTTTGTTCTATTCTTGCGTCAATGGCCCGGAGTTTAGGGTGTTGATCAAGCCAGCCGTCTGCATCGCAGTTGATCTTATTGATGGCACGCATCAATGATGCAGATTGTTCAGAGATACTGTCATGCATATGTGTGTCTAACTCAGTTCGTTTTTCATCGGCGAGATAGTATTCGACGAGTCGACGCTGTTTTTGTTTTTTACCTGTGGCGGCATATCGCTTTGCGACCCTGTCATAAAGCAGTGTATTGTTTTCAACTGCATCTAACTCTCGACGGTTGCCGGTGTCGATTTCCCGGTCGATAAAGCCACCACGCTGACGCGTTTGCGCCTCC
>JAHDGS010000137.1:0-227 GCA_020627505.1 Myxococcota bacterium
CGGAAATGATCGAACTAGGCCTCATCATCATTTCGATGCTCGCCGTGTTCATCGCAGTTAATATCAAGTGCTTTTACGAGATTGATAAATGGGCAGGCTATTTGCTTGCGCCATATTTGTTGTGGGTCATCTATGCGACAGCACTGAATACTGGCATTGCCTTGTTGAACTAATGTAGACCTGCCATACACATTTAATGATCGATCTATAGTATTGGCCAAACCTAC
>JAHDGS010000137.1:237-5879 GCA_020627505.1 Myxococcota bacterium
GTCCGCCTTTTGCTCGCGTTCATGAATGTTCCGTATCGTGATGTTGCACGGTGTTCAGAAGATGATGGTGGTGGCATACAATCGATTACACGGATTTTTAAAGGTCTACGCGCGACGCAACCCATCTACGCTCCGCCGATCATTCATGATACCGAGCGTGACATCTGGCTTTCTCAACTGCCGGTGATACTGATGTACCTGGCGGAGAAATACGGCATGTTTCGTGATATGCCAACCGAGCAGAAATGGCGTATTCAACAACGTTTACTCACGGCACTTGATATTATGGTCGAAGCGCATGACACGCATCACCCGGTTTCGAAATCACTCTATTTCGAAGACCAAATCGCCGAAGCCAAAATCGCGGCGGGTCACTTCTTATCTGAACGGCTCCCGAATTATTTAAAATACTTCGAGGTTGTTCTGAAAGACTCGGCAAGTGATTTTCTCGCATCATCGACAACGAGTGTTGCTGACATCGCGTGGATACATACCCATCATGGACTTCGTTTTGCGTTCCCGAAGGCAATGGCAACATTAGATCAAAGGTACCCGATGCTTTCAGATTTAACCACGCGGGTTTCTGAAAATGCGCACCTCCAAACATATATGCAATCAGGTGAACGACTCGCCTTTAATGCACACGGTCTTTTCCGGGCTTACCCTGAGCTCGATCACGAACCAGAACCAAATGGCACAAACGCCTCTTAGCCTCTATTAGCAGAGAAACGTTTCGAGGAGCAATCTGATATGATCTTATTTGGCTTTCTTTTATTCATGGGACTTTTCGCTCTCGTCGGGATCTCCGCAGTCTGGAAGTCGAAACACGACGTTGGCGACTACCTCCTTGCGGGCCGTCAAATCTCACCTACGATGGCCGGTCTGTCTGCAGTGGCCTCTAATAACAGTGGTTTTATGTTTATCGGCGCAATTGGGTTTACGGTTCAATATGGCTATAGCGCAATATGGCTCTTGATGGCCTGGGTCGCTGGAGACTACCTTTCATGGTTTTTTGTTCATAAAAGACTTCGACAGCGATCGGAACAGCTCAACACGAATAGCATATCAAGCTTTCTCGCGACAAATGGTGATACGATTTCAGTGCCGTTGCAGAAAATCCTTGGTTTATTCACGCTGATTTTTCTTTTGGTATATGCAGCAGCCCAGATGCGTGCTGGTGCAAAAGCACTTGAAGGCACCCTCGATTTTGGCGGTTCGACTGGTATCTATATCGCCGCATGTCTCGTCATCGCCTATTCATATGCCGGCGGTATCAGGGCCTCTATCTGGACAGATGTTGCCCAAGCTATCGTGATGTTATGCGCCATGTCAGCACTTGTCCTCTATGCAATGCAGCATACATCTTTGGCAGACATTCATCAGACGCTTATCAATATCGATCCGATGCTGGTCACCTGGACACCTCCTGAAGCACAAATGGGCACTTTTGTCTATGCACTCGGTTGGTTCGTCGCCGGTTTTTGCGGCATCGGGCAACCACATATCATCATTCGTGCAATGACCCTCGATAAACCAGAAAATATCACGACCATGAGACGCGTCTACTTCACATGGTACATCGCGTTTAGCATCGCCACCTTTTTGGTTGGTTTATATGCACGGATTATTTTGGGTGTATTTGAGTTTGATGTTGAGCTTGCACTTCCAAAACTCGCACTCGAGATGATGCCTGGATTCTTCGTCGGCACAATCCTCGCAGCCATGTTTGCAGCCACCATCTCAACTGCTGACTCACAAGTTCTTGCTTGTTCAGCAAGTATCACACAAGATATTGAGCCCGGCCTCAAGAATAATTATCGTGCAAGTAAGCTGGCGACAGTCGTCGTCATCCTCGTCTCGACCGGACTTGCGCTTGCAGGACCGAAGAGTGTATTTCTGCTGGTGACCCTTGCTTGGGGCATGCTCGGAACAACAATCGCACCATTGATGCTCGCGCGTGCGCTTCGTTGGCCTATCACAACCGGTGCTTATCTTTGCTCAACTGTCGCGGGCCTGCTGGGAATGTGTATATGGCGTTTTATGCTTCACTATGAAGCATCTATATATGAGGGTGCGATTGGTTTTCTCGTGACAACCATTATTTTATTCATAATTCAAATACCCAGAAGTCTCGATACGCAAGAACCTTCCACTTGACACATTGTTGAACGTGTTTACATAATGGTCAAAAGGAGACCATTATGTTTTCAGAACTCGAATCCGATAACCTCGGTGATATACTTGCCTCACATGAAAAAGTATTTGTGATGTATGGTGCAGGTTGGTGTGGTAACTGCCGCATGATCAAGCCAAAGCTGAAGAGAAAAAGCGGCGACTATACTGATATTAACTTTGTGTATGCGAACGCAGAAGACTATCCTGGTTCACGTGCCTTTGCTGAGGTTTCAAACTTGCCGACTTACGCTATCTTTAAAAGCGGCGAAAAAATTGAACAAAAGATGGGCAATAAATGGGATAATATCGAAGCTTTGATCAACACGTTGGTTGATGCATGAAATTACCCGTCATCAAATCTCTCGTCGAATTTATTGACCTAAATGATGAAGATTTCGTACTTGAAGCGATTGAAGTCCTCGAACATCTCAGCCAGATTGAATCGTTAACAGACGAAGAGATGAATATCATCGGAGAGCTACTCTCGAATATGTTTGGTGCCGTCGAAGTCCAAAAGGCGATTGATAAAGGGCAATCTCAACGTGATGCTTTAAACGGATTTATGAAACGGGTTATGGGTTCAATTGATCGATAGAACAGCCGATTTTCACATGAACAAAGACCACCTGATGAAAGAAGTTGTGATACGCACTGCCCGCAGTGGAGGACCAGGCGGACAACATGTCAACAAGACTGAAACCAAAGTAACTATTTTTTTCAACATTCCTGACTCAAATGCGTTGTCTCATACCGAAAAAGAACGATTGTTCCTCAAACTCGCCCCAAAACTCACGAAAGATGGTACTTTAATCATATCGTCTTCAGCTTCTCGCTCGCAGCACGACAATAAAGCACATGTCTTTGAATTACTTATAAACACATTATATGCCGCTCTGAGACGGCAAAAAAAACGACGGCCAACTCGACTTTCTAAAGCCAAGAAGGCGAAGCGCGCAGACTTGAAAAAACGCCACAGCGAAAAGAAAAACAGACGTAAGCCGATTGATTACTAGAGGTAGTTGCAACCTGCTTAGAACAAGCTACGCTAAATCGTTGGTCACGCGATCAGCTTGGAGCGTGAGCATGTCATTCGAACAATTTGATCTATCCCATTCTTTACTTAAAGCCATCGAAGACCTTGGGTTCGAAGAACCTTCAGAGATTCAGACGCAAGCCATTCCTGTGCTCATGAATCATCAAGGTGATTTCGTCGGACAAGCACAAACCGGCACAGGCAAAACGGCGGCATTTGTATTGCCACTCCTTTCGCAAATAGACGAAGCATCAAGCGATGTGCAGGCCATGGTCCTTGCTCCGACACGAGAACTCGCAAATCAAGTTTTTGAAGAAGTGAAGAAGCTTTCACGGCATACAAAAATAAAGTCGACCGCCATTTACGGTGGTATGCCCTATAATAAACAACTCAACGACCTGAAAAAAAAGAAGCCGCATATTATCATCGGCACGCCAGGACGTACCATCGACCTGATAACCAGAGGCGCACTGCGTCTCGAAGCATGCCAGGTTCTTGTCATCGATGAAGCAGATGAGATGTTACAGATGGGGTTTCTCGAAGAAGTCAAAACCATTATCGGCGCTTTGCACGAGACAAGAAGATTGTGGATGTTTTCTGCCACCATGCCGAAACCGATTTCGGATTTGGTCAAGAAGACATTTTCGAAACCCAAGAAAATACACATCAAGAAGAAAACGCTCAGCAATGCTTCTGTCGAACAGTATTACTGCACTGTCCCCAAACGGCATTGGGTTGAAGCATTTGAACTGATGATCAGTGATATTGATGACTGCTATGGCGTCGTTTTTTGCGAAACGCGCGCAAATACGCGAGACCTCGCTGCTCGACTCATCAAACGGGGATTGTCTGGTGTTGCCCTCCATGGCGAGCTCGATCAAAAACAACGTGACGCGGCCATGCAAAGATTTAAAAAGAAAGATGTCCGATTTCTGATCTGTACGGACATGGCAGCTCGCGGCATCGACGTGGCACACGTCACACACGTATTCAACATGGGGCTCCCGACGCAAGACGATGTCTATGTTCATCGAATCGGGCGCACTGGCCGCGCTGGTTCAAAGGGCATCGCCATTAACTTTTTATCGCCGCGCAGCCGACGAAAAAGAGAGATCCTAGAAAAGTTTACAGGGCAACCGATGACCGAAATGAAGTTGCCAGAGCCACATATCCTCAAACAAAATATTGTTCATCGCGAAATTGCGCACCTGATGAACATGGCAGATCGAGTCCGCAATAAAGATCCCAGGTTTCGAGTTGACGATGTCTTCGTTGATTTCCTCGAAGCATTCAAAGGGCTTAAAAAAGAAGATATCCTCAAAGTATTATTTGCATATCGATTTAATAACGACATGCGACATATCGATGAAGTGCTCACACGCATACAAGGTGACGATAAAAAAGATTCAAAAAAGTCTCGAAAATCATCTCGTCGTCGTTCAGAGGGTTCCGACTCGCGTCGCAACGGTCCCCGGAAAGATAGCGATAAAACAACACGCAGCTCAAAAAGAGACGATGATTTAAAACGCGACAAGCCTCGAAAAAACGATAAAAAGAAGTCCCGCACGACATCGAAGGATACTGATTCAAGTCAAAGGAAAGTGACAAAAGAGACAAAGAAGCCGAAACGACAAAAGAAAAAAACGACAAAAGGCCCATCAAAATCAAGTCAAAAGAAACGTCCCAATGCGCGTAAGGCCGATGGCAGCAAAAACAGAAAGCGGCATAAATAGCCTTGTTGTTTCACGAGGCCTCCTTTACATTGACCCAATACTCGATAGTTTAGGATATGTCTGATAACAAGCCAGCTATTGCACTTATCTACGACTTCGATGGCACCCTCGCGCCTGGTGATATGCCAAACAAAGGGCTTTTGCCTTCTCTCGGCGTTGCGCCAAATCGCGCTTACGAAGATTTTTGGGGGGCGATTGTCAATCAGAATGCCGAGAAACTCGACATGGACAGTACCTGCTCTTATCTATATGAACTTGTACGACTTGCTGAACAGCAGGGACAGCCATTAACCAAAAAAATGCTTGAAAACTTTGGTGCCGCGCTGACATTTTTCCCAGGGGTCGAAGCATGGTTTGACTTGATGGCAAAACTTGGACGATCACTTGGCGTTCAAATCGACCACTATGTCATTTCTTCAGGCCTGAAGCCCATGATCGAAGCGTGCGATATTGCTCACCACTTTAAGGCCGTCTTTGCGTGTGATTATATCTACAATGAATTTGGAAAAGCGATATGGCCGGCTGTGGCATTAAACTATACCAATAAGACGCAGTTCCTTTTCCGAATTAACAAAGGTGTTTTAAACAACTGGAATAATAGAGATGTCAATCGACATATGCGCCATGAGGACAGACCACAGCCCTTTTCTCATATGATATATTTTGGGGATGGCTTTACCGATGTCCCGAGTATGAAGATG
>JAHDGS010000138.1 GCA_020627505.1 Myxococcota bacterium
CGCATGCGTCGATTTCAGGCAAAGTACTGACCGGAAACCGCGCCGCTTCATCAGCCAATGTCGCTTTCTGGGTCATCGATGAACGAATCCTATCGCTGGCCGGCTTCAAACTGAGTGATGTGTATGACGCATTCTACCCGGAAGTGGATGCCGGTGTCATCTCAACCTTTTCGAGACAGTACATTCGCCGCTCCAACAAAGATGTTAAACGCACTCAAGAAAATGATGATGAAAGCAAAGTCTATGAACAAGGGAACGGCAGAGCTGATTTTGGCTCGGGTGGACTTGGTGGTGTCGCAGTATCGGCAATGGCGATGGAGTCCGCTGATATGGATATGGCTCAAGAGGCTGCCCCCTCAGTTTCGCCACGACGTGCGCGTGGAGGCGCCAAGCGAAAATCTGCAGCTTTTGCATTTGGAAATAGCTCTTCTCAGTCAGCATCGAAGATTACCGTGCGTTCGAATTTTGATGCCCTTGCCCACTATAAGGCTTTTGTCTCAACTGATGCGAATGGTGAATTCGATATAAACTTCAAACTACCTGATAGCCTCACCCGCTATCGTGTCTTCGCAGCGGCGGCTGATGGTCTTACTTTCGGCCAAGTTGAAGATACGTTACACGTGAAAAAGCCTGTTTACATCAAACCAAGCTTTCCACGGTTTTTGAATATGGGTGACAAAACACGACTGCCATTCGTCGTGCACAACCAAACGAATAAATCAGTTAACGTTCAAGCTGTGATGCAAAGTTCAGGGCTTCACCTCACACGCGATGCAGGTATCGTCAGCGTGCCTGCGCATGACCGGCGCGAAGTCATGTTTACGGCGGAGACGGTCTCGGCTGGTACAGCCTCTATCCAAACAGCGATCAAGACCAATATCGGCGGGCTCGAGTTTGTCGATGCGGCGGAAGTTAAACTGCCTATATACACGCCTGCGACGACAGAAGCGTTTGCGATTTATGGGACATTACCCGAAGCGTCTGATGCGACTTCAACAAAGCCAACACTGGCGAAGCTCCCTATCGAGATGCCAAAAGATGTCTTTGCTGAATATGGAGGCCTAACGCTTTCAACTGCTTCGACAAACCTACAGGCCCTAACCGACGCCTATCTCTATCTCGTCAACTATCCATTTAACTGCGCAGAGCAGCGGGCCTCGCGCATGCTCTCCATTGTCGCACTATATGATGTCCTGAAGGCTTTTGATGTTGAGGGTGCACCAAGTGAAGATGCCGTCATGCAATCATTAAGAAATGATACGCAAGCCCTCATGACGATGCAACATCAAAGCGGCGGTTACGGCTTTTGGCCGCATGCTCGACATGCATGGCCTTATCTCAGTGTGCATGTATATCATGCGCTGAAGTCCGCGCAGCAATTCTCAAAACAAAAACAAGTCGACTTACCACTTCAATCAAACGTCATAGGGCGGCTTGAGAACTACGTTCGAAACATCACCACGCATACCAACCACAAGGATTATTCGTTGCGAACGCGTAACACGATTCATGCTTATGCGGCTTTCGCTCGGGTTAACGCAGGCCTTGATGCTGAAGCGCTCACAAAGAACGTCGCACAGTATATTGCTTCGAAAGATTTGAGTCACGAAGGTCTCGGCTTTCTCATGCCTGCACTCAAAAAACATCAACGCGATGATGATATCAAGAAAGCCCTCACCTATCTTAATAATGTGGTCGACGAACGTGCAAACAAGGTTACTTTTGCCGAAAACATATCTCAGAATGGACGATATTATCTTTTGGGCTCATCGCGCCGTGGTGATGGGCTTATTTTAAATGGACTTTTGGCTGTTGCCCCTGACCATAACCTCATCATCAAAACAGTCAACGGCTTACTCGGCCACAAAAAGAAAGGTCGTTGGGGCAACACGCAAGAAAACGTTTTTATCTTAGGTGCACTCAAGAAGTATTATGACACCTATGAAAACATCACGCCACGCTACGTCGCAGAAGTATGGTTGGGTGGAGATTATATCTACAAAGAATCCTTTAAAGGTCGAGATACAACGACACGTCATCTGACTGTTCCGATGGCACAGCTGCCAACACTTCTAGATGGGCCGAAAGAAGATCGTGCGATGATTGTGCGAAAATCAGGCCCAGGACGACTCTATTACCGCGCAGGGCTCACCTATGCCCCCAAAGAGCTTACACTTGAGCCACTGTCACAAGGTTTCGAAGTCAGCCGTACTTACGAGGCGATTGATAACGCAGATGATGTCAAGCGTGACACAAACGGAACGTGGCATGTTAAATCAGGTGCCCGCGTGCGCGTAAAAATTCAAATGGTCAACGAAAGCCGGCGCCATCATGTGGCCCTTGTCGACCCAATGCCTGCAGGGTTTGAATCGATTAACGAACGCCTGCATGGTTCTGAAGTTATTCCGGCAGACAACAAAGATTGCGTTGGCTGGTCATGTTTTCGATGGCGCTGGTATGAGCATGAAAACAAACGCGATGAACGTACCGAGGCATTCGCGTCACACTTGTGGCCAGATGTCCATGAGTATAGTTATGTTGTTCGCGCAACGACACCTGGTGATTTCATCGTACCACCAACAAAAGCAGAAGAAATGTATGAACCAGAGATCTTTGGGCGAAGTGCATCCGAGCGCGTGGTGGTTGAGTAGTTAAGTCGGCCCCTGAGCTCGCCGAAGGGCCGATCTTCTTCTCATGCTCTACGTAACGAAGAATAGTATATCTTCGATACCATGAGAAACTGAAGTATTATGACAGATAAGCAGCAAAGCTGTTACGGAGGTGGTCTGCCATCATGCTTGGCAAACTTGAGATCATATCTTCAAGGGCATTCTTCGTGAGCGTCAGCATCGGATCTGTACCATCTTCAGTATATGATTTGAACGCAGCATCAAACTGATTAAGTACGGCTTTGACGCGCTCGTAGGATTCGGATGCACCAGCTATATTTAAACGTGCCTCTGAAACGACATAGCCTAGTTTTTCATCTGTTAATTGAGCATTCTGGATTGTTCGAGCAAGGCTCTTATAGACGTTAACAAGCTCGAAACACGCTTCTTCATGTTTCACGGCCAAATCTAGGCGAGATTTCAGCTCTTGATAAGCCGGGTTTGTGGCAACTAATGTAACAGCAGATGCAGTGGTGACTTGCGGCATCCCAAGTATTGCCGCAAACACACCTAGGTTCGTCACATTTTTTCTTGATTCTTTCGCATCATTTTCCATTTGTTGAATTTGCGAACGAATACCTGATACTTCTTGCGTTTTTTGGGCATGCTGTTGTTCAAGTTGTGCAAGCTCCATGCTAACGGCTGCCCCACTAAATGCTTCTCGTAATTTTGAAAGTGGTACTTGTGTCATATATATTCCTCTTTTATGTGTGTGAAAATCTATATGCAACTATTCATAATTTGGCGTAAAACAATAGCGATTTCATAAGAACAGAGTCTTTGATACTTCGAATAGTATTCATCCAGAAAGAGGCTTACGGTAACGTAAACCGCCAACCAGTTTGGCCTGTACCACGTTCAATCACCTTTGCTTTGAGTCCATAGACCTCTTGGAAGTAGTCATTTCCGCGTTCTAACAGTCTGCGGGCCTCATCTTCACTGCATTCATGGCCAATCAAATTACTGACTTTACGTTCAAGGCGACTATTTAAATAGATAAATACTTCAATCTTACATTCGAATTGTGCATCTGGGTTATGTAGTGTTTCATCACGATAAGCTTGATACGCTGTCTCCAGTTTCTTTCTCAATCCACTCGATAGCGTTTCGTATAGCTTTTCTTTATTGGCTTCGAAGAGTTCCTCTCTGCGAACTGTTTCCACACCCGCAGCCTGAGATGCTTTGTGCAGGACATCATATTTCGAGAAGCGTGAGAACTCCGAGGCATCTTCAGAAGTTTTTTCGTTTAGTGTATAAGAGATCGAGAGCGCATCTCCAAAGCTGCTAATTTTCCAGTCCGGCATCCAAAACCGGACTTGCCGGACGATTTCAGTCTTATATTTGGCCGATACTTCAGACTCAACAAGATCGCTGGTTTTCACTTTAAGCTTTTTTCGGGTCCACTCATCGGCTGTGAGCCTCGGCATTGATGATAAATGTGCCTCAAACGCATCTTCAAAACCGACAATAATCTTTTCGGCCTAAGCTTTCGCAATCGCAACAACTTCTGGGTCATCAGACACCAAATTCTGCGCCATGCGGTTATCGATTTGTTGTTTGATGTTATTTAATACGGTCATACATATATCCTCTACGCGATTGATTCGAATTTATTTTTAAGTTGAGAGTTCTAAAACATAGCTATTATCGAGCTCGTTATATTTTCCATGCCTTGTCGAATTATATCTTTGTACATACTCAAATAGTTGACTCAAAGTATTCTCATCATCTTTGAGTATATTTCCTTCGGTCAGATCGTCCCAGGTGACAACACCGGTATCTGATTTAAGCTTCGCTTTTAAACCAACTTCTTTTTCAAAATACTTAGCGATGCCCTCAACAAGCTCTTTAGCATCTTCAATGCCACACTTATAGCCGAGCTGCTCACTTACCTTATCAGCAAAAGCCTTGGTCTTGATGCCATCTATTTGAACCGTATGAGAGAACACGAACTCAGCATTTGGTTTGGTCAGCTGGTGTTTCTGATAGGCAGCTTCAAGTTTGCTCTCAACATCACCGGCGAGAGCGTTATAAAAAGCCCTTTTGTTCTCCTCAAACAAATTGGCGCGCCGTTCTTTTTCTTCTCGAATGCTTCTTTTCGTTTTCTCGACGACATCTAACTTTGAGAATTTTGAGAACATTGATTGCTCAGTATCAACGGCCGCATCGAGGTTGTAGTTCAACGTCAGACTACGCTGACCGACAACACCTATATTCCAATCTGGCAGCCACAGTCGAAGTTGGTCCAGTATGACGTTTTTGTGCTGACTGACCGCTTTATCTTCATCAAGATATGCGGTCAGGCCTGCACTCGACATGCGCTCGATTGACTTCGTTCCAATCTTTTCGAGGTCAGATAATTTTTGCGCCAGGCTTTGTTCAAACTGGTCGATAATATGCTCAGCTTGTTTTTTGGCAAGCTCAACAACCGTGGGGTCTCCCGAGACAATATTATCTTTTAAGCGGTCATTCACACGTTGCTTGATTTGATTGAGTATCGTCATTTCGGCTCCGCTGTCTCAGCGTACTTCACTTCAAGATAATATGTTCCGTTCGTATTTCGCGTGATGGTGGCATTGAGGCCATGCGTATTTTTTAAATGAGATGCAAGGTCGTTTTGCAACAACTCGACGATCTCTTTGGCCTTGAGTTTCGTATCGAACACATCATTCACAATCGAGCCATATCGATAGTTTAGCTGGTTTCCTTGCCGGAGCCTACCCAATGGATATTCCTGTCTAAAACCAAACGGAAGCGATAGCTCGGGGTCATATTTCGTGCTGTATTTTTCATATACCTGTTTAAAATCAGACTGAATTTTTTCGAATAGTGGCGTTTCTCTCCCAATCGCCAATTTAAAATCTGTTAACATTCTTTCACAAAATTTGGATGCTCTTTCTGAAATATGTTCTTCTCGGTTTTCTTGAACGGTCGCCGCTGCCGCCTTCATCGTCGACAGCGCTTCATGTTTCGAGAAAATCGAGAATTCGGATGCGTTTTCAGAAGTGTCTTGTCCGACGTGATACGCCAAAGTAAATGCATTTGATCCACCCACAGTTGAACTGCCCACCCGCCAGTCCGGTAAGTAATATTGAAGCTGCTTTAAAAGCATCTGTGTTTCTTCAGTGTTTTCATGAATCGACAGACCTGGCTCGATGTTG
>JAHDGS010000139.1 GCA_020627505.1 Myxococcota bacterium
CACTGACGGAGACGGCATTGTCGATGAATACGATGCGGATGTTGATGGTGATGGCAATATTGATAATGGACCAGATGCTGATGGAGATGGAATAAAAGATAATATCAATGTGGGTGGCGGCGAAGAATGTCTTGGAGATGATTGTGGTCCCCAGACGATTATCGAGCGTGAAGATGACACAACGCTTGCTGATAGATATCAAGTTCCAGGTGGTGTTGTTGGTGTGCCAGAGTCTCTCTTAAGCCAGTATCCGAATGAGATTGAAGCCGAAGCCAACGACGGTGACGGTTATTGTCTTGGTTTCGAAGTCGAGCTTGGAGAGTATTACTACTATGAATGTGATGACGGACGTGCGCCGGGGAGTGGGCCGCACGTGGATGACCCACGATATAACCCTGAAAGGCCAGGGCGAGATCCGATGGGCGGCCGAAACTTTGGGCCAAGTATAGGAGAGCAGGATCCAGGCTTGGGTATTGTACCTGGTACATGTTGGGAGCGTGGAGATTGTTTCACGGGCGGCCGAGACCCGCTCGGTGAAGAACGGGAGCGCGATCCTGATCCGTTTGATTATGGTGAAGATCCACCAGGTGAGGGTGATTATTTTGGTGGCGACCCTGAGCCAACTGATGAAGGCTGTCTCACTGAAGAATTTAATGCGCAAACCGGTCCAACAGAAGTGGTGATCGTGCTCGATCGTTCGAACTCAATGGCGGCACCATTTGAAGCGGATAATGCTGGGAGCCCGGCACATTGCATGGATGGCAGCCGAAACAATGGAGAGACCGGCGTTGATTGCGGCGGACCATGCTCTGCGTGTAAATGGGACGTTGTGACTGGCGCCATCACGACGGCGATTAATGCGGAGTCATCGTTGAACTTTGGACTTGTCACGTTTCCATCTCATACTGTTCAAGGTGCCGTTTGTGGGACGAATGACTTCAATCAACTATGCATGGAAGGGGATGTCGCCGTTTCTGTGGATGAAGACGGTGGTCAAGAAGTGACACAAATGTTGTCATCGCTGATGCCATGTGGAGGGACGCCAATGGCAGGGACATTGGACAATGCTGTAGAAGCATTCGATCAAAGCTCACCAAGTCGCAAAGTTGTTATTCTGGCAACAGATGGCGGCCCCAATTGCGGTGCGCGTTCATCAGGTTGTGCGCCACAAGACTGCACCAACCCGCAAGGGAGTGGCTGTAGTACGGCGCCATATGTGAACTGCCTAGAAGACATCCCGGCTGTGACGGCTGTACAAGAATTGCGACAACTCGGTGTTGAAACATACGTTCTAGGGATTGAAGGTTCGGGCTCCTTTGCGAATATCTTGAATCAAATGGCGCTTGAAGGTGGTACGGCGAAGGATGCGACTTTAAAATACTTTCCCGTCGGCTCGGAAAGCGAGATGTTCGGTCAGATTGAAGCCATTTTGGGGCGCACGGGTGATTGCGTCCTCACGGTTGATAATCCAATCGATAAGTCTCAGAATATCACGGTTCGTGCAGGTGGTCAGTCCCTCTCAAGCGGTGATTTCTACTTACTTGGTCACAACCAGATTGCACTACAAGATGAAACCCTCTGCCAGCAAGGTGCAGGGCTCGAAGTGGATTACTGTGCGGAATAGAGGAGTAAACCTCAACAAAGTTAATCGATGAATATCCTTCTAACGATCGCTCTGATTGCTGATGGTTTGATTGAGTAAGGCGAACCGTTTGCGTTGGAGGGGCGTCATACTCAGTCGCTCCATCCCTGCTGCGGCAAGCACGGATTCATCAATACGTTTTTCGCCAACGAGAATGGCGATCCGACAAAGTTCTTTTTCGACAACACGATATTCCGGAAAATGGTCGTGCTCAATGTCTTCGATATGACGAATATACGAATGGGCTAAATCATATTGGCCAAGTTTGACGGCTTGTAATGCACGAGAAGATAAAATCGCGGCATGCATCAGGTCGTAGCCTTCTTGTCCGCCAACATCATTTTTATCAACCTTTTCGAGGAATTGTTCCGCTCTTGAAAGCCAGTGATCGATGTCATCAAGCTGTCCCGATGTGATGAGCTCTGCAAATGCACGATTATTTAACCACAAAGCCGTTGCGATGGGTACATGTGGCCACCGAGGTCGGTGACGATTCAAAACATATATGCCATCGGAAACCCGATTACGTTGTAATAAGACCGAAGCCAGATTGGCACCAGCCAAAACGGTGAGTCCTCCTGGCTGTGCATGACGTAAGGCCTCTTCGGCAGCTTTTTGTGCCGCTTCAAGTTCGCCAAGGGTGATCTTGTTCAGGACATGATGGCCCCAATGATTCTGTTTTGCAGCCTGAAAGGTGACATGCATGCCGGCGATGACGGCCGCAATACCCAAAGCAGGCAAGACACCAAAGGCACTTAAAGCGACACCAGCGCCGAGTGCGACGCTCGTACCCATCAGCATGGCCCGATTGACGGTGTGACCAATAGATGAGCCTGGCCGTGGCGGTTGATAGCCGGTGATGGCACCCGATGAACGTTTTTCAAGGGCACGCTCTTGTGGAATAGGTGATGTGGGTGGGGTCGATGAGCCTGAAACCATAAGTCATTCTAAGAAAAAGGCCTATGGGCCGCAATAAGAACGACCAAGAATGTGATAAATGAACTGGGTGGCAAATGAAACTATTGAAATCTAATGTCTTTTTAAGAAATTTGATATTGTTTCTATAGACCTCTTGTCTGAAATATTAGCGCAGTGTAACCGGTCTTGTGGCTCTTTTATTTCACGATACCGAAACACCAAAACGACAGACGATCGAGGTCAATCCTTGGCCCCATTATGTCGTGATAGAGGGTTGTATCGGGGTCGGAAAGACAACATTGACGCAGTTGCTCGGGCGGCGCTTTCGTGCACAGCAATCACTTGAAGTAGTAGAGGAAAACCCTTTTTTGCCAAGCTTCTATGAAGACCAGGTTGCGAATGCGTTCAAAACGCAACTCTTTTTCTTGTTGTCGCGCTTCAAGCAGCAAGAGACGTTGGCTCAAATAGACCTGTTCAAGAACAATCTTGTTGCAGATTATCTTTTTGAGAAAGATCGTTTGTTTGCAGAACTGACACTATCGGCGCAAGAGCTTGAGCTATACGATGAAGTCTTTCAGCGACTGAAGGAGCGTGTTGTGAGACCTGATGTTGTTGTTTTTCTGAATGCTTCGATGGATACCATCATGGGACGCATCATGAAAAGAGGGCGTGAGTTTGAGAAAGATATCTCCCGATCCTATCTAGAGGGGCTCGTGAATTCATATCGAAGTTTCTTTGCATCATATACGGATGCCCCTGTGTTAATTGTTGATACAGATGAACTCAACTTTCCTAAATCGAAGCAAGATATGGATTGGATAATTGAACAGGTTCAAAAAAAGGCTTCGACAGCCCTTGCAACATCTGTTTAGTTTGAAAATATCGGGTCATGTCACTCGTGAAGCTTAAATCTAAAACCGGTGTACTTCTCATAAACCTCGGGACTCCTGAAGCCCCCACGGCAAAAGCGCTGAAACCGTATCTAAATGAATTTTTGAATGATAAGCGGGTGATTAGTATTCCAACACCGCTGAGACGCCTGCTCGTGAACGGCATTATTCTAAATACACGGCCGAAACAATCGGCAGAAGCATATGAAGAAATATGGACAGAAAATGGATCGCCACTTCGAATTGCAACAGAGGCGTTGACTGAGGCTGTGGCTCAAAAACTGAAATCAGAATACGCGAATGTCGATGTTCGACACGCCATGCGGTATGGCACTCCGTCGATTGAATCTGTGATGGTTCGCATGATGAATGAAGGTGTCGATCGTTTTGTTGTGATGCCACTTTATCCGCAATATGCATCATCTTCGACAGGAACAGCGCTTGAAGAAGTCTATCGTGTTGCGGCATCCCGTTGGGTGACACCATCGATTGAAGTTGTCCCGCCATTCTTCAATGAGGATGCATGGCTTGATGCACAGGTCGCTGTCGCACAAGATGGACTAAAAAGCTTTGGCGCGGATCATGTTTTATTTAGTTTTCATGGGGTGCCGGTTGATCATTTAACAGACTGCGATGCAACCGGCCATCATTGCCAACGAGTTGAGAACTGTTGCGGTACGGCTTCAACCGCAAATAATATGTGTTATGGCCATCACTGCAATCTAACAGCCCAGGCGCTGGCCAAAAAGCTTGGGCTGCCCGAGGGCAGTTGGTCATATGCTTATCAGAGCCGACTGGGTCGCTCGAAATGGATAGGGCCTTATACCGATGAAGTTGTCGTCGACTTTGCGAAGAATGGGGTGAAGCGACTGGCTATGTTTTCACCTGCGTTTATCGCAGATTGTCTCGAAACGATTGAAGAGCTTGGCATACGTGCGAAAGAAGATTTCCTTGAGGCAGGCGGAGAAGATTTTCATCTCGCGCCGTGCGTGAACGCATCGTCAGAATGGGTTGAAGGTTGTGTTAAGCTTCTCAAAAGAAGCTCATACATATAAATCAATTACAATTCCGCAAGTGCATCCGAGCCGGATTTCACTTCAGTTGTTTCTTCAAAACGGTTTCGAATCACGTATTCGGCATCCGTGACATCGACTGGGAAATCGTAGCCGATCGAGTTGATAGAGTGCACAATGCCGTCGGCGGTATTCTTTAAAATGCTTGCAATGTCACCAGCCAACATAAAGATACCTGGAATGCCCATCATAATATTGCTAAAAAGATGTCCGAGCGCCTTCCCGAAAAATGAATCGTGTTTTACGTCGTCTGCAATCAAATCATATGGAAGCCATGACAGGTTTTTGATGTCATCGCGGACTTCTTGGAAGTTTTCTTGAGCCGACAGGCGAGGTGAATAGACCCAAAAGTTATCTGAATAGCCCGTGTCTTCATCTTTTCTTTGACATAAGACACCTTTTGTGTCGACGTCTCGTTTATTCAGACGTTCGTAGCGTTTCGAGTATTTTTCCTTTTCTGCCTTGGTGAAACCTTGAGGCCGAGAGATGATATATAGGTTGTCGTCATGATCTTTACGTATTCGCATTTAACCCTCCAGCTACAATATGCCTTCCCCTTGTATTTTGGCGGAATTTTTAGATCTTAACCTATTTGAAACATGGCGGTATCTATTGTTTGAAACCCGCTTCTTCGGTAGTGTTGGGCATGACTCAAATGAATGAACAAACAATCACCCATATCGTAGAACTCGCCGACCAAAGCTTTGATAAAACGGTTGATACACTCATCGATTATCTTAAAATCCCGGCGATATCATGTGACCCAGACCATTTTGCCGATGTACATAAGCTTGCCGATGTGTTGGCAGCTGACTTGAAAGCAAAGGGCTTCTCTGATGCACGGGTTGAACACATTGAGGGCACGTTGCCGATAGTTGTTGGCACTGATATGTCAGCTGGGCCGAATGCGCCCACGATTCTGATCTATGGTCACTTTGATTTACAGCCAGTGAAAGGTGAAGTGTGGCATAGTGACCCGCATCAAGGTGAAATCCGAAATGGTCGTTTGTACGCGCGTGGTGCAGCGGATGATATGGGTGGTTGGGTCTCGCATTTGGCGGCGATTGACGCTTATCGAGAGGCTGGTGCCGAGTTGCCAGTTAACATCAAGTTTATTCTCGAAGGCGAAGAGGAAATCGGCTCGCCGAATCTTGAGCAATATATGGATACATACCCTGAGGTCTTTGAGGCAGATGTCATGGTGCTGACAGACTGTGAAAACCCATCGACCGAAATACCTGGCCTGACCGTCTCATTGCGTGGATTGTTAGAGGTGACGCT
>JAHDGS010000140.1 GCA_020627505.1 Myxococcota bacterium
ACATTTGCACATAAATATCGAGAACATAGGCCGACCAAAGATATTAAAGGCAAGCCATATGAACAAAAATTATATGAGATTAGATCAACACAAGGGCTGTCAAAGAATCAATTGACGACTCTCGTCAAAGAAAACACGGCGGAGATATTTAGTAAGGTCTTATCTCCAGAATGGAGACTCAACTCCGAAAAGACAATGATCATCTCAGAGAGACACTCTCATCATCACCGACCCATGACAAAGTTGTTGAGAGAGGTTTTGAAGGAAAAACTGTCAGCGTTGGAGGTTTAACCCTCCCCCTCATTCATCAGCGCTTCTTGCTGTCGATGAATCTCTTCTTGTCGGGCGATCTCAGCTTTGACGTCTTCCATATTCACTTCTTTCACTTTACCGATGATTTCATCTAATGCTTCACCAGGTAGTGCGCCTTGTTGTACCCCGAGTAAGATACCATCTCTAAAAATCAACAGGCTGGGTATCGCGCGTATTTGAAAAGCCGCCGCGAACTCTTGCTCTTCTTCTGTATTGATTTTCGCAAATGTAACATCATCATGGCGCTCAGAAGCTGCGTCAAATACAGGACCAAATGCTTTGCATGGACCACACCATGGTGCCCAACAATCGATGAGCGCAATGCCTTCTGATACAACGTCGTTAAATGAATCTTTTGTAATGTTTTGTGCAGCCATAATATTCCTTTTTATTCGTACTAACACCGATATCAAGCTATCAACAAGCATCGACTTCTGTTTTATCTCAATATATACCGAAGAGATGAAGCATGAATGGCGAAAACACGAAAAGCATCTTTATTTACCCAAAAGAAAGCCAGCGCTCATCACGATTCCAACGATGAACTACTTTGTCATCGAAGGCCAAGGCAATCCAAATAAAGACGCATTCTTAAAACGGGTCGAAGCACTTTACACTGTTTCATATGCGATTCGTATGAGCCATAAAAAAGGAACACAGCCAGAAGGGTATTTTGAGTACACCGTCTACCCTCTTGAGGGCGTGTGGAGCTTAACCGAAGAAGCGATAAAAGAACGGCCGACATCATTTAGCAAGGATGACTTCCGGTACCAAATCATGATACGACAGCCAGGCTTTGTGACGAATGATTATGCCAATGCCTTGCTCTCACAATCATCCTTGATAGACAAAAATCCGCTCGTGAGTGATATCAGGTTCGTATCAATCGAAGATGGTGATTGCATACAAATGTCTCATCTCGGGCCATATGACAACGAGCCTGAAACATTCGCTCTCATGGAGGCCTATGCCGAATCAATCGGCCGAACACGCACCTCAAAGATTCATAAAGAAATCTATATTTCAGACCCGCGAAAAACGGCACTAGAGAAGCTGAAGACGACGTTAAGATTTCAACTAAAATCATAGTCGATTCTTACCCTCTGGTTCTCGGTCATTCATCCGATGACTGCTCTCCGCACTCCTATATCATATTTAATATGGGAATTAGGGGAATGCGAACAAACAAAATAAGCCAGGCTCCGGTCACAAAAAATGTAGGCGAGAAATCTTCTGTCCCTGTTAAACGCGATAAGTATGAAGAGAAACTTGCTCTCTCACATCTCTTTCCAGCTCAACTCCAGAGCAAATTCAACATTTACAACAAGCACAATCGTCTGCTGGGTGATCTTTCTCTTGAAGCAACTGAAAAAGCATATGAATTGACAAAGAACTTGCTCTCATATAAATCGAATGAGCATGCCTATCGAGATGATGACTCGGCAATATGCTCGTATGAACTCACAAAAGATTTCTTTGCGGAACATGGACAAACCATTACCGAAGAACAACATCTTGTCATGCTCAAGTATCTTGCAGGTTACGAAAATATTGTGTCTCGTGCACTAAAGAACGAATTGGACTTCCTGGAAATATGCCCAACCCCTGCAGATGTATCAAAGGTCTTTACTTTGCAAGAGCTCTTTTTTTCTGATGACGATAGCATCGATATGGTTATAGGCATATTGCGTGACCCAAGACTAGGGCTCAGTCAGTCTTACTTACAAGATGTCAAGCAACATTTGCATGTAGCTAAAGAGATTGCGACGCAAAAGATTAGCGGCGAAACATTTGAGAAAGAAGCTCACAAAAAGAAAAATTATTTCGACATCGCCGCGTATTTATCGAAAGAGCAATTCCAGTTACAAACATTTCATGTCTCAAATAAGGATCAAAATACATCCTTCGATTGTGAGCTTAAAGTACATCTCAACACGAAAAATCAAAAAGCACTTGAGTGTTACCAGAAAAGCTTAAATCATTTAAGCCAACTACTCGGCGCAGATAAGCATATGCTTGAAATGCTACTTCAAGATGCACCTGTTGTACTGACAGAGATCGAAAAAGGTGCATGCGGCTTTCGGAATCCAACCCATAATATGATCGTTATCGCCTCAGATTTCAAAGATGAAAAACGTGCGAGCAAAGTCATGCTGCATGAATGGCTCCATGTCATTGATGCAAAACTTGAGCTATATAAAGACCCTCGTATACGTGAAGCCTTCGGCAAGGGTGTGCTTGCAAGTCGATATGTCTCTTCATTCTCAGAAGCTTCAAGTAAGCGAGTTGTTCAAGAGAGAATAAACGACAAAGACTATACAAAAACGCTCTATGAGCTTACGACTTGGGATGGTCTCTCAAAACGACAAATCGACACAATTATCAAGGAAGACCTTGCCGACTATTTTTCAACAGTCCTCTCGCCAGGAGATAAACTTCGAGAAAAAAAGGTATTAGAATATATTAGTCGTAAATGGCGGACTGAATATGCTGATAAGATCATGCTTTTAGCCGACGTTTTGACGGAAAAACTAAAAGACATGAGTACAACTAGACCGACTTGAGTAATGGTTGAGCGAGTTATCTTAACGCCCTTTAACGACAAAAGAACGCGCAACATGGGCACCCTTCTCTGAAAATACGTCAAGCTGATGCTGCCCTGGCCTCGGCGACAAAGACAGCACATGTGAATCTTTGGTATAACCCATAAATTGTTTATCGAGATACCAATACAAACGTCCACCGCCTTGATAAGCGACAGTGGCTTGGAATGATGGTTCTTCCCCATCCAAATCTGTCGCAAGTAGGATTTCGTAATCCGCTGGAGGATAGGTCAGCTCAATCTGTTCACGCGCATCTCCAAGACACGCCTGACTCCATTGAAATTGCTCGAAGCTGCCCTCGGGTAAATGGTTTCGCCAAGCAGCTGGCGGCAAAAATGCCTTACGCGTATGAAGCCCTTCAGCCGCGCATGTCTCGTTGACGCGTTCACCATGACCATCTAGCCAAATCTGCTCACAGTGAGCACAGAGACTATGCCCAACCGCGGATTCCGCAACAACACCATCGACCGTCTGCCCACAATTGGGCCCAGCAATATGACCACTATGCGAACATAGTTTGACACCACGGACATCACCTGCCTCAAATGATGTCGAGGTTGGCAATCTTGACCATATATCAAAGAATAGAGGTGCAGCTGCGACTGAGCCGATCAACTCGGCATTCCCATGGCCATCAGCATTGCCGACCCACACCACGACGACATTGTCCTTCGTATATCCGACAGACCATGCATCACGAAAGCCATGACTCGTCCCGGTTTTCCAGGAGATATGTTGCTGACTTGTAAAACTATCTGTCATATCCCAGTGTGTATGTGTCCCTGGTCTTTTCGTTCCTGTGAGGACTTCTGAGACTAAGTAGCTACTCCCTTGTTTTAGACGCGTATTGATGGGTGCAAGGCTGCCTTCAAAGTGGACTGGCGTCATATTTGTCTGACCTTGCGCGCTGCGCGCCACGTGTAAATAAGCTCTTGCAAGCTCCCAGGGTGTAACTTCTGCACCACCAAGCACAAGACTCAGCCCGTAGTGTGACGCATCACGATCGAGATGATTGAAGCCCAATATTTTTAAGCGACTTAAAAATGGATCGACACCGTATTCAGATAAAAGTTCAACAGCTGGCACATTGAGCGATCGTGTCAGTGCGTCACGCATCGGCACAGCGCCCAAATACTTCTTAAAATAATTCCGCGGATGAAAACCACTAAAATTGGTTGGCACGTCCGCAACCAGGGATTCTGTCGTTCGCAAACCACGTTCCAGTGCTGCTTCATAGAGGAAAGGCTTTAGTGTCGATCCAGGACTTCTCAACGCACGAATCATATCGTTATGATGTCCCATATTTTCTCTCAGCGTATTTCCAACATATGCCTTGACCTGCCCCGTTTTGACGTCCACGATCAAGGCTGCCGCATGATCCGCGACACGGTTTTCAAGCCGTGACACATGACGATCAACCAGTCCTTGCACCGTTCGCTGGAGCGCCCTATCCAAATGTGTTTTGTGCCAATGCGTGTTCGCCGAAGTACGAGACACCGGTGAGAGTGTCATATGTGATGCATCTTGTGGAAATGGAATTGGTTTTTCAGGCAATGGCTCAAGCTGTCTTCGCGTCAACGTCTCTGACGGCCAATGATTCTGCCGTGCCAGTCTAACAAGTAACCGGTCGCGTTTGAGTTTAAGTGCAGCTCTTCTTTTCCCGACATGCAAACTCGAGGGCGCATTCGGCAAAACAGCGAGTAATGCAGCTTCTGACCAGGTTAAGTGTGATAAACGTTTCCCAAATAAACGCCAAGCAGCTGTATCTGCACCGACAATATTTCCGCCAAAAGGCGCATGTCCAATATATGCCTGCAAGATTTCTTTCTTTGATTGCGTGAAGTCAAGTTTAAGGGCATATACAGCCTCAACGATTTTTTCGATGTACGTCCGTGCGGGGTCTTTTCTTGCCAGTCTGATGGTTTGTTGTGTGATCGTCGAACCACCACGCACGATTCGGCCGGCCCGAATATTTTGAATTAATGCCCCACCAATACTTTTTAGACTGATGCCATGATGTAAAAAGAAGTCTTTGTCTTCAAACAAAATCAACGCTTCGAGGTACTTTCCCGCCGCGGACTCACGTTGGGGAAATCGATACTGCCCATCCGCCGCGACATAAGCAGCTAGTAACTGCCCATCTTTATCGACATAAACATGTGAATATGGATCGTCAAAACCTGGCACAGAGATGAATGACACGGCTATCAACAAGCAGGCGCAAAACAACAAAATGCACTTTATTTGACGCACACATACCTCGTCGAAAAAAATCTCGGCCTTCCGATTAATAATCGACTACTTGACCGCTAACCATCGGCTTTCACTCTTGCCATATTTCGTCGGATCGTACATCGCTTCGGCCACCGCTGCAGCGTAAAAGTACTCACCTGACAACATCACATTATATGGAATTTCAATATGGATACGTTCTCTAGGCTTTAAATCAAAATATGTCAACACCCGATCGTCTCGCGTATCTTGGAATACGTTCTCGCCAGCTGGTGCGCGTAATATTTCACGACGAACTTCAAGTCCTGTCGGAATAATTTGTGTGAGCGCGATATCGTTAACACGCCTATCCCCCATATTCTTGACTGTTATCGAAATGACACCATCTTCTCCTTGCTCGAGGGTCTTCGCGATACCTGAACGCGTGACAGAAAGCCCTTGTGTCTCTTCAGGCTGAGGCTTTTGTGATTCGACGCCACGCGTACTCACCAAAAACCATGTAGCGGCTGTACCAGTATT
>JAHDGS010000141.1 GCA_020627505.1 Myxococcota bacterium
CTTCATCACAAATATATATGTCAGAAAGGGGTTCCACTAAACAGTTCTCACTACAGCCATCACCAGAAATGGTGTTTCCATCATCACAACCCTCAGTATCCACATTGTGAACATCATCCCCGCAAACGGATGGAAGTGGGTCTGCTGATATGACACCACTCAGTAGAACAATTGAAAAAAAGATCATATATTTATTGGTTTTCATAAAGCCAGCATATGCACCATATTGGTTTTCACAAGTCGGACTGTCTATAGATGCCTATTATTAGATAAAACAGGATGATTGATACTTTTTCGTTGACACTAATATTATTAGTTATAACTTCAAAATATGAATCGTACTTCGTGGCACATCGTCTTACCTTTGCTTCTATTATCGATTTCTTGGTCTGTAAACGCACAAGATGCTGATACAATGACGACCAAAAAAACACTTACTGATACGTCAGATGAAGTGAAAGAAATGCCAGAAGGAGAAGCGAGTCCGGAAACGTCGGAGACAACCAAAAAAAGCCTAAAAAAAGAAGGCTCAACCAGTTCAAATCAATCTGCAACGCCAGAAAAGCCGGTCGCCTCATCTTCCAAGACTTCTGCGACTGACCCTTCTGCTGAAGAATCGGCTCCATCTTCGACTGAAAGTGGTACCGATAATGATACGCAAAAATCTGTGGGTGAAGAAGAGGAACAGAGTGCTGGCGCCGCGATGGCAACAGGTGGCTTCGGTGGAGCCTCTCCGTGGCGTGGCTCATTTATCTCTCTTCAACAAGACACAACTGCCGCGACATTTCTAACAAATGTGAATCTTTATAATAACCCAACAACGTCGACGACATTAACACTATTACCACGGTATTGGTTGGGCAAAGTGTGGAATATCCGAGGTAATCTTGGTGTGGCGACTGAGTGGACAAACTCAGATATTAGCACCCGAATTCGAGAACCACTACTCACGGATCTCACCTTAAGCCTGAATGCGACCAACTTTGGAAAATTCAAACCAACAAAAACCGCTTTTAGTGCTGGCGTGTTTGGGCAGTTCCCGACGAGTAAACTCTCTCAAGGAAATACCATGATTGCGAGAGCGGGCCTTGTATTGGTCGGCTTTAATGTGTTTCAACCAAAGAAACTGGGAACAATCGTTTTGGCCGGTATCGTATCAGGTTCGCGTCGATTGCATCAGTTCACAACTGGTGAGGTTGCGAACTCTCGAGAAGCAGGCAACTGCACGACGGGGCTTTTCTGCCCTCAATTTGCCTCAAGTGGTGTCCGCAATATCGCATGGGACGCTTTCCCTAGACTCAACTTTTCGTGGACGGTCAAACCGAAGTTGACATTTAACTTAACGGGCGGCGTCTTCATGAGTTGGCTGTATTCAAATACAGCAGATGAGCGTGTCAGCACTGAAATCGCTGACTTAAATAGTGAAAATGTTCGTTTTAGTAACTTTGGTGACTTTAATATATTCATGCCATTCCACCCAGCATTCATGTTGTCAGTTGGGGCAACATCATTTCACAATCAGCTTGCCCAAGATGGCACCTATCGATTTCCACTCGTGAACCGCCTAACAACGGTTTACGTGAATGTGACCGCAGGAATGACTGCGCTTGCAGACTTATTCAAAAAGAAAGAGCAATAAAGAAGGGATAATGAGACAAAATATGCATTTCAAAACTTTAGACCAAAGGAGCATCATGCCAAAAATATCCGGGCTGCTCAAAGCAGTCACAATGACGACCTTTGCTTCGATTATGATGATCGGATGCGCCCAAGAACGAGACACGATCGATCGTGTTCAGCCAAACTACTACAAGAAATCTTATTTCGAAGGTGAGTGGCATTATCAACGGACCGTTGTCTCTGTCCCATCGGGTTCTGTCTTCACATCCGTCGGTATGACAGATCATTCAGGGATGACCCGTGTGTCTTTTGATATACAAGAGAACTTCTTATATGCCCGTCGGACAACTGAGTTCATTAAAGATGGTGATGATAGAGATGCTGCAGAAGATCGTGGCGACCAATATGAAGGTGAAGTTGTCGCTGCATTCCGTATTCTAAGTCACTTTGATATTCAGCCCGCATAT
This sequence comes from Myxococcota bacterium, assembly GCA_020627505.1. Classification (GTDB taxonomy): domain Bacteria; phylum Myxococcota; class UBA727; order UBA727; family JAHDBA01; genus JAHDGS01. The sequence goes on from JAHDGS010000141.1 coordinate 2,088, forward strand.
AACCCGTCGACGGGTGAAGAGTTGAATATTTTAAATGAGAATACGACGGACCGGCCATGGTACGAGCGAGACTATATTCGTGTTGATTGGTCAAAAAATGAAGTGACGAATCTGAGTCTTGATTTTGAAGCAGCCTCGATCGAACCTGTATCATATTTTGTACAAGAGTTTGATGATGCGACTGGCGAGCGTCATCGTGATGCACCTGTGTTTGAAGGCCCTGTACACGGCGAAGGAACAGAGGGCGAATACGCCAATGCGAACCCTTATTTTGACATTACAAGTCGAATCTTTGCGAAGGCAGGTTCATTTTACTATCCAGGCTATGGGGATATCCCACTCTGTTGGTTAAACGAGTTTAATGAGTGTGGTTCTTCAGAATATGGTATTCGCCACTCGTTTAATAAGATGGATCCAGAACATCAATATGCGCCAACACCGTATAAAGGTGCAATGACTGAAATGTTTGGTTATTTCTGGACAGATCGAAATGTCTTCACCGATCGTGGTGTGTTTGAACAAAACCGTGAGCGATACATGAATCGTCATAATTTGTTTAAGACGTGGTTTGATGAAGATGGTGACGTACTTGATCCTGACGAGCGCGAACTGAAGCCAATTATTTACTACGTGAATAGAGATTGGCCTTCAGAAGACGAAGATCCGGTTTTGAATGAAGTTGCGCAAGAAGTTGCGGATCAATGGAATGATATTTTTGAAGAAGCTGTAGATTCGATGGGAGCAGACCGTGATGGTCAGGATATGTTTATCTTGTGTCCACATAATCCGGTTCAAGATGGTGACCCGAGCGAATGTGGTGAAGAAGGCTTTTCCCCACGGATGGGTGATTTGCGTTATTCATTTATGGCCTGGGTACCAAACTACACTCAAGGTGGGTTGCTCGGTCTCGGGCCATCAAATAACGACCCTGAAACAGGCGAAATCGTTTCTGGTATTGGTTATATTTACGAGTCAAATGACCGCTATGCATATCAAACAATGGAGATGATCGACTTATTGCGTGGTGCTGATGTCACGAACTATATCGAAGGCCTTGACCTCAGAAACTGGGTTGAGCGTGTTGATATGACAGCAAATCAAGCACGTGAACAACGGTGGACACCACTATCAGAAGCTGAGTATTTTGTAGAGCAGCGTTTTTCGCCACAACGGTTAGCACGATTTGAAAATATCAGAAAAGACATGACACAATTTGATCAACAAATGATCAAAGAAGATGGTTTTGCTGCTTGGCGTGACCAAGAACTCGATCGAATTTCGTCTTTGCTAGATCTCAATATGCAAGAAGATAAAAGCGCACGATTAGAGGCCCTCGTTGGGACGCCATATGAAAAACAACTGCTCACAGATGATTTGCTCGCGATGAACGGTTTCGATCCAGATTTACCTGTGACAGAAGATACACTTGATAGAATTTCGCCTTTGCGTGCGGGTAATATCCAATACATGATGGGGTATCAGAAAGCCTTTGAAAACTTCGCTGCACAACGAAATGCATATTTGCCAGCAATGGCGGATGATGCGTTGACAGGTCTTGCGAAAGAATATGCTGCTTCAAACTTATCACGTGATGAAATCTTTCAAGAAGTCAGAAAGCGATTGTACACTGCAGTTCTTGCACATGAGGTTGGCCACTCAATCGGCTTGATGCATAACTTTGGTGCATCAGATGATGCGATGAATTACTTCGATGATTATTGGGAAATTCGTGCAGCTGATGGTGCACCAGGCCCACGTGAAAATGACCCGATCACACAATATGAAATCGACAACTCGCTGTATAACTATGCGTACTCCTCAGTGATGGATTACGCTGGTCGTTTGACAATCGATGGTGAAGGCCTTGGTAAATATGACCGTGCTGCAATTCTGTTTGGTTACGCCAATAAAGTTGAAGTCTTTAATAATGATTATGGCTTGGGTGCGGCAGGAACACTTCAAGAGTGGCACACTTCTGATGGTGATATCCTAACATCGAACCCATTCTTTGGCGGCCTACAAACCATTCATTACACGAAGCTTTATAATGATATGGGTGCAGACCTATATGATGACGGCAACCGTGAATTGGTGGACTTTACTGATTTGAATGATGATCTATATACAACGACAGACGGTCGACACCGCGTTCCATATATCTATTGTTCACATGGGCGTTCCGACATTGGTGATAGTTGTTTAACACGTGACTTTGGTGCTGATGCTGGTGAGCGTATGCATAATATGATCGATAACTTTAATACGTGGTATATCTTGAGAGCATTCCCGAGAGGACAACTCGATGGGCGTCATCAAAGCATCTATCGTAAGTGGCGTTCGCTTGCACGTTTGAAAGATTTCCATAACCTTTATGGCTTATATGTCGATTTGTTCTCCGGATCTTTTACCCCGGCACAAGCACAGTCATTCTTTATGGATCCTGTGAGTGGTTTTGGCCAAAAAACAGCGGCTGTTCAAAATGCATTTAACTACTTGATGCAGACATTGACGATGCCTGATGTGGGAACACACTATCGTCAAACACAAGCTGATGGTACTGAGCTGCTCGAGTGGATTCGCGATGATGATATTACAGCGCAGTTCCCTGATGAGCCACTACAGTACGTTGGTATTGAAGATGGCCGTTATTATCAGACTTCGTGGTCACGTGGTGATAATGGCAGCCGAAACTGTGGTTATTTCTGGTACGAGTGTTTGCATCATGTTGGTTTTTATGTCGATAAGATTCTAGCAACACTTGTACTGTCTGATAGTTCCACATACTTTGTGACACGTTCGACGCCTAAAGATATCCGAGAATGGGAAGTATCGTTTTACTCTACATTCCCTGAGCAGATTAAGGCACTAAACTATGGGCTTGTGAGTCAAGACTTTCAGTTCATGGCACCACGTGTGATCGGTGGAAACTTGCAGTTTCCAAACTTTGCTGGAGACCCTGCAACATGGGATGATGCAGGTGGTGATGTCCTCGATCCTGCGACTTCATTTACCTTACAGTTGTATTGGCAGCTTCTTGGTAAAGCATATTTCTCGAATAACTATGACGTATCGTTTAATGAAGAATCGCGTATCTTTATTCTTGGGACAGGTGATGCACCGAATGTTGCTTCATCTGAAATCGTGACCTATGAAGATCCGGTGACGCATCAAACATTTGCTGCCTTTGATTTTGGTTATGATACCGCTGGCAGTGGTTTGATTGACAAAGCCAATATGTATAAATCGATGTCCAATATGTGTGATGGCAATTGCCAAGCGCCGACAACAGGCTTTACACGGGATGCAATGGATGCTGAGTTGATGTTATGGAACGAAGTGCTGAAGTCGAACATCGAACTGGATGAGTACTTCAACTTTGGTAATCCTTTTTATCCATAGATGATATTTAAAAGCCTCTGAAAAGAGGCTTTTTTTGAATGCACACACATAATCATGACTAAAGGAGTTCTATGCCTCAAAAAGGAGTAGAATATGTTGAGAAGGTTATTACTAATATTAGCTATGATGATTCAAGGCTGTAATGGAGCTG
>JAHDGS010000020.1:0-4137 GCA_020627505.1 Myxococcota bacterium
ACTCGAAACAATCGCAACACTTTTGTGCTCAGAAGCCAAATGAGCGTCATCTTCGACGAGGTCGTCTTCTGAGAGTCCAAGCTCGGCGAGCTCTTCATCCGAAATATCAATATCCTCAAAGTCATCCGCTTCGGCTTTTAGGGAGATTTCAGCCTCTTCAGTTGTTACATTTTCGACGACCTTTTGTTCAGAAACATCTACATTCTCTTCGCTTTCAGTGACGACTTCTGTTGACGTTTCATTTTGTTTACCGTCTGGCAGCTGTTCGGTTGAGTCAGTGGCTTGTGGCTTGACGTCATTTTCATTTGCGTAGGCATTCGTTGCACTGAAAAGAAAAGTCATGACAAGGGTGCAGACAGTGTATCTTGTTCGATTTCGCATATTATTTTCTAGTAAGATGCTGAAGACCCGTCAATGTGAAATATTGATATTTCAACAATAAAAATGAGCATGATGGCCCATGCTCATAGTCAGACGCCACTATTCTGATTGGCATCGTTTCGGGAGACGATAAACTATAGTGTATAAACACTGCCAATGCCACAGAGTTCAAGCCATTCTCCAGGCTGCTCGATGGCAGAAGATGTAATTTGGCGTACGGTGAGAGCACCCTTATAACCCAGAAGGTTTTCGGCACGAATACGAAGTCGTTCGCCAGTCAACTCGACCTCTTTTAAGGATAGGGTTGGTGTTTGAACAAGGAGGTGTCCTCGTCCATAAAAATGAGTCATTGAATGATTTTGAACCTGATTGCTATGCCCATTTTCGAATGAGATTCGACCACCAGCAGCGAGAAGGACGTCGTCGCATAGCCATACGCTTTCGGCAGAGATAGAGATTCGGTGCGGAAAATGACCCTTGAGACTGAGTGTCAACTCTCCCGCTCCAGCCACAGGACTCAACCAGGTGTTATATATTCCACATGGAATCTCTTGCCCCCGAACATGTCGAACAGGTGTTCCAAATTGAAGTTGGCCCTGGCTCGATAGGACGGCAGCTTCTCGTACATATAATGAGCGGTTGACCCGCAGTGTCATTTGGTCACCCATATGGCCGACAACAAAGTCATCACCGTCGTCGACCCGAGGTGCGAGTACGGAAAGTCCAGAAGGCTCGCTCAAAGCCGACATCGGAATGAGGGTCACAGCCTCATGTGCATCTGCACTGACGGGTGAGACATGCGCTTGTATTGTCGTTGAAACCTGTTCCTGCGCAGCGCTCTTTGAAGCTGAGGCGTCAGCGAATAATGATTTCGCAAAGTCTTCTTGCTCAGAACGTCGTAAGTCAGTCACTGGTTTTTCGAGCATAGTCGACAGAGAAGGAAGTTGGTGCTGTTCATCTGAGGGCGTGTTTCGACGAATCGCGTCATTTTGCCGTGCTCGAAGTTGGTGCAGATGGCCTAGAATATTGGAAGCTTTTTCTCGATATGTCGAGTCTTGATAAAGTCGATTAAGTTCTGCGACTGCCCGTGAGATAAGTCCCCGCTTAATTAAGACGATCGCCAAATCATATCGAATCACGTTGTCATTTGGTGTTTGCAGTAATGCAGCTCTAAACAAAGCCTCTGCAGCACCAAGATCGCCTTCTTGAACATGTGTTAAACCCAGAAGGCGCAGTGCTGCGGCATCATTTTTGTGCCGGCTTAAGTGATTAGTCAATAAGTCTCTGGCGACAACATAGTTGTCCTGGCGAAGATGTTCGACGACATGTGATAAAAGCTTTTGATGACGCATATGGATTCCTTTGTTGGCGTGAACCAACGATAAATAGAACCCGTTATGATTGGTAATTTTTAACCGATTTCGTGTCGCTGAGTGATGACTTTTTCAACAAGGCCATAGTCTCTCGCTTCGTTGGCATTCAGCCAAAAATCTCGTTTTGCATCTGCCTCGATCATATCGACCGTTTTTTGGGTATGTGCAGAGACAATTTGGTTATATTGCAGTCTAATCTTAGAGATTTCTTTTGCAGTGATATCAATATCACTGGCTTGGCCTCTCGCCATCGTCGATGGTTGATGCAGCAAAAAACGAGCATTCGGTAAGGCGTAATGTTGCCCTTTTGCGGCACTTAAAAAGACCATCACTGCGGACGAAGCGACAAGTCCATTTGCGATTGTTGTGATAGGCACTGGGGAAAATATCAGTCGATCACGAATAGCGAAGCCTGAGTCAGCACTACCGCCCGGCGAGTTGACGAAAATACGAACTGGTTTTGACTCAGATTTTCGCTCCATAACGGTCAGCAGGTTAACGACATGTCGATAGGTTGCATCTGAAATGGCCTCGGCCACTACAATTGAACGTGATTCCACAAGTGCTTCGAACTGGGCTTCGGTGATGGAGTCTTGTATCGCCGTCATATTATCTTCCTTTTAGTCGATTTGAATATAGTTCGACATGAGATAAATAAAAAGGACAACGACTAAAAAAGAGCAATAAAAAAAGCACTCAGAAGAGTGCTTTTGGACTCATGAAACAATCGACTAGAAAGAAAAAGAAGTCGTTGTTTTTGTGCCGTTATTGTTGCGGCGCATTTCAACCCAGCCACCATTTCCGCCGGAACGGACTTCGGTTCTTTGAGAGAAGACACGTTGGCCGTTCTTGTATGAAGAAGAAAAAGATGAGTATGAGTAGCTGGATTTCAAGCTTCTTCTTTTTTTATGGCGTTTTACAACACGTTTTTTAGAGAAAGCATCTACCGGCTTCAGAACCATTTTCGCGTGGTCATGACAGGACTCGGACGTATATGTTCCAACCAAAGAACCATCACAGCGTTCACGGAGCTCGATCACATCGTCATCACATGAAACCCAACCGTTATTGGTTTGCATTTTTAAGTTCTCTTGAACGGTCATGGTTAAGTGACGTCCTTCAGCTTCACCTGAGAGAAGATAAGAGGTCACACCAGCACGGCCTTCACTGTACTTAACAGCCTGTAGCTTGTCACCATTACGGCACATCTTCATTTGAACTTGCCGATAAGGATCATTCCCTTGGCTGTAACCTTCATATAACTGACAACCGTCGTAATTTGAACCACCGTCTCCGGCGATAAATGCACCAAATATAATGGCCGCTGCCATAGATGAAAACGTTCTGACAAATGGTACTGAAAAATCATTCATATCGATCCTCCGCCTTTATTTATACATTTTAGCGAAAACAGTTTCCAAAAATCAAGGGTAGAACGAAATCTCGTAGTCGTTTTTTTTTGCACAAAACATATATTATTTTAGAATGAAATCAGCCTTTTCATTGTGCCGGTTTGATCGAAAAGCCATTTTTGTTCGGATTTTTCCGTACATCTGCTGTTCTAATATAGAGCGGGCTCGGACGATTGGTTCGGTCACATCGCTGAATTTTGATGTGACGTTCCATGAGTTGTAAAACCCCCTCTCCTGAGAGATGCTGGATGAAGTGTGGCGGAGGACTCAACTTCAGGCGAGATTCCCGCTCCTGCTCAGGCCAGATCAGGACGCCTAACTCGACATTGGCCGATAATTTCTCATGAAGTGTTTCGTCTGTAATACTTCTACAACTGGAAAAAGTCTCAGTTTCAGGAAGGTAAGAAACAGCATAAGCCTGATTTTTTCGGCCATCGACCGCCAACTCGAGACGACAACCATAAAATGTCTGTTTAGCTACATATTCTGCAAAGAGCCAGCGATGTGTATCAACAGCGTAAAGTGGACAATTCTGTGCGTCGCAAAAGCCAATTGCAAAGGCGAGACCAACGCGAATCCCGACAAATGAGCCAGGACCTCGGTTCACCAGAAGGGCATCAATCTTATGGCGCTGAATCATCTCTGCCACGATGACCGGCAAGACTTCTGCGTGCTTCTTTTGTGATTCGAGAACGACTTCTTCCAGGATGCCATTTATACCCAGACAACCAACAACACCTATTGGTTGCGAAGTGTCAATATAGAGGAGCTTCTCATTTGGCTGAATTTTAAGCGGAGACACGCTGCGCCTTTTGTGATGTTTTCTTTTTCCTCTTTTTGGGCTTCTGCGCTGATTTTGTTGAAGAGAGTAGTTCCGTTGCGAGCCTTTCCGGGGTTTCAGAGTCGGACACGGGGCCGATCATACGCGCGATTTCCGCGACGCGATCGGTGTCAGTAACTGCGAACGCCGA
>JAHDGS010000020.1:4147-32009 GCA_020627505.1 Myxococcota bacterium
TTTCTTGACGATAACGTGATGGTCAGCCATGGCCGCGACAGAGGCAATATGGCTGACACAAAAGACTTGATGTTTTTGAGAGATATCACGTAGGAGTCGACCTATTTTTTGGGCGGTATGACCACCGGTTCCTGTTTCGATTTCATCGAACAAAAAGATTCGTGGCGGGATATCGGTAATCGTTGCTGACAGAAAAGCAAGCAATGCACGTGCGCGTTCTCCACCACTACCAATTTTATCCAGAGATTTATAAGGATGATTCTTTGGATCGGGAGAGTAGAGAATTTGAATTGCGGAACGGCCTGCAGCAGAAAAGCCAAGTTCTCTAAAAAAACGAATTCGCGCGACGGGCTCGGTCGGCGGCGTATCAAAATCAAAATCAGCGGGGTAAGCAAGCTTTAAAGAGCCGGAGGGAAGCTCGAGGTCCGCAGCGATTTCAGCAATTCGTGTATTGACCATTTCAATTTCAGCAATGCGTTTTTGATGAATGGTCGTGGCATCTTTTATATAAGCATCGAGATGTGTACCAAGTCGACTTGTGAGTTCTGGAATCCCAACTTGTTCTGATTCGAGTGCGGCAAGCTGATCTCGCAAGGATGACCGCTGTTGAAGGACCTCATCAAGTGTCGGGCCGTGTTTGCGTTTTAAGTGCTCGATCGTCGATAGCCGATGACGCATTGTCTCGACATCGACAGGGTGTTCGACATGTTGGCGAATTTGCTCTGACTGTTCGAATGCCTGTTCGACGGCGTTTAACGCCTGACTCAACTCAGCCTTCAGGGATGTTAAGGTCTCGAAATGGGGATGGCGCTCATCAAACTCGAGGTCTTCAGCATCGAAAATCGCTTCTTTAAGTCCTTGTGCTGCCACTCCGTTTCGGGCAAGCGCATTTGTGAGTCTTTGGGCACGCTCAAAAGACTCTTTATGTGCTTTCGCTGAACGAATCGAATCTTCAAGTTCAATATCCTCATTCGGTTTTGGGGAGCAATCATCAATTTCTTTGAGCTGAAATGTCAACCAGTCGATTTGATGGCTTCGTTCGAGGGATTTCGCATGCCAATCGGCAATCGTATGTTCGAGTTCGGTCGCTTTCAACCAATGCTTGGCCATCGCTTGCTGCGTCGTCAACTGGTCGCAGGCGATATCGATTCGTTCCGTGACATTCTTGGGTTTCGAAAACGTCCACGACGCATTTTGTTCAGTTGTGGTGAGTAGCATATCCCCGAGTTCTTTCAAAATAGCACCCGTAACGAGTTGACCATTAAGCCGTTGACGTGCTCTGCCGCCAGCAGAGATCTCACGTTGAATGAGGAGTTGTTCATCTTCACAGGGGGGAACATGATGACGTTCAAAGAAAGGGGCAAGTCTTTTGAGCGCTTGCTTATCTAAGTCAATGATCAAGTCGACCTGCGCACTTTTCTTGTTGGGCATCACCCATTTTTTTCCTGTCACATGGCCGAGCGCAACCATAATCGCTTTCTGGAATAACGACTTACCCGCACCGCTTTCCCCTGTGGTCACAGTAAAGCCGCGTTGGGCATCGAGCTGAACATGTTCGAAGAAAACAAAGTCTCGAATGACACAGTGTGAAATATACATATTTAGGTGCTACTCCTTCTGATTATATTTGCCAATTGGCCTTTGTTTCCTTTCCGAACGGGCTTGATTTTCCGTGCGAAAGAGGAGATGAGAGCCTATGGTTCATCAGTCTTTTCATCCGATCGTTTCAGCTGGACACTTGGAAGTGATTTGCGGCCCAATGTTTTCAGGGAAAACAGAGGAATTAATCCGTCGTTTACGGCGAACACAGATTGCACGGCAACATGTACTGATTTTCAAGCCAGCCATTGACGATCGCTATGCCAAAGACGATATTGTGAGTCACTCTTCGCAACAACTACCATCGATCCCAGTGACCCAAAGCCATGAAATCCTTGCGACAGTCGAAGCGAGTGATCGCCGCGTTGAAGTTGTTGGCATTGATGAAGTTCAATTCTTCGATGATGCGATTTTGAATGTGTGTAATCAACTTGCAAATCAAGGCATTCGTGTGGTTGTGGCAGGTCTTGACCTAGACTATCTCGGGCGTCCCTTCGGTATTATGCCTCAGCTTTTGGCCATTGCAGAATCGGTCACAAAAGTCTTGGCGATATGTATGGCCTGTGGTGCTTCGGCGAGTCGGAGTCAACGGGTGACCGTCAACCTCGCGGAAGGTGATTCAGGACAACAGGTCTGTGTGGGTGCAGCAGAAAAGTATGAAGCGCGTTGCCGACAATGTTTTGTGCCTGAGCTTGATACGCCATCGACAATACCAGAAGCTGTAGTGTAACGCGGGACACGCTCACGTTTCACGAACAAAACAATAGTACATATAATAAACACCAATTTAGACGCTAAATTTACTTAGCGTGCGTCACGACCGTTAGGTCGTATAGGAATATACTGAGGCTCTGTTTCGTAAGCATTCTCCTGTACCCAATGTTCCACTCTTTGATCAAAGAGTGGTTTGTATCGTTTAGGGAATTGGAGAAGTTTTTTTCGAAGATGGGTTTCTCCGCAACATGGAAACAGTTGAATATTGCTTGGCGCCCAGCAGCCATAACTTGTCCATCGGCCGATATCTTCGGGGCAAGGTATCGTTTGACGGAGTGGGTTAGACTCAATGTATATCTTCGTATTCAAAGAGTGGACTTTATCCTTGATAGGCGCGCACGCATATCTTTGTTCAAAGAGTTTTCCGCTGGTTTCATGATGCTTGTTTTTATACATAGAGAAACACTGAGCGGTTGATTTCGCCCATAAAGGAATAGTCCGATGTGACTCATGACGGCAGGTTAAGTGGACATGAATATGATTCGACATTAACGCGAAAGCGTGTATTTCAATCTTATACTTATCGGAGAACCTCCGGAGCTGTCGCAAGTATATAAATTTATCTTGATTGGTATAAAAGATGATTCTTTGGTTATTTCCTCTCAATGTATAGTGATACTCTTGTCCATCAATAAGATTTCTTTTTGTTCGCGGCACAGAGACCTCCTGATTTGATCTCCGTACGAAAATTAAACGCGTGCGTTAGAACTTAAGACTAAAGAAGATAGTATCACATTCGTCGTGAAACGTGAGCGTGTCCCTTGTTAAATCATGTTCTTCGGGTATACATGCTCATGGAAAAGCAATACACCCGATCAGATGTTGATGTCTTACTATCTGCTGAGCAAATCTCGAAACGGACAGCCGAGTTGGGGGGACAGATTTCCCTGGATTATGCTGATATAGAACAACCACTCATCATTGTTGGTATTCTGAAAGGTGGTTATGTCTTTACAGCTGATCTAGCCCGTTCCATCGATATCTCTGTTGAAGTCGATTTTTTGCGTGTCGCTTCCTACCACGGTGGCACTGAGACAACCGGCGAGGTGACATATATCCTCGATCTTGACCGCGACATCGAGGGGCGAGATGTTCTGCTTGTTGAAGACATTGTAGATACAGGGACGACGATGAAATCCCTATTGCGGCATTTGGGCTTGAGAAATCCAAAGTCTCTCAAAATTGCCTCTTTACTTGAGAAGCCTGAAAAGAACACCGCTGGTATTAAAGTTGATTATCTCGGGTTTGCCATCGAAAATAAATTTGTTGTTGGATATGGTCTTGATGTCGATGAACAATTGAGAGAGTTACCGTTTGTCGGCGTGATGAAAAACACTTAGTAGATAAGTGACGACTAGCGGCGTGTGAAACATGAGCGTGTCCCTTGCTTCACATATCCTCTATCTTATTTATATGGAGTCGCAAGTCTGTATCATTCGAAATGGCACGCGAATCTCTATTTCTGTTTTAGACAAATCGACCGTTAAGTCGATATCAGTGCGCGGCTTGGGTAACGCCTCTTTAGGGTTGAGTTCAAATGATGGAAAGCCTGTGTGGGTCACATCATAGGCGACCCAATTAGAGATGACATACTTGACGTAATCACGTGTTTCTTTATATGGAATGCGCTCGATAAAATAAGCGAGCTCAAGATCGCCAAAGGTCGTTAGCCATTCGTCGATAGCCTTCGGACCTGCATTATAAGCGGCAATAGCAAGAAGAGGCTGTTGGTACCTATCCAGCAGTCGCCTGATAAATCGAGCAGCGTAATCAATATTCACAGCCGGCTGAAAGAGGTCTGATGTTGCCATTGGTTGCAGATAATCCCATTTCTCTATCGCGCGCATTGTATAGGGTTGAAGCTGTAACAGCCCTCGGGCACCGGTTCGACTAACTGCATATCGATCGAATGCACTTTCCTGTTTCATGATAGCGTAGAGTAGATTGATAGGTATATTGTGGGCGACGGCGGCTTGATGGATAAGGTCAGGTGCAGGACGTAGATAGCGTCTTGGCGTGTCTATTTCGCACTTCTCCGGAATGTCATGACGAAGCAATGCATAATATAATTTGTCGCGCGTAATTCCCTGATATTTAATTCCTTTCGTATGAAAGGTTTGGTGAGCCACGTCACTCCAATAAAGCTCGCGGTTTTTCTTTATATCGACGCTTGAAAAATCTTGAGTTGGGGTATTTATTTCTTATAACGCTACTAGCATTGTGCCGGTTTCGTGAACTGTGATTCAGAATGTGTCACGCCCGCAAAATGGGTATGTGCATCTTCGTATTTCTCCATCTCGTAGAGTGCGAATGCCTCCCAGAAGCGGGCCTCACTTTTTTCTTTAAGTGTGACGCCTTCACTTGTTTGAATGACATCGTAAATATCTATGGCTGCTGCGCTGTCGCCAATTTTGTCAAAAAAATACGCCCAGGCGAATTGATGCTCGACAGTCTGACTGGAAGAAGGATAAAGCGTGCGTACGACCTCGACGACATCTGTAGGTGCTCCTGAATGAACGATTGCTTCGAGCAGCGTCTTCAACTGTGCCGCAGGAAGCTTCGCGATAGCAAACTGTGACCGACGATTTTGGAGTATTTGTGAGGCAACGTTTGCAGCTTTTTCATTCAATCCCGCGCCATCTAGCTTCTTTAATAGTCCAAGCTGTGAATCAAGCTCGCTTGGGAAATCAGTATGTTCCAGTTCTAAGATTTCATATAGCCGATCGAGTTTTTTCTTTTCTTTTTTGCTCAGCGATAAATCCTTTTGAATGGATTGCCGTACGTCTTTCGTCGTTGGGCGATCCTTATTCTTAAGCTTGGTTTGAGCGCTTTCGCAGCGTAGAGACGCAAGTGTATAAATGTAATCTTCAAAGGTTGTAGCGCGTAGATTGACTGCACCCAAGAAAATACAGAAAAAAAGAATGAGCCTAAAATTGGCTCCAGTTTTATTGCGATGCATTAAGATACCTTACAGTGCGGAAGCCGCGCTTGCGCGATTGGGTGACGTGGCCAGTGACATGTGCAGTGGCCACAAGGGGCTGGGACAGCCCCTTAATTATAGGTCTATAAGACCCTGTCTAAGACCTTCGGTCACAGCCTCAACCCGATTACTCACATCAAGCTTTTGGTATATATGCTCGAGATGGGTTCGAATTGTCGCACGCGATAGACTCAATACTTCTGCTGCCTCAGAGTTTGATAGGCCTTTCGCAATAATTTGTAGACATTCAAGCTCGCGATCTGTGAGTTTCTTCTGTCCACTTGGGGCTGCCACTAAGTCTTCTTGCTTAATCACACTCCCGCTTGGGGCTGGACCAGACTCTGGAAGTTTGAAGTGGCGTAACAATGCTTTCGCCAGGCTGGGTTGGATTACCGAACCGCCTTTGCTGACCTCGATAAGCGCTTCAACAATTTTTTCAGCTTCGGCACCTTTTAACAGGTATCCTGATGCACCAGCACGAACGGCCTCAATAACTTTATCTTCTTCATCAAAAACAGTGAAGACAAGAACTTCGACAGATTCGTATTGCTCTTTCACTTTGGCAGTGACGTCGATGCCGGACATTTTTGGTAGACCTAGATCGCATAATAAGACATCCGGTTTTTGTTCGAGGGCCTCGATAGCTTCGAGGGCATCTTCACCACTTTGTGCTGTACCGATGATATCAATTTCATCGAATGTACTTAATAGCTTGAGCTGGTTCTTTAAAATTTTGGGTTGGTCTTCAACCATAAAAACACGTATGGACACAGGGGGGCTCCTTATTTAACTTTAGGGAGTCTAGAGTATGACCCAAAGGCAATGCAAATTCATCAGACGATGATCGTATAGTAGAGTGAATTATCAACTTCTTGGCTTAATGATTCCGAGCACCGAGTTGTTTGACTTTGTTTAGCCATTGTGCACGTTTTTCAGGTTTCGAGAGCCGAAGTGGGCCAAATGATGTTATTTTAACGTGCTTAACACCAACAAACTGCATTGTGAGTCGTTTCATTGCATGATGGCTCGGTGATTTATTAACCAATCGGTAGAACCATGGCGGCTGATCAAGTGTGCATATGATTCGAGCGGTTTTTCCTGTCAATAGTTTATCCCACCATAAAGAGCCTTCTTTTTTTTGAAAAGCAAAACCTGGAAGAAGAACGCGGTCTATAAAACCTTTCATCATCGCTGGTATAGAGCCCCACCAAACTGGATACACCCAGACAAGGTGGTCTGCCCATTTTAGAATGTTCTGGCAGCGAATTAAGTCGGGCTCTAGTTCTGTCCTTTGACGATAGCCAAATTGTAAGTTTGGGTTAAAATCGAGGTCGCGAATGATAATTTCTTTAACTTCAGCGCCTGATTTTAGTGCACCTTCTCGATAGGCATTAGCAAGGGCGAAATTGAAACTGGCTGAATCAGGATGGCCAACGATAAGTGCGATGTGTTTTTGAGACATGTTGAACGCTCACTTTGATGAGTACTAATTGGCCTCCGCCACCGTTTCGATATGGATGTTATGTTCTTCCAAAGCTTTCAGAAATTCGGCTTTGTCGACAGATTTAAAATAGGCTTCTTCAGGTGTCACTTTTTCGTTCAGTACATGTTGCAATAATGCGTCATTCATTGTTTGCATACCAAGTCCCTTACCGGTTTGCATAATCGAAGGTATTTGAAATGTTTTGCCCTCACGAATCAAGTTAGACATCGCAGATGTACCAATTAAGATTTCCTGTGCAGCGATTCGGCCGCCACCGATTTTTTTGCACAACGTCTGTGCCACAACACCTTTTAGAGATTCAGATAGCATTGTTCGAATCTGGGCCTGTCGATCTGGCGGAAATTGGTCGATAATACGATCGATCGTCGATGGCGCCGTATTGGTGTGGAGCGTACCAAAAACCAAGTGGCCGGTTTCCGCAGTTTCGATTGCGATTTCAATGGTCTCGAGGTCACGCATCTCACCGACAAGAACAATATCCGGGTCCTCACGTAATGCGGCCTTTAGCGCTTTTTTAAAACCATCTGTATGGTTTCTAATCTCTCGCTGATTAAAAACACAACGTTGATCTTGATGAACAAACTCGATCGGATCTTCAATCGTGATGATGTGCATTTGTTTGGTCTTATTAATGTGGTCGATCATCGCCGCGAGTGTTGTTGACTTACCAGAACCTGTTGGGCCCGTCACGACAACCAGACCTTTGTTCAAGTTACATAGCTCTAAGATCGCATTGGATAAATTCAGTTGTTTTGCAGTCAAGATTTCACTGGGAATCTGTCGGAAGATTCCCCCGATTCCGTTTCGATCCCGAAAAATATTGCATCGGAATCGAGCGAGTCCTGGAATTTCATATGAGAAATCGACGTCGTTCGTTTCTCTAAATCGAACCCGCTCGGCTTTTGGGGTGATACTAAATAAGAGGGTTTCTGCTGCTTCAGGTGTTAAAAATTTTGCATTCACGATTTTAACTAAATCGCCATCTTTACGCATGAGCGGCTGTTTTTCTGAACAAATATACAAGTCTGAGCCACCGTTATCCATCAAGGCTCTAAAATATGGATCAAGTATAGTTTCTCCAAGAACAGGCTCAGGAATATCGGGTCGAAGTGGGTCATACGGAGACGGAGCGGTAGCTGGTAATTTTAAATCTTCTCTCGCGTAAACACCATTATCCGTCGCTTCAGGGAGTGGTTTCTCTTCTTTTGTTTCTTTTGGAGCTGCCTGAGGCGTTGGTTCAACAGATGCTTCATCAGGTTTCGATTCGATTTCAGAATGGTAACCTGTATAGCTGTCAGACTGTTTCCTGAAATAAGTCATCACGGCCGAATCGGAGATATCGTAACCTGCCGCAATTAACTGTGATTCGTGTGGCGAAACCTGCTGAGCGAAGATACGAATCTTTTGATTATCGAAAACATATTCTTTGAATTTCACTTCACCGGCTTCGAGTCCAATCTTAAACTCTGGCGCCAGTTCGAGAATCATTCTCGTGAGCAGTTCCGTGGAGATAGGCTCTTTCGTCAAAGGATGCTTTTTACCTTGCAGTTGAATCATCACAGGTTCACCAGAATTGAACCACAACATTTCGGCTTGATGTTGGAAAAATGCTTTAAAATACGGATCGATTAACATATGAACCTCATCGGGAGTGTGATGAAAAACAGTACGAAAATCAAGCAAATCAGGAAAATCAAAAAGACACTTGTCTTTTGAGTCGAATAATTGAACGCTGCGTATAGGAGGATTCATGAAAAAAATCTATATTCTATCGTTCGCTGTATTGCTCATGGTTGGCTGTCAAAAGGGCCAATCTGAGGCGGTGTCACCTCAGGCTGCGACACAAGCGCCACAAGCACAAGAAACGGTTGCGAATAAAAAACCGGTTGCTCAAAAACCGATGGCCAGTTCTCCAAAAGATGAGGCGACCTATATTGCAGATGTCAAAGCGGAACGCGCGCAGTGGATCGATACGACAAAATCGAAAGTCGATTTCGTCGGAGAGAAAATGATCGGTTCACACACAGGTTCATTTTCGCATGTTGAAGGTATTGTTTATTTTGAAGGGCAGAACTTTCAGAAAGTTGATATTCAAATCAATATGAGTGAAGTGACGACGGATAATGATATGCTAACAGGGCACCTTAAGGATCAGGATTTCTTTCACGTGAAGCAGTACCCAGTTGCTCGATTTAAATCGACGTCGTTTGTGAAGAACGACAAAGGGCAAATCATCGTCAAAGGACCGTTCACGCTGCGTGGTGTGACACAAACAGTGTCATTTCCGGTTGAGCTTGTTGCGAAAGATGGATTTGCGAAAGCGCTTGCCCAATTTGAAATCAATCGAAAAGACTTCGGCATTGTTTACCCAGGGAAACCTGACAATCTGATTAAAGATAATGTGAAAATTTCTTTTCAAATCCAGACGGTTGCCAACAGTCCTATCCCAAAGCCGAAAACAGAAACATAGTTTTTTCTCGATGACGACTTGTCGACCTCGTGGCGGTGCGTATGTTTCTGCTGCGAGGTATTTTTATGCAACAACAGCAACTGAAAGTGAATCCGTGGCGTTTAACAAGTCAAAAAGTGTTATCGTTTTCAGGGTGGCGCCCGTCGCGGCGGTCGATTGATATGTCAAGACATCTTATCGAATCTCACTACGATGGTGTCCGCATTAAATTAAATATGCCGAATCTTGTGAAAAAGTCGATCAAGATTCAGCTTTTTGAGGAAGGGCTTGAGTTGAGTGGGTTACGTAAAGAAGGCATCGATCATATTCGTTTTGAAGATACAATTGAGCTCGATACCCATGACCTCGTCGGGACGATCAAAGCGCGATATAAAGATGATGTGCTTGAGATTTTCTGTCCGAATGATGTGCATATGTCGATTCAGTAGCGCTGACAATTTTACAACTTAATCTCCGTCCTATAGATTATTTGTATGAAGCTTGAACGCAACGTTCACATAGATAGTCAGATCGAGAAATTCACCTCCAGGAAAAAGAGTGCAAAGTTAACGGCGACCGATGATTTCAAGCCGAGTACGCGTCTAGATGATCGAGGCCAAACAGATCGAGACGCTATCAAAAGATATTTGGATCCATATCTTCAATCTCAAAATGATATAATTGTGAAGAATGCAAAGGCGCTTGTGCCCCGCATATTGGCCGCAACCGTCACGTTACCGATATATTCCGTTTTTGCACTACATTGGTCTGCAATGAATATTCGATATGCGCAAATAGCAGGAGTGTCACCACATCAAATCATGGGTTCTGTTTTGCAGACGCTTCCGAAGGTCGGTTTTTCACCTTTTACTCTTGTGTCATTTGCCAAAACAACACGCCAATTACTGAGTCAACCTCCTGTGCAGAACTTTCTAGCTGAGTTGAGAAGCATACTCATTAACGAGAGTGGGCATGGTCATAATTTATATCAGCTGTGTCAAAAATATGCTGCTGATAAGGATGAGACGACTAAATGGCTGGCGGTTTTATTTAATGATGTCGGAAATGGTATCGCCGGGAATGCTGTTTTTGGAGAATATGGGCAGGCATTGATAAACATACGTACACTCCTTCGAGATTCTAAAATGGCCATGTACCCCGAAGAAGGTATGCCGCAACGAAATGCGCCTTACCATTATTACGTGACAAAATATTTAACGAAACTTTTGAAGGATTCCGGACGGGCGCCTAAAGCAGCCGCCTTATCTACTTTTTGTATGAACAGTGAGTACGAGTTTTTATCGTGTCGGGGGTATGGTGGCCTTCAAACATCGGCAGAGGATCTGTATCTTGGCTATCGAGCCGTTCATGATGTCATGGGCGGTGAATTAAAAAGTCCTATGAGGACTTCAAAGCAAACTTAACCACAGATAGAAAGGCATGGTTTCAATATCTGGGCTGGAGCAAATCGTAAACTTGATGTTTTATAAGGCTTTAGGTTAAGTTGAGGCCAGGAGCCTTTATGCCAACGAAAAAGAAAGCGACGACGTCAAAGAAGAAAGCAACAGCCAAAAAAACGGCGACAAAGAAGACGGCACCTAAGAAGGCCACAAAACGCAAAAAGGAAACCGCAGAGTCTATGGCGGCTCGGCAAAAAGAAATTGCTGTATCAGAATTCTTTGCTAAGAACCGACATTTGTTGGGCTTTGATAATCCGACGAAGGCCTTGCTGACGACGGTCCGTGAAGCGGTCGATAATGCGTTGGATGCATGTGAAGAAGCGAGCATCTTGCCTAAGATCGAAGTGGTTTGTGAAGAGGTGAAAGAAGGACGCTATGTCTTGACGATCGCTGATAATGGGCCAGGGATTGTTAAAAATCAGCTCTCCAAAATTTTTGGGCAGCTTCTCTATGGTTCCAAATTCCACCGGCTCAAGCAATCTCGTGGTCAGCAAGGTATCGGCATCAGTGCAGCTGTCATGTATGGACAAATGACAACAGGCAAGCCATCAATCGTGATTTCGAAAACAGGTGCCAATAAGGATGCGAATCGAATTGCTTTACAAATCGATACGAAGAAAAATAAAGCTGAAATCGTCAAGGAGACAGTTGAGAAGTCGGCTGCATGGTCGGAAAAAACATCTGGGACGTCCATCGCGATCGAGCTCGAGGGGAACTACAAAGGTGGTAAGCATGGTATGGCAACGTACTTAAAGCAAACTGCACTGGCGAATCCGCATGCTCACATTACATTTACGGATCCTAAAGGGAATCTATATGATTACCCGCGTGTGGTTGACGAGCTCCCTGTTGAGCCAAAGGAAATTAAACCGCACCCACACGGCATCGAGCTTGGTACATTGAAGCGAATGCTGCAGGACTCTGGCTCCGGAACAATCTCAGGGTTTCTCAAGGACAACTTCTCGCGTGTATCACAAGGTGTTGCATCTAAGATTTGTGAGACGGCGGGTGTGTCCGCGCGTATGACAACCAAGAAAGCGCAGCATAATGAGGTTGAAAAATTGTATGAGGCGATTCAGGCCACCAAAATTCAATCTCCACCAACAAACTGTTTATCCGAGATCGGTGAAGATGCGCTGATCAAAGGGTTATACTGGCTATTCGTCGAAGCAAAAGAACAAGAAGCGCTGGCTGCAAAGCAAAAGAAAAGAGAAGAAGAAGCGCAGCTTAATCTCCTCGACACGCAAGAAGGTGATGCGGTTGATGCCACTGAGGAAGAAGAGCTTGATGCTGTTCATAAAATGAAACGTCTTGAGTTGAACGAAGATGGGGCAATCGAGTCAGAAGATGAAGGCTATTTTGTGACGGCTGTTAGTCGACCACCCAATGTTTACCGTGGCAACCCATTTCGCGTTGAGGTGGGTTTGTTCTATGGAAAGGGATTACCGGCTGATCAACTGGCGCACGTATACCGTTTCGCCAATCGGGTGCCGCTTCAGTATCAGGCATCTGCTTGTGCGATGACGAAGGCGGTGACCAGCACACCATGGAAGAGTTACCAGCTTCAACAATCGCGCGGCGCTTTACCAAGTGGCCCTGTTGTCATTATGGTGCATATCGCGTCTGCTTGGGTGCCTTATACTTCTGAATCGAAAGAAGCGATCGCTCATTATGATGAAATTATTAAAGAGCTTCGCCTCGCAACGATGGAATGCGGTCGAAAACTTCAAAGATTTTTGAAGCGTAAGAAACGCATTGCTGATGAAGCGAAGAAACGATCGTATATCGATAAATACATGAATCCGATTGGAGATGCGCTACAAGAAATCTTGGGCCTCGAAGAGAGCGAGAAGGGCAAGATTATCTTTAACCTTGAAAAAATACTCGATGAGAGCCGGGCAGATAAGCTTCGCTAGAAATATCTCAGGGTATCTTAGCGATAAAGTGGATAATCTCGAATCATGTCGTTAAATGATTCTAATACCGGTATCTGAACTGAGCTATCAGACTGACGCTGAAGATAATAGGTGTCGCCTTCGCGGCAAATATCAAAATACTTCAGCACGCCAGACTCATGTAAATATGCTGACTTCAGGCTATGCGCGCATATACCGTGACTCAAAAAAAACGAAGCCGACAATTTTTTACCTTGAAACCGCCGTCCGGACGAGCGATTCGATAAATTTTTATCTAGTGTGCAACGACTGTTTTTGATTCCCCACATTGTTTAAAAGTATCAGAACAAATGATGTTGTCATCGGTTAGATGACGTACATCAGGAATATCGTTTTCGTTACAAACGACCGTTTTCCTTAAACCAATCGATACAGTCATCGATCGCAGGCTCAATTGGCGTTGGCGCATAACCAAAAGCTTCGGCTGCTTTTTGATAAGAGACTTTAAAGTTTCTCCGGCCAGCCCATCGCATCATAGACTCATTAAATGGGGCTTTAACGCCAAGTGGTCGAAGCCAATCGGCACCCTTACCCATAGCAATACCTGCGAGTCGAGGAAGCTTAATCTTTGGTGGAGCGACATTGAGCCGCCCACAAATCTTCTCATAAAAGTCAGCATAAGGTGTGTTGAAGCCACTTAGGATGTAGCGATGTCCTTTTTCACCTTTGTGAAAAGCTTGAATCGCACCCCACGCGACATTTCGAACATCGACAACATTTGCTTCACCAGAGGGAAGCGCTGGAAGGTTCTTTTTGGCGAGCTCCAAAATCACTCGGCCAGAACTCGCTTTCGCATCATATGGGCCAAGCATATAAGATGGGTTGATAATAACCGCATCAATACGCCCTTGTGCGACCGCCCATAAGACCACATCTTCTGCTTGTTTTTTAGTTGTCGCATAGCCATCATCGAGACCGACTTCGGGAAGATTCCAGACTGTTTCTTCGTTCACTTCAGCGTGTGCATCAGGGGCTGTTCCAACAGCAACAACAGACGAACAGTGAATCAAGCGGCCAGCACCAGATGCTTCGACTGCATCGATGATATTTTGCGTTCCAGTGACATTCACGTCGCGCATCTTTGGCGTCACACCGTTTGCGATTTGCACAAGTGCTGCACAGTGAAAGACACCGTCGCAGCCCATCATTGCCTGTGTGAGTCCCTCGGTATCACTCAAATCTGTGTCGACCCACTCAATGTCAAAAGCATCTAGATGCGCTGTTTTCGAGTTCGCTCTTTTGCTGGCAACGATTTGGTGTCCATCTTTATAAAGAAGCGCCGCAATGTTTCCGCCGACCAGACCTGTTGCACCTGTAATGAAAAACTTCATTTTAAGACCTTATGATTGAGCGGGTGCAGCCACTTTAGGCTCCATCATCAAACCATCTGCAACAATGCTATATTCTTGACGCGCTTTGAGGTCTTTGATGTCGATTTTTTGACCCGCTTCCAATGCATCTTCGGCATAGTGTCGTGCTTTTTGCGCAGAGAGTTGTTTGACCTTGAATGTCCCCCAAACCGTGGCCTTCATCGCAGTCGCATTTTCCGGCACAAAGAAACCATAGTCTTTGGCTGTGACACGAATATTTTGTTCAGGTGTGTCGCCTTTGAGCATCCACCAACAGCCTTTCTTGGCACAGACTTTGGCGACGTCGCCTTTGACCAGGACTTTTTTTCCATCATTCTTATCGGCATCTTTGATGATTTCTGCAGTCGAACTGGATAGGGAATCTGCCATTCGCATTGGTGGGTTTGTTAAAGATACACCTCTCCGAAACTTGCCGTCAGTATCTTGTGTGTTTCTTTCACTTGGGACCTTTCCAAATTTGAATACAGTTGGTTTGGCAGACTTTTCCTTGAATTGAGTTTCTGACACTTTTTTTGTTGAGGCAGACGTTTGTGTTTCCGCATTCGCTTCTTTACAGCTGGCGGCGAGTACCATTAATAGAGTCAAAATAAGGGAAATGTTTTTCATTTTTGTTCCTTTATGATTTAGATTTTGAAGTCTTTGTTTTTTTTGTCGTTTTTGCTTTTTTCTTGGCGGCCTGCTTCTTGGCCTTTTTCATCTCTTTGTCTTTCTTTTCTTTTTGCTTCTTCGCCTCGACTTCGGCTTCAAGGGCTTGCTGAAAGAGACTCTTTTCCCAGACTTCAATCGGCCAACCATTTTCTTCGGCGACTTTTCGCAAGCGCGGGTCTGGGTGAACCGCGACCGGGTGGCCCATGACTTCCATTGCCGGCAAATCACTCATACTATCGGTATAAAAGTAGCAATCTTTTAAAGAGATGCCATGCGCTTGAACATAGGCTTGAGACTTTTTGACTTTACCATCTCCGAAGCAGAATCCGCCATCAGCTTTACCATTTAAACAACCTCGACGGTCAACGCCAAAGTGTGTACACAGATAACCTTCCATGCCGAGATGCGCAGCCACACGTTCCGCTAAATAGTTCATTGAACTGGTGAGCATGACGACACGATGGCCTTGATCCTTATGCCATGCGACCTTTTTAAGGGCGCCTGGACGAAAACGTTGTTTGATTTCTTCTTCCCAGAACGCATCGGTCCGGCTGACCATTTCAGATGCATGCATGCCTTTGATTGACTCCATCGCATCTTCCATCACTTCATTGAGGCGAACAAAACCCATGTGATAGGCCGCAATCCATCCAAGAGATTTCACGGCTTGCGTCTTCGTAATGTTGCCAAGTTGAACTTCTCTCTTGACCCACAGCTTCGCGCTGTTCACATCAAGTAGTGTCAAATCCATATCAAAGAAAGCGACAGTCATGGCATCCTCCTATCAGGTATAGTTCACAATGATCCAACCGACATATCCGAGATAACACGCGATGAGAAAAATGCCCACCGAGCGACTCAATCGTTTTAGCCCAAGTAAGACTACCGTCACAACAACAAGTGAGCCAAGCAAGAGGGCACCGTTTTCGATAAGCCCCTCACTTTGGACGACAACCTGGTTGGACATGAAGAGTATTGAAAGAAGCCAGGGGAGCCCAAGCCCAATCAAAATATCAAATGTGTTCGAGCCTACCGCATTGGCGACAGCCATGTCGCCTTCGCCTTTTTTGGCGACGGCATAAGACGCCATCATATCGGGAAAGCTTGTTCCAGCAGCGAGCACAGTCAGGCCGAATAAAACAGGGGAGATTTTCAGCGCGTTTGCAAGCGCGACACCAGAATCAACCAGAAAGTGGCAGGTGATGGCGATCACGCCAATCATCACCACAAAGTTTGAGAGAGGAAAATCATCGGGCGCATATTTCCGCGCTTCATGCTCTTCGCAGTCGAACGGCGGGGCTCCGCCTTCTTTCTTTGAGCTCATCAACAAATAGATGACATAGATCACATAAAGCACCACACCAATCATGGACTCGACCAGAGAAACATTCGGGTCGACAAAAACCCATAAAAGCCAGCAGACGGCGATAAAATACATCGCGACATCGCGGATTATGTTCTTGGGCGTTATATCGATTCGTTTCGGTATGGCGCAGATTCCGATGACGAACAGAAGATTAAACATAGCAGAGCCGACGATGGCGCCAAGCCCAACGTCTGCGTGTTCCCCTCCATCGTTAAAGACAGCCGCCATTGCGATGGCCAGCTCTGGTGCAGAGGAGCCAATTGCCATCAAGGTTGCGCCAGCCACACTTGCCGTGAGTCCCCATTTATTTGATAAAATCTCTAGAGACTCTAAAAAACGGCCTTCCGTGACCTGCGACAAAACATAAAGACAAAAAACAACAATCGCTAAATCAATGAGCATGAGAAACTCCTGGCCGATGAGAGACGGGGCTTTCTGGAACACGGATGGGATGTTTTACATCTACGACGAATATGTGTTCTTTATTCTTTAGATGACTAACGGCACCCACCTTTTCTCCATCTGGATTATGAATACCGATTTGAGCACCGACATATCTTTTGTAGTCAATGTCATGCCGTGTGACATGCCCCTTATCTTTGAGTAAGGCTTCCATTTCTTCTGTCGACAAATAACCTTCGTTATTGAAAGAGACGATGACCTGCATTCCTGGTGCTGCTTGAATGACCTTCGCGAAGGCGTCTTTAAAACGTGGTTTTGAGTTGAAAATGCTTTTCCGCTCTTTGATATCGATTCGTTTTTGGGCGACCCCATAGCGTTCTGGTTTATCGCCTGTCGCGATGGTCTCCCAAATATGATAATTGCCGAGATAAGAATGTTGATTGTAGGGTGGGTCGAGATAACTGATATCAGCTTCGACAGACTGTATTGTCTCTTGCGCGTCTCCCTGAAGACTACAATGTTGCAATGGGCTTTCGAGCATATCTGGTACCCGTAGTTCAAGTGGGTTCATGGCTCGCTTTGCCCATTTTTTGAGGTATGCCATTTGCACGCCGCAAGTTGAATCAACACGGTCGGCGGCTTCGATTAAACTCGTGAGTAGGATTGAACGCATGAGTGGAGTATGGTTTTTTGAGAGAATATCCTCCCAGATGGCATCCATCTTCGCGCCATTATCAGGGTGAAAGAATCGGCTATCATGACAATAGGCTTGTGTCAGATATCCTGGCTTGGGCGCAAGACTTTGTAATCGTTGGAGCTCATCCGTGACAGGTGCAAACCAGTCTTGTTTGTTCGCAACAACATATGTGTCGGCTAAAACTTTACCGTATGTGCTGAGGTCATTTGAGATGACATGAAACCCAGCCTTTTTCGCCGCATGACCGACACGTGCCGTCCCCGAAAAAACATCAAATATGACACGACGCCGTTTGTTCGTTTGCGCCGAAGTCCCGAAGACATCAAGCAGCTGCGGAATGAGTTTTCGTTTTGAGCCGAGGTACTTGATCATGCTTTGGTTTAGCAGGAAATGGCCAAGGTTAATACCCAAATCTCGAGTGATATGCAAGGCAGGCCGATGGGTGCTAGGGAAGCTCGAGCTGTGCAAGATATGCTTTGATTGT
This sequence comes from Myxococcota bacterium, assembly GCA_020627505.1. GTDB lineage: Bacteria > Myxococcota > UBA727 > UBA727 > JAHDBA01 > JAHDGS01. The sequence continues at coordinate 21,836 of JAHDGS010000020.1, forward strand.
ATCGAGTAAGGCGATGATTGGTGCTTGATTGATTGAGACATCGCGGTTCTTGAATATCAGTTCAAGCGAGTCAAGAATTTGCTTTTCCAACTTTATTGCTCGCTGGTGAACGAATTGCCCGGCTTCAGCCTCATTGATTTCTGCAATAAGGTGACTCTTTTGTGCCTGTGATTTATTTGTTTGTCTAAGACGTTTCAAGAAATCTTCTCGTTCATCTGCCTGAAGTTTGTCACATGTTGCCAATACCAAGGCTGAGATCTTTCCTTCGTCAATATCTTTACCGGGCGCTTCGCGACCCTTTTGACCGTAGAGATCGATGAGATCGTCCATGAGCTGGAAATAGCGGCCAAATAGCATCATCGGGTGCTTATCTTGATCAAAAATATCTCGTGTCTTGTTGAGGTGTAATGCAATATCGATGGTCACTCGAAAAAGTGGGCCTGTCTTGAGCGCACAGACTTGATTGTACAGTTCCCATGATGGTGCTTTTGATAGTTGCGTTTCAAGGACCTGACCAGCAATCGTGTCGTTTAAGGCTTGGGTCACGAGTCGGACGATTTGGCTATCATCGGAGCGAGACGCTTGGTCAATGCCTGCCATATAAAGTGCCGAGCCAAAATTGAGAGCATCACCGATACCAAAGCGCTTCCAAACGGTTTCTTGCCCTCGGCGATGGGTGTCACCATCTTGAATATCGTCATGAATCAGGGTGCCATTATGGATGAACTCGATGGCTTTCGCACAGGCCTTCGCATGGGAAACAGGCATGAGTGGTGTCAAGCATGATAGCGTAAAAGACTCTCTAAGGCCTTTCCCTGGTTTTTTGAAGTGATGTGCGGCCATATCCATTAAATTGGGGGGCAAGACTTCTTCTAGTATAGTCAGGTGATTTGGCTCAGGCTGAATCATTGTCTGAAGATATCTAGGTATAAAGATTTGAAAAGGTAAAACTGAGCTTCACATATATTTTATGTGCGTTAATACGGTCCTATGAGTACGCTGGCGAATGCAACGATCGGTGCAGGTAAAACAATATGGATTACAGGTGCCTCAGGTCTTTTGGGGAAAGGACTAGTAAAGTCTCTTGAAAAAAGAGGTTATACCGTCATCAAACTGGTTAGACGAGAGGCTGAAAAACGGGATGAACTGAAATGGATTCCCTACGAAGGTGTTGACGAATCAGCTCGGCGTGTCGCACCTTGGGGCATCATCCATCTTGCTGGCGCAGGCGTCGTCGATAGAAGATGGACGAAAGCCTACAAAGAAGAAATAGACGAATCTCGTGTTCGCTCGATGCGTCGGCTTTTTGTCTCATGTAAAAAGTATGATATAAAGCCTGCGGTTGTGCTGACTGCTTCGGGTATGAATTACTACGGCTCGCATCGAAAAGGCAGAATGTCTGAAATCAAAGACAAAGGTGATGGTTTCCTCGCCAAAGTGACACATCGCTGGGAAGATGCCTGCTTCCTGTTTGATGAATTGGGCGCCCGAACCGGGGCGATGCGTCTTGGCATGATTTTGTCTCGTCAGGGGGGGGCACTTAAAAAACTAGAGCCTTTCTTTAAACTTGGCCTTGGCGGACCGATTGGTATGGGTGAAAGATGGACGAGTTGGATTGCTCGTTCAGATGCTGTTCGGGCAGCGATATTTTTTCTCGAGAATGATGCATTATCGGGTGGTTTCAATGTTGTCTCGCCACAACCCGTGACCAATAAACGATTTACTGCGGCGCTTGCTCAAGCACTTCATCGACCCGCATTTATGCCGATACCACCCCTCATGTTGCAAATGATGTATGGGCGCGACATGGCAAACGAAACAATTTTATCCGACTTGGAAGGGTACCCAGAACGTTTGATGGGACTTGGATTCGAGTTCAGCCATACCGAAATCGAAAGTACGATGCACCGGATGTATAGTGCATAAAAAATGGGGACTTTATTGGGTGTGGCTGACGTTGTCGACTGTTGGTTTCGCTCAAGAAGACATCAGTGAACCTCACGTATCAACGGCAACAGCACGGAATAATGAACAGCAAGAGCGAGCGCCAAGCATGTCTTCGAAGCAGTCTGATGACGGAGACAAAGGTGATATTGTTTCTGTTGTTGAGCAGGCGATCGCTCAAGCTTTAACGAAACCGGATGATGAACGTGCTGCCACAAAAGGAAACAAGCCAAGTGATGCGACGGGTATGGTCGAACGTCAGCACCAGCGCGTATTGCTGACGGGTGTTTCTGCGAGGGTCCGAGAAAGCGGTGGGCAAGAATTGCTATCAGGTGTGACCATTGAAATCGCACCTGCCGAAGCACATGTCATGGACGTTCAGCATATTTTGTACACTGTGACATCAGACGTCAATGGATACGCATTTGTTGGCCGTTTGGCGAAAGGCGAATACGCCATTCGTGCCTCGTCAAGTACCCATCAAACACGAACATGGTTTTTTAGTGTTGAAAAACCAGAGAATATCACGGCGGATATTTACCTGGCGCCAAGAGGGCGTGAAAAGTTCCAAACCGTTGTTCAAGGGAAAAAAAATGAAATGGATGCTTCACGTGTGATGTTGACGCGTCAAGAAATTGAAGCCATTCCTGGGACGCTCGGAGACCCCATCAGGGTACTTGAAAGTCTGCCCGGTGTCGCGCGAACACCTTTTTTAAGTGGCTCTGTGATGATCCGTGGTGGATTGCCCGGAGACACTCAAGTCTATTTCGATGGAATCCCAATACCTTTGCTTTATCACTTCGGCGGCTTTGCCTCTGTCATCACACGGCATGTTGTTGACCGTATTGATTTTTATCAAGGTGGAATGCCATCGATATTTGGCAACTCGACAGCAGGTACAGTCAATATTATACCGCGCGTGCCAGAAGAGCATATTAAGGGCGAGTATAGCTTCGACCTCTTTGATACGGATTTTTATCTTGGCGGGCCGATCAGCCAAAAGAACTGGGGATGGAATGTGAACTTTGCGGGTTCGGCGAGACGATCATATATCGATCTTCCGATTAGCTTTGGGCTTCAAGTCGCAGAGTTATTTAATGTGAGGAATATCTCTTTTCCGGTGCCGGCTTATTCCGACTATTTTGCACGTGTTCGCGCATACAAGAATAAAAAACATCAGTTTGGCTTAACCGTTTTGGGTGCAGAAGATGCTTTTGATGTTGTGGGTGAAGTGCCTCAATCTGATCGTGTCGGATTAAATGAAGATGGTGAGGTCAGCACATTATCGCTTCAAGATTTCTTAAACCAAGGGCTCGGTAGTCGATTTGCGCGTGTGGTCCTTGAACATGAGTATCGTCCAAAGCAAGGCATTCATCTGCGAACAAGACCTTGGGTTGGAACAACGCGAAGAGGGCTACTGGGTGACGGGTTAATCGTCGGTGCATTTACAGGCTCACCATTGATTCCGCCAACCGAAAATCTGTCATGGGGGAGTCGCATCGATTATGCACTTAATGACGAACAACTTGGTACCTTGCGAGCAGGACTTGAGTATATTGGCGAGAACTATCAACTGTCGACACGTTTTCTTGTTGATCAGTTTGATCAGCAGGGCGTTGATTTTGCTGACCCATGTCCTGTCGAAGACCTGAATGCTGGGACATGTCCGCCAGGATCATTCTTTCCATTTGATATCAGAGGCCGGCGTCATCAGCTTGGTTTTTACACAGACTGGACCGCAGAGGTGACAGATGCGCTGCAGGTACGGCCAGGACTGCGACTCAATATTGCCACTGATACATTCGAAGATATTCTTGGGCTGATACCTTATGATGTCGTTGGTGGAACAACCATGTCTGAACAAGTGCGTCAGCGATTGCGTGTCGACCCAAGATTGAGTGTGCGTTATAAAGTCAGTTCGACCCACGCCCTCAAATTTTCTGGCGGCGCATTCTCGCAACAACCGCAGCTCAATGATGTTGTCATGCAAACAGGTGGCCCATTATTGAATGCACCACGTGCGACGCACTGGATCTTAGGCTTTGATGGTTCGCTTAATACAAATATCACGTATGACGTCCAAACATATCTGGTGAATCGGCAAGGGCTCACTGTCGAAACGAATCAACGTGCGGGCAATGATATCTTGGAGAACTTTGGTTCGATTTTGCAACCTGGTGTCAGGAGCTCAATTGGTTCTGGTGATACGATGGGTTTTGAAACGATGTTAAGGTGGTTGCCGACCAGTTCATTCTTTGGCTGGGTGTCTTACACATTTGCCAGGTCGACGATGAACCTATTGCGGGAAAGAGACTTTGCGATGCCCGCACCATTTGATTCGCGGCATAACCTGGTTGTACTTGGTAAGTGGAATCTCCCCAAGAAATGGACGGCAGGCTTTCGATTTCAACTTGCGACAGGGGCGCCAAGCCCTGTGCGCCAAAACCTAACGGTTTACCAAGATATTGTGCAAGGCCGCTATGATTCTATTGCGTCCCCGCTTAGACGTCCACGGCAACCGACATATCATCGATTGGATCTCAGATTTGATAGAACAGTGTATAAGCGGCACTACTTTGTGAGGTACTACCTTGAAATTGTTAATGCCTATAATGCGTTCAACTCGGAGGTTGTTGGACCAGGGCCAGACTTTCGTGGTCGCTCTGTGGCGACGTTGATACCAGGTTTACCCATTTTCCCGAGTTTCGGGATATCGGGGGGATTTTGATGAAACGAAGAATCGCATCATTCTTACTCATAATGAGCCTGACAGGTTGTTGGCAGTCGTGGCGTGATTTCATTAATCAAAATGCGTCTGATCAAAGTGCCATCATTGCGGATTTACGCATCTTGAGTCTAAAGAATATGCCTGAACCAGGTTACTTTTTTAGACCTGAAGTCTTGATGACGCCGGCACGAACATATCTTGTTGAAGAGGTTGATTGGGCGACAGATGTAGCCGCAACCAATATTCCTATTCGCCTAGAAACGGTTGTCGCCGAACCCAGAAAAGGCGACGTCTCAGCTTCTCTAAGATGGTGTGTGCAACCGCATATCAACGGCCGTTACAATAATCGAACAGAAGTCGAGTACCTTTTTGACGATGGTTTATCTGGCGGTGAACCAACTTTGTCCTCACGAGAGGAACCTGAAGCGCCTCGAACAATAGATACTTCATATTTTCAATACGTGTCTGAAATCAAACCACGTGATGCCAACCGGGTCGCTTCTTGTGTCGCACTGACAAATGAACGTTTGAATGAACTACCGGTAGCGCTACGAAATAAGTTGCGCGAACGTTTTTATGAATGGTCGTTCGATGAAGACGCTCTTCAAACTGTTGAACTCGTGAATTTTCAGTTGAACAATGCGGAACTCGATGCACTCTTTTCTCTTGTTGAGCCGGGCCTACTTGAGGATCATCCTTTGCGTTTGTTATTTAATGGAATTGTTCTGACGCCAGTTTTGAATGTGAAACGAGATATTCGAGGGCAAACTGAGTCGGAGCACGCTTTCGTTGATATCACCCTAAGACCTGATTGGTTTTCAGATGTCGATGACGACGAATCATTTAATGATTGGCGCCATCGCTTTGAGGATATATTATCTGGCTTTTGTGATTGTAATGATTATGGGCAGTGTGAGTCTATATACTTTCCGATGGGAACAGAAGAGCGTCCGAAACTCGTTGCGAGTTCACAATCTAAAGAAGTGAGTGGACTTGGTGTATGTTACGCAGAATCTTCATGGACACAGGATGATGACTCCGCTGACGAGTTCAATGAACTTGAAGATAACGTTTTTCCTGAACCTGATGTTGGATATGAGATTGATAAAACGTTGATTAAACCACCGACACATCCTTCCGGGGTGCTCGCCTATATTCAAGTTGAGAACAATGCGCTCGGTACGTCAAGCCGCGATATCATTGATTTGGTTCAAAGTGTTCAAAATGGGGGCGATGGTTTAAATGGATTCCCAACAGAGATATTCTCACGGACACGCTTATTGGAGCGAGAAGATAGACTCGACATGACGGGCCGTTCAGCCGTATTCACCAGTAATCTTGGGTTTTCGAGTGAGTTTGGTTTCCAGTCAAATTTTGTCAGCGCGCCAGATTACTTTGCGCTTGAGCTGGAAACACTTGATGGCCGTCGGACATTTTTCATTGAGCGTCAGGAGAATTATATCGATCAACCCACGCGTTACTACTTGCTGTCTGAGCAATTTGGTTTATTCACAATCGACCCTTGGTTTATAGAGGAGAATCAGCGCCAGTTCTATTCAAATATAGATAGCTATGCACCTTTCGTCTCAATTGAACCGCTTTTTCCCGAGAGCGAACTCGTAGAAGAAGAAATGACACTTATTCTAGTCACAACAGCTCCTTTTGGTGGCGTTGACGTGCGATTCAATGCGATACATTTTGAGCCTTAGCATAGGTTCTTTGGGGTGAAGGATTGCCATTGATTCAATGATCTGGCACATTTCTAGTATGAATTCGATGAAGTATTTGAGGCTGCTCTTAACGATCGTTGTTGCACCGTCTCTGAGCACAATCATGGGTTGCGATGGATGTAATACGCCAATTCCTGAACCCGATCCTGATGACCGATTACTCAATGTATATGGCGAGCCGGGAGCACCGCTTGCCATCACATCGGAGGCGGACCTCGAATACTTCGAGCGTGGCCGCGCCATTATGGAAAAACGGTTTAAGCCCTCGGAGGGATTAGGCCCAGAGTTCAATGCGGAAAGTTGTACCTCTTGTCATCAACGTCCGGTCGCTGGCGGGAGTGGGCCTCGATATCGCAATTTTTATCTCGCTCGCTTTCAGACAACCAATGGACAAATCGATGCGTTCGACTCGATTGTTTTCCCCCTCTATAAAAGACGGCTGATCGGTCTCGGTGAAAACGAAACGCACCCGCTATTAGCAACATCAACAGAGATGGATCAGAATGCCGGCCAGCTTCCACGAAACGTCGATATTGTCGCCCAACGGAATGCGCCACCCATGTTTGGTACGGGTTTACTTGAAGCGATTCCTGATCAACATATTCTTGATTATGCCGACCCTGACGATGCTAACGGTGATGGTATTTCAGGACGTGCCAACATCCTTGCCAATGATCGTGTTGGGCGATTGGGCTACAAATCTCAGGCTGCGAACTTGGAAGACTTCAATCGTGGTGCCTTTAAAAACCAGATGGGTATTACAACAAATCCGATTGAAGAAGATCGTCGGTTTGACTTTACGACATTAGTGAAGCTCGATCGTTTGACAGAAAAACTCATACCAAGTGCTTTTGCACAAGCAGGTGCCGGAACATTACCGACAACAGATCGTGACCACGTTTTGGACCCAGAGGTCTCTGACGAAGACTTGATCGCCTTGAATATGTTTAATCGATTTTTGGCAGTCCCATCGCCACGTCAAGTTGGCGCGAAGCTTGATATTGAAGTCGGTGAAGAGAAGTTTAAAGAAATCGGGTGTACGAGTTGTCATCGTGAAGAAATTTGTACAGCCAATAACTGCTTTCGGCCTTATTCTGATCTATTGATTCACAATATGGGTGATGGACTGGCAGATGGGATTGAAATGGGTGAAGCGGCTGGCGATGAGTTTCGCACTCAGCCACTATGGGGCTTATCTTGGACAGCTCCTTACCTGCATCATGGTGCTGCTGATACCATCCATGATGCGATTGTGATGCATGGCGGAGAAGCAGTAATGTCAAAGGTGGCATATGAAGCACTGACAGCGGAAGAGCAACAACACGTAATCACATTCTTGGAGTCGCTATGAAAAAATATCGACCGATACTGATAATACTGATGATGGTGGCTGTTGGTACAGCCCTCGCAGAAACGATACTTGAACCGGACGTGATTCCTGAAGCAGGTTCTCCTGGTGCCCCTGTTGAGGGTGCGAATATCGAGCGCTGGAACGCGGGGCGGCTTTTGTTCGATCATGACTTTGGACGCGGGGAAGGGCTCGGACCACTTTTTAATGCTGATAGTTGTCAGGCCTGTCATAATCTCGGTGGTATCGGTGGTGCCGGTAAACTCGATTTGAATGTTTTCCGTGTCGCTGAAGGTGCAGGCGATCCCGCGGACCCATTTAGTGAGAATTCATTTGTCAGATTTATTGATGAAGGTCCGTTGCTATCTCGTGTATCAGACTCAAGTGATTGGCCAGAAGCACTACCATCAGGCATGAGTTTCTTATTTGAGCAACGTAACGGGCCAGCACTATTTGGTTTAGGGTTATTTGAATCGATTTCAGATGAGGCCATCTTGGCGCATGAAGATCTTGAAGATGAAGATGGCGATGGAATACGCGGGCGTGCACATGTGGCAAACGGAACCGTGCATAAATTTGGTTGGAAGGCACAGATACCTTCTGTTAAAGACTTTGTTTTTGATGCATTTGGAAATGAATTAGGTATGACAAGTGACGCTGCCTCGGACTTTGCGATTGCGTCGGATAGCGATGCTGTCCCCGATCCTGAACTCGATGATGAAACCGAAGATCTCGTCACCGAATATATCGCTGGTCTGGCCGCAATTGAGCCGAGGGCACTAACAGCAGGGGCGGATCAAGTGAAGCGAGATAATGGTTCGGACTTATTTGAAGAGGTTGGCTGTACGAAGTGTCATGTCCCGAGTTTGGATGATGCCCTTCCGGTCAACGCTTATACTGACCTTTTATTGCATGACGTTCAAGGGGATGACTATCAGGGAATTCCTGATGGCGAAGCCACTGGCCGAGAATTTCGGACAGCACCTTTATGGGGAATACGTCTCAGTGCCCCATATTGGCATGATGGTCACGCCGAGAATATTGTTGAAGCGATTGCGGCGCATCAAGGGACCGCCTCATCAGTCATTAGTGAATATGAAAGGCTGTCTACAACTGAACAAGAAGCACTCGTATTTTTTGTAGAACAACTATAGAACGACTGTTATTAAAGTCAGTTCTGGTCACGAAATATGAGGATTGGTGAAACTCCTTTATAGAAGGAGCAAAAATGAAAACAATTACAAGTGGGGCATGGAACCCAATCACAAGAGATGATACGTATGCACTGGCCATGGATACTTCGCATAAATACCGTCAGTTAAATGATGAATTTCAGGGGCTTATAGAGCAACGTGAGAAAGGTAATATATGGGATGAAAAAGGTGGGTTGATTATGGGGCCATCATTAGCCTTACCCATTGTGCCGGCCTTGCTTGGGAGTTTCGCATGTGCAGGTGTTGGGGCGCTTTTGTCCGCAGCGATATTTTTGTGGGTGAATCATCAAAGTGAGAAAAATTCGCTCGATATCAAACGCTTTCGAGAACTCAAAGATGAAATGGCGCACATGCGTGATGAGATCGCATCACAAAACGGGTATTCAGCTGTGGTTGTATCTGATAACAATATGATGTGAACTTTTTAGAAAATCAAATTGGTGAGGAACCCGAGATCAATATGACTCCATTGATCGATGTGATTTTTATCATGTTGATCTTTTTCATGCTCACCACATCGTTTGCCAAAAGTTCAGGCATTCAGGTCGAATTGCCTGAAGCTGAGAGTGCATCTGCGATCGATTTAGGAGATACGCCAACCGTCATAACACTAAAGCCCGATGGGCGGACATTACTTGAAGGCAAAGAATATAAGGATGATGATTTGGCTGAACAATTACGTTTACGTAAGGCGAAGCAGCCTCGGCTTGAAGTCGTGATTCAAGCGGATAAAAGCACGGCACATGGGCAAGTGGTCGAGGTCCTCGATATTCTACAACAACAAAAAATATTAAATTTGTCTGTCGAGACACTTTGAAAGACGCGCTTTCGAAACTTTTATAATGACTATCAGCTATTTATGTGTGTCGCATGTATTTGACACGAGATGGCGCAAATTTTGATCCTTGCCAGCGTTTTTTATACAATGAAAGAATGTCTCGAGCGAAATGGCTACTTAAAACAACATTGCTTTTATCAATGCTGAGCGGATCAGGGCTTTCAGCAAAAAGTTCTGGTTCAGAAGAGGCTTATATTGAGATTCGAGATGATATTCGTGCATTTAGACGCAATAAAAAAGCGATGAAATATCGGGCGAACTACGCGGCACTGATTGAACGCCTTAAGGAGTATAGGAACATATATCCAAAGAGTGCCCGTTATGATGATTGCTTATATATTATTGCCGATTTGCGGCGAGAGTTATTTCTGG
>JAHDGS010000142.1 GCA_020627505.1 Myxococcota bacterium
TCACCTCAAAGATATCACTGCACCAGCGTGTATTGCTGTGAAGCGTGATGACCTTACCCGTGTGAGGCCTGTCGGCTCTTTGGGGGCGTTTGTCCATCAATAGGTCGTGAGCTTTCAGAATGCGATAGAGATGCTTATGATTCAGCCTTTTGAAGCCTCTTTGTCGATTCAGCATCGCGTGAACACGCCTGTAACCGTAATAAGGTCGGTCTTTAATAATTTCTTTGATGCGTTCAACAATCTCGAGGTCATCCGCTTTGTTGTATTTACCTCGACCTTTAAGGCCATGATGAAGCCTTTCTGACATATGTTGTCTTGAAACCTTAATCGCTTTGGCAATTTGTGTCATCGACCACCCAATATTCAGAGATTTGGGCCTGGATAATACGTTGGGCGCCGGTTCATTGAACTCAGTATTTTTTTTCAACAGCAATGCGCACTGTTTTTTCTAAAATATCATTGGTTAAAGTTGAGCAGCCCAACGCTTTTTCAAGGCTCGCTACACGCTCTCCTAAGGCCTTTACGTCTCGCGCTGAATAGACTTTCTCACCGTGTTTAAGACCTTCATTTGCTGCCTCTGTCATTGCGTGCCTCCATCGATAGAGTTGTGTTGGTAACAAACCATGACGCCTTGCCACCATCGCTATACTTTGACCCAACGATTCCGATTCTGCCAATATGTTTCGTTTTTGCTCAACTGTAAAACGACGACGCCTTCGTCTATTATTCTCTTTTTCTTCTTCCATCTTCAGCTCCTGGTAGGTGTCGGGCTGAATTGGGGGCTACTTCACTTGCCCCCTTGCCCCTTGCCCTTGCCCCTTGCCCCCCCGAGGGCCATTCTGCTCCGCAAATATTTGAGCTTCATGCCGCATATATGTTGAACCCTTTTCCTAGGCAACAACATGGCAACTCCACCGCGTATGATACTCCCCCAAACAACCTATATGGTTACTCGCCGTACTTCTGAGCGACGATTCTTGTTAAAGCCCAACAAAAAAATAAAACAAATCATCCACTATACCCTTGCCTGGGCAGCCTCTAAACACTCGATTCTACTGCATGAATACATGTTTGAGTTTAACCACTATCATATGGTCTTAACCGACACCAAAGGCTCCCTACCTGCGTTCATGAGAGATTTCAACTCAATGAGCTCAAGAGCTATTGCCCATCACTATGGCTTCAATTGGCCTATTTGGGGCAAAGATAGCTATAACGCTGTCGCTTTAATCACAAAGGAAGCTGTACATAATGCAATTGTCTATACACTCACAAACCCAGTGAAAGACAGACTTGTATGTTCATCAAAACAGTGGATAGGTTCAAATTCATTGAATATGGAATATGAAGAACCTATTCATATCACCAAACCTAAAACCTTCTTCTCAAAGAAACTCCCAGAGACTGCTACGCTTCAAATTGAAGCGCCTTTGCACGATAATTTAGATGATTTACGTCCATCCATTAGGCATGATGTTGCTCTAAAAGAACAAGAAATTAACCAAGCCAAACCCGGTGTTTTGGGGCTTGCTCTTTTACTTAAGCAAGCCATCACAGATTCGCCTTTTACGAAGCGAGTTTTGTTTAAGTTAAAGCCTACAATAAAAGCGAGGAACCCTTGGTTGATGCTTGAGGCGATACAACGAAAGAAAGTGTTTCAAACTCAATACCAAGAAGCGTTGAAGCGCATGCAGACCTTAGAAGATAAGGTAGTTTTTCCTGCGGGAACCTACGCTTTTGTAAACCTAGGCATTGCTATCTCAATGAGCTAGCGAATACCATAAATCACAAACAAAGATACACAGAAACATATTCAACTAATCTCAAGGTCCGAGTCGATGTACTTGGATGTTTGGTGTGGGAAAGACCTCACACGTACTTCTGCAAACTCAATAGTGCGATGACTTGTAGACCTTTCTAGCATCGGAATGTTCGCAGTCAGGTGTAGAATTAGCTGAGAGTACTACAATCGAGGTCAAATCTATGGCGCGGCCGTCGGAGGGGATGAAGCTGCCCTCGGGAGGGATGTCGAGGATTCAAAGAACTGCACATACTCAAAGAAGGGGCTCAAATAGCACTACAGATGAGAAGTGATCAATCATGAGCCCTCGGGCGGTACATTTTGTAATGAATTCATATGCAAAGAGATTGTTACAAGTAGTGGACTTCAATTTTGGCCTCGAGGCTTCTCGACATCAATTGCGTGAGCTGAGACGCCGCGACTAAACTTTTTCTCGCCGAAACCGAATAAAAAGAAAGAAAACAGCCACAGCGAAAGAAGTCATGGATCCGGTGGTTAAACTCGAGCAGTTGTCAGATGGACCTTCGGCATTTACTTCTGCATTTTGACCGCTTGTAGAAGTTGGTTGCTCAGAAGTTTGGTTAATGTCTGCATCAGGATTGACTTCTTGTTGTGTGCAGACAGAGAGCTCTTCGCAGTCCCAGTCTTGACAATCGATAAACCCATCCCCATCGTTGTCTATGCCATCTGCACAGGCATTTGCGTTATCCTCTAGACCTTCGTTTGTTGCAGTGCATACCGACACTGTTGAGTTCCGAGAGCAGTCATAATCGTCACAATCAATGTAGCCATCTCCATCATTGTCCATACCATCTGAACAGGTGCTATCCTGATTTTCGAGACCTGAAGGACTACCGCCACAGTCACGTGTCAGATAGCAATCATGATCATCGCAATCTATATAGCCGTCGCCATCATTATCAAGTCCATCTGCGCATTCGTCATCTGTAATTTCTTGGGCAACATTAAAAGCGCGCCCACCGCAGTCAAAGCAGTCATCACCCCAATCACACAAGGTATCCAAAACTGAGCCGACACCTCCATCTTCACAGATCCCATTTGCTGCAAAATAACAACCGTTATCACAAATCCACGCATCCGCGCCGTTAGCGCAAACAGTCACTTGTGAGTTTTGACTACAGGAGTAATCATCGCAATTCATAAATCCATTGTCGTTATTATCTTCAAAGTCAGAACAGGTATAATCTGAATTTTCAACCCATGGACACTCGTTTGCAAACGGCATTGTACAGTCGGCGTCGTCACAGTCGATAAGTCCGTCACCGTCGTTGTCAATTCCATCACCACAAAGAAGAGAGCTTGTCTCACATACGGTAATACGATGGTCCCTCTGACAGTCTTCATCATAACAGTCCAGCCAGTTGTCACCATCATTATCAATACCGTCGGAGCAAAGCTCATTGGTGTCTTCCCTGTCAGTTTGAGCATACAGTGTGAATGAAAAGAGGCATGTCAGCATAATAAAATTAAAATAAAGAGAGCACCTTATAGAGCACCTTATTAGGTTGAAACATAGACATAATTTCTTAGGTTGAAACGTAGACATAATTTATTCTCCTGGTAACTCTTCTAGCCTAAGAGCCTAATTGGGGCAACTCGGATCGACGTTTTTGTGAGTTGTTTAAAATTACTGTTAGCCAGTATGGCTTTGCTTGTTTGGTTCGTTTTGGTTTTGTTTCATCCCGACGGCATCTAGATATTCCCGAATTTCCTGCAAACAGTTGCGCGATGGTCCGCATAAAACACTCCTTTCTAATTGGTCCTTGTTCGAGGCTGGGATGACCGAGGCCGAGTTTAATCAAATCGCGTTTCGCTCTGCTGCGCGACTAATGAATGGCTGGTGACGGGCAGACGACTTTATCTCTTCTGATATCGCATTAAGGTTTCCCAATTTCTAGATCATGAGCCCTTGGGAGGTTAAGTGGTGAAAAATGTGATTGTCGCTTCGAATAAATTCTTTTCAAAGTCGTCATAAGGGTATGAAGATCTTGATCTGGGTTATTACGGCAATACTTTTGATAGTGGCAAGCCTACGAGTGGTCGCACACGACGCGCACATGATCCTTGTGTGGGCCAATATGGCGACTCTTTATATTTATCTTCCCGCATATTTGATTTCATTTTGGGCCCTTTTAAAGTGCAAGAAGTGGTTAATGGTTTGCAGTGTTGCTCTGGTGGCGATGCATATAGCCTGGGTTGCGCCCGATTACCTCGCCGGAGCAACCGAAAGGGACGATAATCTTGGTCGAAACTCGCATGAAATCAATATCCTCAGCGCAAATCTACTTTACGTAAATTTAACTCAGAAACGCATTGATGAAATGCGAAATGCTGATTCAGGTGTCATTTTTCTGCAAGAATATAGTTCGGAGTGGGACAAGGCATTACGCGATAGTTATTGCTCTACGGCCGATTGTATATACCCAAAATTTAAGTTTGATATTAGGGATGATGCCTTTGGGCAGGCGATATTTTCAAAGAACATGCACGACCAAATCATGGTTGAAGATCTTATGGGTGTGCCACTGATGCATTTGGTGAAGACCGTCGAGGATACGAAGATTCACATATTTAATGTGCACACTTTGCCACCGAGAACGATGGAATATACGGATGCATGGAACATCCAAAATCAAACACTGCTCGAGCGCGTGACGTCTATTGAGGAGCCGGTTGTACTGGCAGGCGATTTCAATATGACCCAGTATTCGTTTTGGTATAAGAAGTTCATCGATGCAGGTTTTAAGGACTGCTTTCGTGAGACAGGGCAGGGCTTCGCGACTACGTTTCCAAATGGTGTGTTTACGTTGCCGTCTCTTCGAATGGACCACGTTTTTGTTTCAAATAGACTTGTTTGTGAGGGAGTTGAGCTCGGTCAAGGCTTCGGATCGGATCATCGGCCAGTTCAGGTAACCTTTGAAATTAATGAAAACAACTTGAAGAAACATGGAAGGCATAGATGAAATGCACAAAGCTTGGAGAATATATAGTGAAATATTTAATCCTGTCGTTCACACTAATCAATACTATTGCGTGTAGTTCGAGACATCATATTAGCGCGGAACAGCGATCCGCGTTATAGAAAAATTTCGAGAAGATACTCGATGTCCTGTCGATCTCATAAGTCTTGCTGAAGTTGAAAAATCTTTTCCGTGTTTCAAACAAGGGAAAAAGGGTTCAGCCAACAATGTTTCATATAAGAAGTTTTTTGTCCTCGCTTAATGTCAGATTCGTGATGAACGTAAAGAAAAGATAAGTGAGTACATAAATAAGGTCGGGGATGCGCGTTTTCATTGGTATACTCTTTACCCTCAACGGCATCGCCTTGGTTTTGATCAATGGCCAAGTACGTGGCACGTTTCAGACCCGATGCCGTCATGCGATAGCACTGCCTGGGTACAAATATTGCCTGAGCAAATGGGGAACCCTCATAAATATGTGGCAGGAAAAGAATTAAGATGATCTTGCTTGTTTCATCCCGACGGCATCTAGATATTTCCAAAGTTCCTACAAACAATTACGCATTGCTCCGCATAAAACACGTCCCCTTAGTTACTCCCCGCGAGCCACGGTTCCATACGCACAGGTCTTTGAACCGCCCGCGAGGCTCTTTTTCCAGGTCTCGGCATAAAGTTCACAATTCGCTTCTCAAACAGTTGACAATAAATGATCTGTGTGTATGATGCGTCTCGTGCTGACGTCGTATTGGC
>JAHDGS010000143.1 GCA_020627505.1 Myxococcota bacterium
ATGCGTATCATAACGCTGAAGTTGTGTTCGATGAGTATTTACATAAAGATGCGCTTATCGTTGCACACATGAACTCAGAGTTGATGCAGTTCGGGGATGAGATGGGACAACGAAGCTCAATTATCAGCAATGGATTCGTCGCGAAGCACGGACACCTTGACCATAGCGACGCGAAATATGCTCAATCGCCGCGCTTACAAAACTCGGCCACCTTGTTAAATGCGCCAAGGATGCGTTTGCTCGGCGGAGCGGTCATTCCTCCATTTTGGGAGGGGGGAATCATGGGGAAAGGTGTTTATTTGGATGGCGTCAATGATCACGTTGAGATCAAGGGGATTGGTTTTAATGATGACAATATATTTTTAGGTGTTTGGTTGAATTCTCACCGCGCCTATCGAGGTTCTGAGGGGACGTTATACACATTTCCGAATGGGGCAGAGATAGGTCTTTATAGTGAGGGGGTACGGTTTCGTAAGCCGAGTGGCGAAATTGTATTAGATGTGAAGCATGAAGATAAAATGCCATATTATGATCCGTTCTTTACGGCGAATCAGACCTACTTTCACTTGGGTATCGCGATCGATCGATTCGTGGGGCAGGCTGAAGCAACAGTTTATGTGAATGGAGATGTGATTGGCACAGGGCAAATATCATCAGATTTCGATCCATCTATTTCAGTGATCGAGAATAATCGTTTTTTGATCGGTCGTTCGAACCGTTCGAACCTATCGGGGCCTCGGCCAAAGCCTTTCGAAGGATATATCGACGAGTTTCGATTATATCGACTGGATGAAGAGACATTTGAAACAGGCTACTTTGCGGAGTACGTATGCAACCTCGCATATGGATCTTTGAATGCGCTCGGGAAGTGTGAGCAAATAGATTTACTGCACAATGAAGAAGTCGATGAATTTGGAGTTGGAGAAGGCAACGACTTTCCGCTTCAGGCATATCAAAATAGAAATTGTGGCTCGACAGTTCATCGCAACCATGAAGATGCATGTGGGCGGGATGTCGCTTTTGAGATCGAAGATAAGTTCCATGTCGCACATCGCCCGAGGGCAGATTTCACTGAAACACCTTTTTGTCAAAGTTGCCATATTTCCAATAATGACCCAATCTTCGGCCTGCGGATTGATGCATTATCTGCCGGAGTACCAGGAACCCCAAGCCAGGATGATGACCGTCGGCAGCCAATGACGTGGCCAAGAACACTATATGGATATGCCCCGACAATTGGTGGCGACTCTTTGGACATATTTGAAGGCATGTCTCATGGCAGCAGCTATGATGAACAACTTCTTGGAAGCGAGGCAACCGTCGGTCCAACAAAATTCCAATTCGATTAGAGGTGACCCTCTATATTGAGACAGTATAACAACTGAATTCGTGCTCAATATTTGAGCGAGATATAATATAAGCATGTGTTTTAAAAACTCTTTATGCCTGTCGGCTCTTGTGGCGGTATTCCTTTCGGCTTGTGGTTCAAAGGATGAATGTGACCCTGCGGTTTATGATGATTGTGTATGGGAAACGAATCGATGGGTTTTCCCGCCTTCAAATGATTTGACTGGAACGGTTGGGGCAGAGGGAACCCAATTTACGGCACTCGCGCATGTGGCCCCAGGCGTGCAGCCATGCAGTGAGCAGGGGTATGGGCGTGTTGAAAATTGCTATAATAACATAAACCCGCCTAAGCCGGTGATCGAACGGTCAGCCGTCGCGAGTTTACCAGAAGATGTTGTGTCCTCAGGAACAGATACACAACAACTGAAATCTCGGGTCTCAATGGAGCAGCAAGCCAATCAAACTATTTTGTTGCCGAACCACCGAACGTCGGTTGATGGACGATTGATGCTTCAGACTGATAAACTTTCACTGTTCCACCCGGAAAATCTGAAAGATGGATTTCAAACGTTGAGCAGGTTGCGTGGTGTCATGTCCGCGACGATCGATCTTAAGTTGACACAAGTCGATCCAATTCATCCAGAATATTCTCGTCTACCTGCAGATGCTTTTCTGCCGAGGAGTAAGCCCTATGGTAATTCTGATTTCAACCAGACAGGCCTCTATGTTGATATGTGTCACAAAAGTGATGCAGAGTCGCTCAATTTGATTCGACCATGTTCTGCACGGTACGCGTCAGCTGATGTCCTTGAATCAGGTGATTGTTACGATTTCACAATTGTGTGGTCTTTTGGTACGAGTGTTGGAACAGATGATGGCAAAGCTATTTGGGAAATACGAAGTCTCGACTTGACGGCGTTCTTACCTGATGGAAAGAACGCACCAGCCAGTGATACGAATGAACCTGAAATATGGTTGTATCCTGCTTCTGTCGCGAGTGGTTCGACACTTCCCAATTTTGAACTTTATGATTATCAAAAGAATATTATTCAAGCACCGGAAGCCGATGGCTACTATAACGGCACATACGGCAAAGTTTTCACACAAGCGATGTTACATTGTCGTGATGATAGCCCAGCACGTCGACCATGGTGCCGATTCCTAGATGACCAAAAAACACTACCACCATCATCAGATTATCTCTTTTATGATGATAAACCCTCCGACGCACCCAGAGTGGCAACAGATCGTTTTATTCATGCTTTGGCAGAACCTGCCACCACTTCTGATGGTCGATTGCTCATTATAAATGACTCCTCGGTGAAGGGCCTCATGTATGCTTATAATGAAGTGGGTCCATGTGATGCGTCTGGTTGGTCAGAATTTAGACCCGTGTCAGCTGCGTATTTGGATCCACGTGTGAATTCCAAATACGGTTTCGCTCGTCAACCCGTGAGGCGTATGGATGGCACTCAATATCAACCCGGTGAGTCCGTGATGGGCGCCTATCCGTGGATAGATCGTAAAGGCAATAATCTGATGTACACGCTGCGCGGTGTGAATGATGGGTATAAACCCCTTCACGCACTGACGGGTGAGCCGGCCCCAGAATTTTCATTTAGTAAAGGGAACCAAAGCGGTGTTGTTGTCATGGGGGCGTGGACACGGGGCAAAGAAGTCATGCCAGATAATGGTTTGAATCAAACAGACTTTGCCTATTCCTCGGGCAGTTTTCTGCTGGATGGTGAATATGTCGATCTACGACAAGAAATCTATGAGTTGCCTCTTTACAAAAAGCACGACAAACAGGTCCGTGCAGCAGGTGCCAAACGCATCTCATCGCTTGAGAACCAATTCAATCATTATGATGTGTTCTCTCCGCTTTCACCTTTTGATGTTGTCTGGAATGTCAGCTCAACAGTGCAGCGGAATGCGGAATTGGTTTTTGATGAATATCTTCATCGTGACGCGCTGATCGTTGCACCCATGAACGCTTCAATGCGATATTCGCCGAGGCAAGATGGTAACTATTATCGCGGTATAACACAGACAAGTACGAATGGGTTTGTCCCACAAAACTTATCGGGTGTAGATGTTGGTCTTCAATTTAAAGAAACGCCAATTCTTCAAAATGCGAGTACTGTTGAACAACCACCAAACCTCAGATTGCTCGGTGGTGCGACGATACCACCTGTCGCTGAAGGCGGGGTACTCGGCAAAGGGATATATTTTGACGGTCTGAATGACCACATAGAAATTTCAGGATTGCCGAACGATGCCGATGACTACTACTTAGGACTATGGGTTAATCCGCATGGGTTGAGTCGACACCGTACCTTATACACCTTTCCGGGGGGTGGAGAGATATTGTTGAAGCAATCATCGATCGTCTTTGTCGATGGACAAGGCAAAACAGAATTAGAAGTGTCGACGAATGATCATTTACCGAATCTATACTATCGGAGCGATACATGGTTTCATTTGGGTGTGGCATGTGATGGTTTTGGTGGTGTTGGTATCGGCACAGTTTATATCAACGGAAATCGAATCGGTCGTGGTGAGTTGACAGCTGCTTTTGATCCAGCAGCGTCTTCTTTTCAAACGAATAAGATGTATATCGGACGAGAAGATGCGTCTTCCTCAAAATCGGTGACGACCTTTAGAGGATACCTTGACGAGTTTCGATTTTATCGCTTGAGAGAAGAGACTTTTACGACAGGCTATTTTGATGAGTATGCTTGTAACCTGGCTTATGGTTCACTGAATCATATGGGCGCATGTGAGCAAATAGACTTACTCCATAGCGAAGCAATCGATGGTGATGGCGTTGGTGTTGGTAATGATTTTCCGTTAACGGCATATGAAAATAGAAATTGCGGTTCAACAGTTCATCGGAATCATTCTGGCCAATGTGATAGAGCAATGGCATTCGAGATTGAAGACAAACATCTTGTTGCCGATGCGCCCCGACCAGGTTTCGAAACGGTACCGTTTTGTTTGACGTGTCATGTGACAGATTTAGATCCGGTGCCAGGGATGCGACTCAACGTGCTGAGCCCAGGTGGATCGCATATTTCGTCGAAAGAAGATATGAGGCGACAGCCGATGATGTGGCCGCGCACATTATATGGTCACGCGCCGAGTCTGGGCGGACAAACACTTGAGCCGTTGCAGTCAATGTCTCACATGGATAGTTATGATGATGTGTTGCTTGGGACAGATGCACATCAAGCACCAGTCAAGATTGGTGTTGAATAAGTGTCACTTTAAAGTGAGAAGACAATTGAAGAGACAAGTCGTGTCATGATGTTGTCGATGTTATAAGCAGTATCATTCTCGACATGAATAGACGTGTAGTAAACAATACCTGAATTGGGTGTCGAAAAAGGTTTATGACCGACAACAATAGGGCGGTCAACAACCATGCCTGATCCATAGATTTCAAGATCGTGACCCTGAATAATGACCTCCGTTTCATCGGCCACGTCTTCTATGAGAGAGAAACCATCCGTTTCAAACTCAATATATGTCGAGTCCTCACCGAAGCGTCTCGCAAAATCATCATCCTCAACCGTGACGAATGCATTCTGCGCACGCCCATCATGGGCTTCATATGGATTGCGATCATCACCAGACCAGTCGATTGCATTAGGGAAGACCATTTCCATTAACTCTGACGCCCAATCCGAAAAGTAGAGAGAGCCGCCGTCTCGAACAAACTGCTGAAGATTTTCACGAATAACTTCATCATCACCACGAGCCCACGCTTCCTCAGATCCTAGATCGTTACTGCAGTTAAAGAATACGATATCAACGTCAATATATGTATCCGGGTCGACGAGCATATCAAGATAGTCTCGTTCGGCATCATCATAACCCGGTTCTATTTGAAGGTCTGTGATGCCTAAGAAGTCGAGTACACGCTCAATCCGATCGTAGGTCCCGGTGAAGACAAGAATACGAGGACTAACCAATTCTGGGCATTCACGATCATCGATGGTATATGTCTGGCCTGCTGTCAGTGTGATCATCTGAGATGACCATTCGAAAGAACCTTGAGAAATATAAATCTCATATCCGTCACCAGGCACAAGGTCTTCAAAATGGTATGCGCCATTATCATCAGTTCGAGTTGCGACAAGGGTAATACCATTCTG
>JAHDGS010000144.1 GCA_020627505.1 Myxococcota bacterium
AGTGCTGACCGTCATTCGTATGTGCCGTGACACTTTTCCAAAATATCACCACACATATGAGAGAAATGTATATCGCGTGCCGCACGAGATGATTTTATGCTACATCGGTCATGATGCACAAAAAAACGACACTGACGAACCTCCTCAACCTGCTTCCACCTGCATCTCGAGACATGCTCTTTGACATTCCGACACATCCATCACCTGTCGACTTACAAGAACACCTCAAACAATATCTCCCACTTGAGGTCGTTGAACAAATGACTCCAATGAAGCGCGGTGCCTATGAAGCGGCCATCAACCATGGCCAACTCCCAACGCGAATGGATAGCTGGCACGACGTGTTCAACACGATATCTTGGTGTCTTTGGCCAAACAGTAAGAAACGATTGAATGAACTTTATTGTTCGTCAGCAAGTGAAGACACATCACAGCGCTCAACAAACCAGCAACATATTGCGCATTTCGATGAATGTGGCGCTGTTATCTTCGGCTCAACATCCATCTTCTCTGCTTGTCATACACATGATTGGCTCGCTTTACGCACAGCATTGCGATGGAACCAAAACTTCTTTTTATTCGGACACGGCTTCTTAGAGCAATGTCTAACACCACACCGGAATATCACTTTGAAGTGTATTCTACTTCAATCGACTCGTTCAGAAGAGGGCTCCATCGACCAACAACTATCTAATCGGTTGAATGGCTTCAAAGACTCGCTCGTTTTTCAACCCGTGCCATTTGCTCTATTTTCCAGGGAAAGTGCCACACTGGGAATAGATGTCCACATCGAGGACACCACTGTCTTCCGACCACCAAGGCCTCATAAAAAAGCGACTATCTTCTGAATCAACTTTTAGGTTGGACCAGCTATCATCTAGTCATCTAGTCACCTAACGTCGACGACGACGCGAAACCGCAAGTCCAAATACACCCATAACACCGTAGACCACCAACGAGTTGCCCTCGCCATCACATCCTGCGGCTCCGACACCATCAGCGCCAGCATGAATTGCGCCGCCTCGAAGGCCATACTCAATTTCTTCTTCGTCCTGATAGTTCAGCGTATTGATGTTGATATCGCCAGTAAATCCGGCCGGCGCAAGGTACTCATATTCACCCTCACCCTCAGGATCGATATCTGGGGCAATTTCAAGCTCAATATTTGGGTCGTCATCAAGCAAGACACAACCTTCGCAGTCACCAAGTGCTTGACCATTAATGAAGTCATCTTCAGAACCACAACCAGCGGCGCCAATCAAGCCACAAATGAGTAAAACCGATTTTAGAGATTTTAGCGTATATTTTTGGTTCATATCCACTCCCTTCTTAATTATATTATGAAGTGTGCAGACTCAGCTGTAAAGCTTTCGCCCTTTAAATGTATCAAAATACCACAGCGGCAGTTTGCAAAGATATCCCTTCATTAACAGCAGTTTATACAATCATTGACTCCATTTACCCTTAGAATATGCTTTTGCTCGGTCATTCGACCGATACGCCCTCTCTTACTTTTTAAAGGACCACGGCGCATAAATATGCTAACGAATAACACGGAGGTATGCCGATGCGCTATGTCGTTCTTTCAACTCTTTTTGCACAAACCGTCTTTATTGGATGTGGTGGTCCAGACACACCGTTCACAACAACATCAGATAGCCCTGCTGAAAACCGTGTGTTGTCTGAGACGCCCCCCCTTGCCGTTGTCACAGGTGAGTCATGCGAAGTACCAACTGAATGTACAACCCCGGCCGAAGGAACTTGGCTGAGAAAAGAGGTCTGTTCAATCAGCGACCAATCACTTGTTCAGCAGAACACCCTCAAGGCGCTTTATGTCGACTTCATCTCGATATATGGTGGTGCATGTGAAACCGAAGTCATCGAGCGACTTGATGCGCGCGAAACGCTGACATTCTCAGCAGAAGGCATTGCACGTAACTTTGAATGGGATGCGACCATCAGTCTCGGCCCTGAGTGTTTTGGGGATAACCCACCTGAGGCAGAATGTAGTTCTTTGATTGAAGCGCGCTCTGATCTCGGTGGTGATATCAGCTGTACTGGTACCATCGGTGCGAACTGTTTGTGTGAATGGGTCAACGCGGATGAATATATCGTACCAACCTTTATTGCCGATCAAAGTACATTTTGTGTCGACGGTAACGCGATGACAGAGTCGTTCAGCCTCGGTGAAGGTGGCGCTATTTCAAGCAGCTTTGTAAAGTACCTCAACCCGGACTTTGAAGGCGAATGACATATATATTGACTTTTGCTATCTTCGCGTGCGCCATGGCAGGCATTGCTGTGGGAATTATTTTTTCGGGGCGCAAAGAACTACCGCAATCTTGTGGTGGCGTGGCTCAGAATCCAGATTGTTGCATGACCTGTCCGGAGAAAGAGACATGTGATGATGCCCCACAACATGACCGGGATGAAAACCCGTTCTTAAAACAGGCAACCGGTCCCCACTCAGGAACCCCCGTCGCCGCCAGCCGAACGTAAGGATAGCAACATGGATAATTTTTATACACCTGATGAACACTTGATTTGTATTGGCCAACCCAATGATGAAGAGATGCGACAAATCCTTAGTCAATATGAACCGGCGCTCTGGATTAACCTTCGTCCAGAATCGGAGTCAGGTCAGATCGACAATTGGGTTGATCTTGTCGAGCAACGTGGCGGACGGGCGATACGTTTACCAACCTCAAGTGCAACCGATATCAGCTTTGAGCATGCTACAAAGTTGAAAGTACTGCTTGATAGTTGTGACTCGGAGAAATCTGTCGTTATCCAGTGTGGCAGCAGTAATCGTGTTGGCGCATTGATGGCACTCATTGCGTACAAATACAACGATCAAGATATTGATACCGCACTAAAATATGGACGCGCCGCAGGGCTGACAAAAGATGGACTCATACAAAAAGTTCAGGCGGCTATTTAGCGTCACTTCATGACTTGCTAAGACACACGCACTTTCAAACACTTTAAGTAACCGCCTTTGGTGGTTGTATGCGGGTGGTCTTTGGCGTGATGATAATGCCCTAAAACCTGTATCGTCCGACCGACGCTCTTCGCACCATTGTTGAGGCAATTCTCTAGCACTTCAATCGACACTCGGCTCGTACATGAAGCGAATATCAAAACGCCTCCTTTTTCGACAAGTGGCAGTGAAGCACTCGCAAGTCTCTCATATGCGTGCAGAGCCTGATCAATATGCTCACGACGACGCGCAAATGACGGTGGATCAACGATCACAACACCAAAGCATTTCTGCTTACGCCGCAAGTTTTCAAGGACTTCAAAGGCATCGCCCGTGATTGTTTGATGTACACATTGTGCGACGTTGATATGATGTTGATTTAACAGGAAGATGTGCTCTGCATATGCATTCGCATGTGGGCTCAAATCAACGCTTGTCACAGACTTCGCACCACCTGCCGCTGCCGCTAAACTAAAACCACCTGTATATGAAAAAACATTGAGGACAGACTGGCCAGCCGTCATCTCTCTCAATCGAAAACGGTTTTCACGCTGGTCTAAGAATGCACCTGTTTTTTGTCCATTGATAACATCAGCAATAAAAGACAAGCCATCTTCTTTATATTCGACCGCCGACAAATCCCTTTTGGGGCCAAACAAGTATTGTCCTTCTGACAGTCCAGCTCTACTCGCTTCAGATTTGATATTACGGGCAAGACGTAAAACAATATGTTCTGCGGCATAAGCTTCTCGTAAAACACCAACGATCAAGTCAAAATGTGGACACCAAATCAGGCTATATAACTTGACCACATGTACGGCATCATATCGGTCAACAATGAGCCCAGGGCAGTTGTCTTGCTCTCCGTTGATCACGCGGAAGGCATTCGTATCTTGGGTCGCAATGACTTCTCGTTTTACAATTGCATCTTGCATCTGCATCTTGATGAATGACGTTGACAAATTGATGCGCCCATATCGAGCATGTCCATTAGCTGACTGAGCCAGAAGCCGTACGGCAATTTCTGAGCTCGCATCATAAAGCCCGACGCCACATAGCTGCCCTTTGGCATCATATACCGTTGCCACGCGACCGGTATCTGGCGCACCACGTGTTTTCACAATCTCATCGGCAAAAATCCATGGATCAGCGCGCAAAGAAGCCCCTTCTGAAGAGACCGAAGTCATCCGCAATCGTTTCTTCGTTTTATTCGAAATATATATGGCAATCGGCTTTCGCAGTGCGTCAAACGACATAAGATGGCGTATCCTGTTGAAGAAGTGTCTTCAACTGCTATCATGATTTATGTCTTTTATCTGCAGATATCGAACACCTTATTATACATTTTTAACAATTCTCTTATTAGGCTGCTTCTTCACCGCATGCGACACAAGTGGTGATGGCCGTGGTGAGGATAAACTTGATGGTGATGCGACGTGTTCTGATGGCCTGAAAAATGGTGACGAAGAAGGCATCGACTGTGGTGGTCCCTGTTCTGCAAGCTGTGACATTCCGCTCTCATGTCAAAACGGCTTCCAAGATGATGATGAAGAAGGTGTCGACTGTGGGGGAACCTGCCCTACTGAATGCCCCGAATATCAAGATACATGTCGCAACCTCGTTGAAGATGAAAATGAAGAAGGTGTCGATTGTGGTGGCGTGTGCGAACCGTGTCCGCCAGAACCAACATGTGATGATGGCATGATGAATGGTCGAGAAGAAGATATCGATTGTGGTGGAGATTGTGATGATTGTGAAACGATTCTTGATCCAGGTGAACCATGTATTATTGGTGCGGCAAGTTCATCCTGTGAAGCGCCCTACACGTGCATTCGTGTCAACGAAGTTGACGTCAATGATGGTCGATGCCGTCAACCTTGTGAAACCGACGCCCCTTGTAACGAGATTCAATATTGTAATGCACTTATGCCTGTTTTTGGCGAGTCTGAGACGTACAGTGTCGATGATCCAGAACCTGGTTCTCCGCCAGTCGAACAATTTTGCATGAATTCGCCTGAAGAATTAGACACATTTACGATCTCGGTCGATGCTGTTGATATATTGTCAAACACCTCATGGGATGGCCCAGGTAGCAGCCCTGACATCATCGTCTGTCTCGATCTCCAAGAAGATGCGAACCCAAGAGATGAAGGGAGCCCATGCGCTTACGACAGATTCAAAAGATATGATACATACAATCCGAGAGATCTCGGGACGATTTCAGGGTACACAGCAGAAGATTTAAGAGAAATCAGTCTAACAATTTGGGATGATGATTACGCCGTCACTGGTGGAGACGAGCTGATTGCTCAGGCGATCGTTAATCTCGCACCTCGTGGCCGGTTATTAAGTGAGCAAAGTGAACGTCGGTCATTCACAAACCCACAATTTGACCACCTAGATGAGATGGTCATCACGATTATACCTGAAGAGTAAACGATAATTTCAAAAAGGGGTCACTGCCGGGTCACTGCCGGGTCACTGCCGGGTCACTGCCGGGTCACTG
>JAHDGS010000145.1 GCA_020627505.1 Myxococcota bacterium
GGGTCACTGCCGGGTCACTGCCGGGTCACTGCCGGGTCACTGCCGGGTCACTGCATTAAGAACACATCATCATATATAAAGCTACGAAATTAAGTGCTTATCAACAAATTCATGGTCCTAAAGATATTACGGTCTGTAGCCCAAACGTGGACCAGAAAACATGAGAATCCCTACTCTTCCAATAGTATACACCTAACACGTATTACCTCTCCATGTTTATTTCAATTAAATTGATAATTTAAACTGTTTCATCTTATTGATTGAATCAGTTAATAAGTGCTATTCAGATCGGATGCGGATCGATTTTTGTTGAGTATGTGGAGCACAGACATTAACTCACGGTCGTCAACCAACCGCTGAAGGAGGCCGTTTGAAAACATATGAACAGTTAACAGAAGAATCTCATGCGATGCTTGGGCGACGAATTGTGCGCGGCATTTTACCAGGTCTAGACACAAAATGCCTTATTATTTGGGCACAAAATCGTTTACGTGAGGGACACCGTTCGAAGCACCTAAAGTTACTAGCAGATCCAAGTGCCGTCAAAAAAGAACATCGTGATCAGGTTTTTCGGGCTTGCCTTGAAGAGCTTTCTATTGCAATCGATCTTGGTGAAATTGAACTTGTGCACGCTTTTATGAAACAGCTGGCCAATGCCGTTTATAAAAAGCGGATTATGCCTGGCTTTAGCCTTCAGATTATGCAGCAGATTATCGCCAAATACGATTGGCGTTAAGCCCACTTGAGTCAATTTCATTCAAGAATGTAACTCCCAATACCGGCCACAGCATGGAGCGCCGAATCATAGACACTGCCTATCGCCCCAAATGGGAATATTAGTGTTTTAAAGAAAGTTGCACAGGCATTCAAGAACCCAATCACTTCTTCACCTTCTTGTCGAGGAAAAACACCGAGGGCACTTTTGAGTATTGATTCAAGAGACACTGTTTCTTCGTAATCTTGATCCAGATCTACAACCAAAGCTTTTAGGTTTTGTTGAATACTTCTAATATGATCGACTTCCCATCCTTTAGCAAGATACTTATCCAGTATTTTTTTCGCTTGTTCGACATAACGGAAGTCTGCAGGTATCCCTAAAAGAAGTGGAGATCGACGACATAAATTAGCCAGTTTTTTCGTCTCCCATTCTGCTGTTTTAATATTGAAACGCTTGATCACTAGATTTCTGTCTCGCACAAGTTTTGATTTTAATCGCATAAATATTTCCCTTCTAGACTCATATGTTTTGAGACAGCTGGTTTCGTCACAACATTGATACGTATTCAAAAAACTGTTTTATTTTATTCACTTGAAGGATATCAACATCTTATTTATGAGTGTTTATGCAATTTATATCAGTCTTAGCGATCAGTGGACTCTTCCTGTTAAGTGGGTGTTTCCACACCAAACCTGTTTCATCAGATAATTTAAATAATATTCTCGAACAAAGCACCGAAACGGATGCTCATCCTGTCGGCCAACCGATGGCACCTGTTGTTCCACCCATCTCGGCATATGATATCGACGGCGCCCATGTCTCAAGTCAAGATATATTATCAGGCCAACGTTCGCTCGTCATCTTCTATCGCGGAGGTTGGTGTCCTTATTGTAACAACTACATTCAACAAGTAAAACGCCGATACGATGATTTCAAGTTATATGGAATCAAAGTGCTATTCATTAGTGTCGATGCGCCCGATTCTAGTCAAACGACAGTCAATAAGCACGACCTTCCCTTTGAAGTACTGAGTGATCCAGAACTCAATTGGCATCGTTTTTTCAATGTCACGAAATCCCTATCAGATAACGAAGTTCGGCAGCTAAAGTATTTCGGTATGAATGTTGAGCAATCATCGGGCCAAAAACACCACGTGATTGCGCACCCCGGTATTTTTGCGATCGATGCAGATATGACGATCAGGTATGCTTACGCCGATGAAGACTATAAAGTACGTCCCTCGCCAGACCAACTCCTCAATATCGCTAAGGAGCTGAACTGGCTATCATCGACACCGCCCCCGGCAACAAAAGATATGATGCCAACGCAAGATACGAATCCGCCTAAAGAAGCGAATACGTTACCAAAGAAAAAAGCATACACAAAGATCGATCAACTGGGTCGCGATGATGGACTTGGACTCGACATTGGTGAGCACATACCTGATCTGCATGTCATGAACCATCTCGGGCAGCACCAGAATACTGAACAGTTATTCAAAGATCAGAAAACGCTCCTTGTTTTTTATCGAGGTGGTTGGTGTCCTTATTGCAATCAACATATATATGATGTGACAAAGGCCTATCAGCAATTCCAAGAACACGGTGTTCAAGTTGTTTTTGTGAGTGTTGATCATCCCACTTCGGCTGCTAAAACCAAAGCATCATATGAAATACCATTTCCGGTATTGAGTGATTCATCATTGGCGCTGGTGACGTTCTTTAATGTTCTCAACCCGTTAGATGACGCATATCTCGAAAAATTGAAGTCCTTTAATATTGATATTGAGGGTGCATCGGGCAAAACTCACCATACATTACCCCACCCTGCGCTTTTTGCTATTGACGAAGATATGAAGATTCAATTTAGTCACGTCAATACGGACCATACTCAAAGAGTGTCTATCGAGCAGATGCACTCCGTGTTAGCGCAGCTCGGTTGGCTAAAATAAGTATTGCTTCGACGTTCGCAAAAACTTACCATGTTCTCTTGCGTCCATTCATCGAGTTGGGCAGATCATAGCTACACTAAACTAGGAGTTCACATCATGATTCGTTTTCTTTCTCTGCCTGCTCTATTGATTTCTGTTTTACCGCTATACGCCCAGTCAGATGAAACTGAAACCAATGCAAACATAGAACCGATTGTCGAAGAAGAAGTCAGTTTATCTGAAGCGCCGCAAGCAGAAGAAGATCAAGAGACGATACCATCTGATAATAATGCAGAGCCAGTTGTCATATCCCAAGAGCCGATCTCACCCATTATGGAGCAACCGCTCCGGAAACTTTCAATCACATTGTCTCCCCTCCATGTAGTGATACCACTCCTTGAGGTGACAGGAGAGTATGCTCTCAATGCGAAAAATGGTATTGGCCTGATGCTCGGGTATGGCCAAGCCACTGAAGATGATTTTGATCAAAATAGTGGCGCGAACTTGTCATTTAATATTTATGAAGCTGGCTTATCTTATCGTAATTATATCATCGGTGATTTCGAACATGGTATGCAGCTTGGTGCTGAACTCAACTATATACATATTGATGGCGATGGCGACTTTAATATCTCCGGAACGGCTGCCGGTCTTTCTGCTGGCCCCTTCTTAGGATACAAAATAGTCACAGACATTGGTTTTACTTTTGATAGTCAGCTGGGTGCTCAATATATTGTCGGCGCGGCTGAAGCGACAGATGGTAACACAGTTGCAACGACGGACCCTCAGTCTGAATGGTCCCCTTTACTCAATCTTAATATCGGTTGGACTTTTTAAAACAAAAAGTATCACTCTCTCGCGGACTGACACTCTAAACAATAAGGTGTCTCAGGTCTTGCCTTGAGGCGCTTATACCCAACTGGCTCTTCACAAGAACGGCAATAGCCGTAGTCTTCCCAAAGCGCTAATGCTTGCTTACTTTGATTCAATTTTTTGATGAGTTGATGCCGGTTCGCTTTGCTCATGGCCTGTCTCTGGAGTTCATCCATCCGAGATAAGCGCCCGATCGGTTGATCGAGATCGATAATTTCTGATGCAGCATTGAAAGACGCAAGAAGTGGCTCCAGCTCAGAGATCGTACTTTGAAGTAACTCACGAAGCTCTTCTCTTTGCTTTTCGGACAAATCATCTTCTTCCATCGATACTACCTCAAAGAACTGCGTATATTTCTTCTCGTTCTATGACATTTTTGTCTGAATTAAACCATTTTGTCACCCTGAATATAGCAGGAACCCCCATGACATCATGAATCTGTCGTTCTGGCACACTTATTGCTTCTGTCTAATTATCTTAGACGATTAGAAAAGGAGCTCTATTCATGAAAAAAATATCCATCGCATTATTCTCTCTCTTTATCGGCAACTTGTTAGGGTGTCACGCTTATGATGTGAATTCTCTTAGTGCCGGTGTCACTGCTGGTGGTGTCCAAAACCTCGATTATGCCCGAGAAGTTGTTCGCAACGGCCGTCTGCCCTCTGCTAAGGCCATTTTGGTCGAAGCAATGTTCTCTGAGCACGATCTCGCGATTGATGACATCGAATGCAACCAAACAATTTGTTTAGACGGCAGAACAGGTATGGGGCTTGATAATAAACAAGTTCAGAAAGGCTGGGTGCAAATTGGAATGGGTTCAAATATTAATTTGCAAGACTTTGAACGAGATGCACTCGATATCACATTTGTCATGGATGTCTCTGGCTCTATGAGATGGAATTATAGTAATGATAACGAAACACCTGCGGGAATTTCTCTTGCTCTTATGAAAGATATCACACGTAAACTAGACGAAAGAGATACTGTAAGAATCATTACGTTTGGCAATCGAACAAGAGAAGTACTTGAACGTACATCAGGAAATGAGCAGAACAAGATCTTGGATAAGATCAATAGCCTTGATGAAGACGGCGCGACGAATATGGAAGCAGGTCTCGAGCTCGCTTACGAAAAAGCTGAAGCAGAAAATAATGGTCAGCAAAAGCGTGTGATACTTTTTACAGATGTTCAGCCCAATGTCGGTGCGACATCAAACTCGGAATTTCAAGACATTGTTGCGGCAGGTGCACGAAAGGATATTGGTCTGACTGTCTTCGGTGTTGGAATCGGCCTTGGCCCTGACCTCTTCCAAGCGATGTCGACCTTTAAAGGCGGAAATGCCTACAGCATTCCGAATATGAATAGTGAAGGATCATTTATGGAAGATGATTTTCCATTTGCTTTTTCGCCAATCGCCTCTGGCTTACGTGTCGAATTAGCTGCGGCAGAACCAGCCACTGTTGCGAATAGCTACGGCTTCCCCGGAGAACAACAATCAGACACAAGCCTGAATGTTGAAACACTCTTCTTATCTAAAAATAGTGGTGCACTCCTCATAGAGCTTGACGGCGTAGAAGCAGGATTCTCGCTCACCGGCTCTCTATCTTATACTGACAAAAGTGGTGATGTGGTTGAACAAGATATCAATATTACACAAGCCGCCGAACAAGAAGAAGCGTCATTATTTCAAACAATGAGTGTTAAACGAACAGTCATGCTTGCAC
The DNA here is from genome assembly GCA_020627505.1 of Myxococcota bacterium. Lineage (GTDB taxonomy): Bacteria > Myxococcota > UBA727 > UBA727 > JAHDBA01 > JAHDGS01. Next base: position 5,246 of record JAHDGS010000145.1, read on the forward strand.
TGCTGACTGAATCTATCATCGAATCTCTTGCGCAATACGAAGAAGCACAAGAAGAAGCTACTACGATTCTCGAAGCAGGGATCTCAAGATACGAGTCTCAACTTGAAGATATCGAAGCCGATGATTCCATCCAAGTCGAGCGAGATTTTGCAGCGGACATTCTAAAGTTGATGAACGA
>JAHDGS010000146.1 GCA_020627505.1 Myxococcota bacterium
CACGGTGTCGTATTGCGGTATCGAAGTGAACAGTGCACGATGCGCCGAAATTCAAATTTTGAGCAAATAGAGAGCCCTGTATTGTCGTCGCACCATTGAAAAAGAGATCTGCATTTGGGGCATAGACGTTCGCATTGATTGACGATGAGGCGCCTAAGTTGATGTTATCGGCAACATAAATTCTTGTCTTAGCCGGCGCATTTGGATTACCCAGCTCGACAGCTCCTTGTAAGGTGAGAGAACCATTAATAAACAAGTCCAGTTCTCCGGTGATATTTGTGGTTAAACCGCCGAGAATAACGTCACCATCAATAAAAAGAGCTGTCCGACCTTCGATTGTCCAAATGGTAGAACTTGTTGTGAAGCCGGATGCGAATAATCGACCGCAAGGAAACGTCACTTCTCCCGACGAAAGCATATCTGTTGAGAAGTTAGCTTCGATGTTGTCGTTTGTCGTGTCCATATATGACACAAATTGTTGAATATTGATAGGTGCTTTTTCTCCACAAGGACAGGGCTCATCAACTTGAACATCAATGGTCTCGCTGGTTCCTTGAACGTGAGCATTATCATCATCTAGGGTATTGGAGTACAGGTTACCTTGAACTTGATATGCATTTGTAATAGAGCCGGCGACAAATACATTTCGCGAAACATCCAGACTGGTATTGTTATTGGATGTTAAGTTGCCATTTAAAAAGAGGCTACCATCAATTGATGAAGATGGTCCAAATGTCATATCTCCAGCGTAACTAAAAACAGAACCTTTGATCGTCGCTTGCTTATCGATCGAGAACCCGCCATTAACGCCCAAATTACCATCGGGCACAAGGCGACTTGGATCATAAGGTCCATCATCAGAATTGAACGCATCAATACTCATAGAACCGCCGGGAGTAATCGATTCGCAAGCGCATAAACCAAACCTGAAAACATGTGATGCGACGCCATCGAGACAGACATTTTGATTGTCTGTATTTGTAATAGCACCGTTCCCAAGACAGAATTGTTCATGGCTTGCGTCGATCGGATCGATGTTCTCTTCAGGATTATTCTGATTGTTTTCATCTGTGAGGTCTGGAACACCGTCCCCAGTCGTATCCTCGATATCATCGCTTTCAAGTGCTTCACCATCAGCGATGCCGTCGCCATTTGTATCAACAGGAATCGTTTTTTCATCAGTGAAGCCCGCATCATTGCCAGACTGGTTTTGACATTGACAAGCGTGTAGTAATATCAGAATCAAAATAGGCGTCATTTTAGCTACTTTCATCATACATGATGTACTATATATGTTGGTTCATAGGCAAGCGAACTATCTTAATTATATGTTTTTTTTCATCTAAGTATCGTGAACCTCTTATGAAAGAGAAACATCCGAATGGAAAAGAAATGGAGACAAAAATCCATAATCGGCTTTACAGATGCACAACAAGGACTTAACTTTTGAACAATTGTTTTTTTGTTATTCGTTTAGTGATAAACGGTTCATAGAAGAGGTTAGTCAATGGCTGCAAATATTCGAGAAGAAGAAGTATTAACAGTTCACCATTGGAACGACACTTTATTCTCTTTTACCACAACCCGTGATCCTGGCTTTCGTTTTACGAATGGCCATTTTACCATGATTGGTTTGGAAGATGAGAATGGTAAGCGGATACTACGTGCCTATAGTATGGTCAGCGCGAATTACCAAGAACACCTAGAATTTTTAAGTATCAAAGTGCCGGATGGGGCGTTGACTTCTCGACTGCAGAAGATTCAACCAGGCGACAAAATACTGGTGAATTCTAAATCAACAGGGACGTTGGTGAGTGAGCGTTTGTTGCCAGGCAAAAACTTATACCTCCTATCGACGGGAACTGGGCTTGCGCCTTTCATGAGTATTATTAAGGACCCTGAGATTTATGCGCAATTTGATAAGATCATTTTAACGCATGGTGTTCGTTATGTTTCCGAGTTGGCCTACAAGGACTTCATTACAAATGAGTGGCCTGAAAATGAGTTTTTTGGTGATGAAGTGAAGCAAAAACTCGTTTATTATCCGACCGTCACACGAGAAGACTTTCACACACAAGGTCGTTTAACAGACGCAATCACGTCGGGTAAACTGGCTGAAGCTGCCGGGTGTCCACCGATCAATGTTGAAGACGATCGCTTTATGTTGTGTGGCAGTCCTTCTATGTTGACAGACTTATGCAATATCCTAGGCGATATGGGCTTTAAAGAGGGCGATCGGAATGGAAAGGGGCAATACGTTATTGAACGCGCCTTTGTTGAAAGTTGATTCTGAACACTGATTTACATATCAATAAAAAAATACTCAGCAAAAAGCTGAGTATTTTTCTTGTGTGTAAAGATTTATTTCAGGTTTAAGAATTTCTCTTTGTATTTATCGAAATCATCTTTGAGATCTGAGGTGAGTTTTTCAAACTTCTCAGAAATATTGTCTTTTGCTTCATCACCTTTTTCTGACATTTCTGACTTAAAAGACGTAATTTTGTCTTCTATTTTTTGCCACTCAGCTTTTGCTTCTTCCGTTGCACCTTCAAATTTGTTGAAGAGCTCTTCTTTGATAGACGCGAATTTGCTTTCAATATCTTGAACTTCATCTTGCGCATCTTTACCAGCTAAATTCGCTTTGACGCGAAGTGTATCAGCTTTTTCTTTCAAATTATCGACTAAACTATCTAATTTATCACCGAACATAGAAACTCCTTATCTATATGATGAATAATAGTCACGTGACACGGTGTGTCAATTGGATCTCTTTAGATTTACCTGTTGACGTCTAGAAAATAAGATCTATGCTCCAGATCCAATCCAATGCGGTGGTGGTGGAATTGGTAGACACGCTATCTTGAGGGGGTAGTGCTCTAACGGGCGTGCGAGTTCAAGTCTCGCTCACCGCACCAAATAAAATAATTAATGGAATGTGGCCCCACTTATATGGTGGGGTTTTTTTGTTTGAATATCTTACCTATACAAATTCACTAATATTATCCAAAATTTGACTCGTGTCATATAATTACCAACACTCACTATATATTTAAGTAATGTATGAAGAAAAGGATAACAACCATGACTAATCCACTTTTGTTAAGAACTATTTTTCTTACATTTATGTTCATTAATTTTATGGCCTGTCAACCAGATCGTGAGTCGGATGATGCTGGTTCCAAAAACAATCAATCTATGATCGAAAGTAAACCAGATGATAGTTCTGACGATGAAGAGCGTATTTTATGTACGTCAAATATCGATTGCGACACAGGATTTTGCGAGCTCTTCACTTCGACTTGTCAAGAACCATCATGCACCGATGGACAAATGAATGGCGATGAAGAGGCAGTCGACTGTGGCGGATCATGTGAGGCTTGTGCAAGCTGTGAAGATGGGGTTCTGAATCAAAGCGAAGTCGATATCGACTGTGGCGGGCCATGTGCGCCATGCGGAACTTGTGATGATGGACTGATGAATGGTCTTGAAACAGGCATCGATTGTGGTGGTCGTTGTGGGGCTTGTCCGCCGACGTGTGATGATGGTTTACAAAATCAAAATGAAGAGGGGATAGACTGTGGTGGTTCTTGTCGGTTTGCGTGTCCAAGTTGTGATGACCTGCTCCAAAATCAAGATGAAGAGGGTGTTGATTGTGGTGGAGGGTGCGAAGCATGTCTCGACAACAACCCGCTGATATGCGACGTCGAATTGCTTTCAATTGATGATGAAATAGTCGAGGCATCACGTGCTAAATATCTTGTCGGCCGTGCCTCGCGACTTCAATTTAAGTTCAATGGTATTGGTGATGAAATGCTATTCGATGATTATCGCGTTCGTACAAAGATTATTCGAACGCCGACGTCGAATCATATCGAAGACACAATTATACTTTTCGATAGAGAAGAAAATGATAACGCTATAATGAGGTGGGAGGCTGGCAGCACTGTACATGTCGCAGAGGGGCTTGGTATTATCTTGCTGCCGAACGAAAATTATGCTTTTCATTTTGTGGTCGAAGATGACAATGGTCAACGTAGTGAAAATGAATGCCGTGTCGATATCAAAAGTGTTGTTACAGAAAGGCTCTTTATGCAGGTGACGTGGGATTCTACCACAGATTTAGATCAGCATGTTAGTCTGCTCACAAATGATGGGTTTTGCGTTAATTCTGCTGACCCAGTGGCCAATGATTTTGCTGAACCATGTGGTATAGATGCCGGGCAACTTAATTGCTACTATGGTAATTGTCGATGTGATGCCTTTTTTCAAAACTCATTGGATTGGGATGCATCAGGTGCTGAAAGCAGTGGTGATATTTGTATGGACCGTGATATGACGTTGGGGTTTGGGCCTGAGTGGAGTTCTATCGCAACCCCAAGCTATGGGCAGAGTTATTTAATTGGGTATGAGATGTTTGTTGGAAGCACCAATGCGTCATCTAGCATTTATATTGATGGTGAGCTTGCTTTTGAACAAGACCTGGAACTAAACGATGGTGATTGGCATGAAACAGCGATCGTTTTCTGGCCTGATGATGAAAATGGGACGCCATGTATCGAAGATTTGTCCACAACAAAGCAAGAGTGCCCTCAATATCAATCAAGATTGAATACGCTCCAAGACGAGCCTGATGTCTGTGAATCGAATGATGGCCCTAGTCAAGAAGGTGAAGTCTGTTCAACGTGTGAAGATTGTCGAAATGGCCTAGATTGTGATGTGTCAGGTTCTCCTCTTTTGAGTCCTCGTGGTGAGTGTCGTGTGCCTTGTGGGCAAATATGCGGCGACGTCACCTCTGATTGTTGTCCATCAAATTATACGTGTACAGTTATCATTGACTTGGAACGGGACGAAAGACCACGTTTCTGTTTACCTAAATAGTTGGGTCAATAATCTTTAACACGTGAGCCCTTTACACCGCTGTAATGTAGGCTTAAGTTGTGTTCATGACAAATATGAATCTACAAGAACGTATCGCAGGTGTGACCAAACTTGGGCAACTTTTCAAAGAGCAAAACGCTTCAATTGGTGAAATCATTTCAAAAGGAATGAATAAACCGATTCGCCAGGCAACCGGCGAAGTGATAGGATGTTACGCGCTCTGTAAGTACTTTGTTTCGGTCGCAGAGGATATGCTGAAACCATCAAAAGTTGATGGCGCAAAAACGGATGTCGAGATTTGGTACGAGCCGCTTGGTACAATCTTAGGGATTATGCCATTTAACTATCCGTTGTGGCAGATTATTCGTTTCGCAATGCCGCCGCTTTTAGCAGGAAATAAGGTCTATGTACGTGCGGATGAAACGATCTGGGACGGCGTTGAGGCGATCAACGGATTAATTAAAGAAG
>JAHDGS010000021.1:0-8649 GCA_020627505.1 Myxococcota bacterium
GATGTGCATTGACTGAAGATTGCCCTGAAGGTGTTTGTGAGAGAGTTTCTGGGGATCCGCTCGGAATTTGTATGGCTGAACCAGCCCCAATATGCACTGATCGATGTCAATATGCAAATGATGGCGAATGTGACGATGGTGGTTCGGGTTCGCTATATAATGTCTGTGAATATGGTACTGATTGTGGAGATTGTGGTCCACGATAAAGATTATCATCCTGAATATTTATAAGGCGTCTTTGGACGCCTTTTTTGTTTGTGGAATGGCTCTAGCAGGTTCTCGGCCTTGATATTCTTTGAGTCGCATCGAACCATCTTCAGGAAAGAGTGAGCCGACTTGATCAAGGCACAAGCCATTTGCTGGGGCCATGATCCCGGCCGCATGTCGATTTTTTTGGGCAAGAATACCCGGGATCGTATCGGCCTCACGCCATCCTGTTCCGATCTCAACTAAAAGACCAACCATATTGCGCATCATTTTTCTCAAAAATGCATCACCGACCACAGTAATTGTCACGCCTTCATCGTCGCGCCGAATGTTGATCGATAAAAGTTCTTTGATGACTGATCCTGCACCACATTTGCCACCACGTAGACTAGAGAAGTCGTGAGTACCGAGTAAGTCCTCTGCGGCTTGTTGCATCTTTTCCACATCAAGTTTTGGGTGAATCAACCAGCAATCTTTGGTTGAGGTGGTGGGTGAGGGTTGTTGATCGCGAATTGAATATATGTATCTCTTACCTTCTGAAATGCCACGCGCATGTACATGAAAATGGGCTGGAATGAGCTTAATATTCTCTAGACCTGTGTTAGGGGCTTTATCGAGATCTTTTTGCCATTGAACAATATCCACTTCTTCATATAGATAGAAGGTCGCAAGATTAATGCGAGCGTGGACACCACGATCTGTCCGAGCTGAAAATGCGAGACCTCTCGCCTTGTAACCACTTGTTTTTTCGATGATCTTTCGAAGTTCTTGACCAGCGGTGGGAACATCCTTCTGCGGTTGAATACCGTAGAAGCGGCTGCCGTCATAACCAAATGAGACAAGAAATTGAAAACGGGGTCGGTGGTGCATATTAAACCAGTTTTAATGAAAAATTGGGTTCAGTCATTGCTCATGGCATAATAGAATAATGAGGGAGCGCAATGGGTAAGAACGATTTCGAACAAGTCTCGACACAGATTATGAACTCTGTGTTGCAAGATCTCGATGATGCGTTGCCATCAGAAATCGAAGGGTCGTCACCAGGTATTGCGCGTACATCTATTTCTGAAGACACATGGCTTTTTAAAGAAGATAATATGATTAAAGGGCCGGTTGGCGCTCAAGTGATTGTTGGCTTCTTAGAAAATGGGCGTTTTGACCGTCGCTTACCTGTGTCAAATAAACAAGGTGTTTGGCTAACGGCTGGAGATATACCCCAGTTTGAGCGTGTCGCCCATAAGAGACAAACCCGTTTAGAGGCTGAAGAGGCCGAACGATCGCATCAACGTCAGGTCATGTTGATGCGTGGCTTACGTTTTGTAAGTGCGGTTATTGTGATTGGGCTGACAGCAGGACTGGGCTATTCAGGGGTCAATTATCTACTCAAAGAACGACCATGGGATCAAACTGAAACGTGGTTGACCAAGGGCCCAGAAATGATCGACCTGAAGTTTGTCGATCCGACGCAAGAAACAGTGATTCAAAAAGATAATGTCGCACAAGGTAAATTGGCGAGTCTGCTCCCGCCTTTGCCATCTGAGTTAAATAACGGTGCTGCCCAGGCTGGTGCACATCCGGCGACAGGTGGCGACCAAAAGAAAAAGATTATCATTGCACAAAATGGAGCTGCACCGACGGCTGTTGAAATGGCGCGGGCAAATTCAAATGGTGTTGTCTTTTCAGGTGCAGGTACAACGCAACCGAATACATATGCGCAAAATGGACAAGCTGCCATTGCTCAACCTGGACAGCAGTATCCGGCGACTCAACAAGGCTATGTGCCACAACAAGGTTACCCGCCTCAACAATACGCACAACCTGTTCAGCAAGCTCAGCCTGTCCAACAGGCTCAACCTGTTCAACAAGCTGTGAGTCAACCAACAAAGAAGGCGAGAAAAACGACACGACGTAGAACGACCCGTCGAACTGCACCGGCACCAAAGCCAGCCCCTGCACCAGTTGAACAAGCCCCTGCTCCAGTAGAATCCAAACCTGCACCGATTAAACAAAAAGCGGCGAATACATTGACGGGTTCTCAAATTAAAAAAGGCTTCATGAAAGCCAGTGGTTTTATCAAAAAATGTATCAAGGGTGAGATGAAGACGAATCCCGATATGCCATCAACAGTCACGATTTCATTTTGTGTATCAAATGCAGGTCGCGCTGTTGAAACTGAACTCATCGAACGTCAAGTCCGCAATCGACCATTGGCAGCGTGCGTCAAAGCGGCATTGAAAGCGAAAGGTCGTTGGCCGAGCTACGGTGGTGAGGTGAAGTGTGCTGATATTCCGATTGCGGTGTCGAAGTAGAAAGCAGCTTTTCTAATTCAACAAGAAATCTGTTGAGCCTTTGCCTTGTCGCAAGACTTCAGGGTAGGGACCAGATAAATCGAGCACGGTTGAGTCGTCGTTATTTAAGACGCCGCAGTCAATGATCATATCGAGATCGTGACCCAAATTAATATTGATATCTGTGGCATCGATCAATGTCTCACCTTCATAACTCGCGGTCGTCGAGACGATTGGGTTCAAGAATGCCCGAGCGAGCGCCAACGTGACAGGATGGTCAGGCACACGAATACCCACGGTCTTCTTTTTCGACTGAAAAACTTTAGGTACCTCAGGCGTTGCTTTTAAGATAAAGGTATATGCCCCAGGAACAAGTCGTCGCATGAGCCGGTAAGCTTCGTTTTCGACCTGTGCGTATCGCGCGATATCTGATAAATCAGGGCAGACGATCGTGAGGTTTTTGTCTTTTTTCAGGCGTTTAAGTCGATAGACGCGATCGATGGCGCGTTTGTCGAAGATGCTGCATCCGAGGCCATAGTTTGTGTCGGTCGGATAGGCGATGACACCACCGCGATTTAATACGCTCACGACCTTTTGGATCTTTCGATTGTCAGGAAATTCAGGATTCATGACGATCCGTTCAACTGTAGAATGTGCCATAGCGCCTCCAGGAAATATGGTTTTAAAACAAGTCGCTAGGATTGTCGATTATTTTTGAATCCCATTTGAGACAAGTCGCTGTTTTGGGCTAAACTCGAGCATATGGAGGCCTTATGGCGAAAGATGGCGATGATTTGGTTGAACAGATCGAACATGACGACGATAATGTGCAGTTTCGGGTGTACACTGATGGCAAAAACAGTGCCTCAAGTTTAACTGAGCTAAAAAGACGTATTCAAAATCTGGTCCAACATGGCCGGTATAACAAGGTCCGAATTACACGCAATGGTAAAGCGATTTTGCCTGACCTACCGGTTGGTGCGTTGATGGCGATGGAGGTGGCGACTTTTTTTGGGGCGGGGCTTTTACGCGGCTTGATCGTGAATGTCGTTGGCCGAACATTCTTTGATGTTGAGCTCATCGATGAGGCAGACGAACGTTATCGAGCCGCGATGAAGAACTTTATGCGGGGGGATATTGCGGCAGCTGAAGCGCAAATGGAAGGTGCCCTCAAGATCAATCCGATGCTTGCGAAGGGCTACTTTCAACTGGCAGTCATTCGAAAAGTCCAGGGCGACTTACCCGGGGCGCGAGCGGCCTTGTCTGAAGCACAAAAATACGCGAAAGGTCAAAAACTCAAGAAACGCATTTTAGAAGAACAAACACGTATTCAAGATATTACGTGAAGTAATGATCTGCGAAGTAACGTAAGACCGACGTCGTGAAATCCGCACGACTGTGCATTAGGCTATGAAAAGCGCGTTGCTCGATTCTCAGAAAATGTGTATCTGTCTGACAAAAAATGTCTTCACGATCTTTGATATCACCAAATAAAAGATGTGGCAGGAGTATCTGACCAAGCTGACCACTGGGTAGAGGAAAAGTGATACAGGCTGCCTTCGACAGTGATTGTTCGATCCTTCCATTTAAGATAACAATCGAAGCGTTCTCTTTGGCACTGAGTAAGGTTTGTTGTGCTGATAGGCGATGCTCTGTTGTCAGCAACGCAAGACGTCCCAAATCAACTGCAGAAGCAGAATGAAAATAGGGAATCGACTTGAGTATCGCCGCTTTGTCGACTGTGACCAGCATATCACAAGTTTAGAACGTATCTGAGCGTCTCACAACATTGAGCGCTGTTATTCTTGAGTCATATATGCCGGGTGTTCATGAACGAGTCGATAAATATATGCATCATCTTCAAGGGTCAGTGACGCGAGAAAATCGATTTCGCCGCATTCAAGCAGAAGTTCAACGGCATGCTCTCGAAGTAATAGGTTTGCATGGGTTGCAAAAGACTGAGCGAGGGTACTCACTTGAGCAGGCGGTGTTTTATTTTTGTATGTATGGGTGAGACTTTTCAGGCTCAAGGCGATGAGCCAAGGATCGTCAGCATCTTCACATACACGAACCAATAAACTGGTGCCATCGACCGTTTTATCTGAGCCGAGGTGTTGAGGCGCTTCCAAAAATCGCTTCTTGATCATCCCTTTGATGTCTTCTGATAAGTATTTATCATAATAAGAAAAGACGAGTTTTCGTTCATTCAGATTTGGCGATCGTAACGTATCGAGCGAACGTGGACCATAGTGATTCGTTGTGAGTTGCATCAGCGCTGTTAAGCGTTTCTCTTGATGCACAACGTTCCGTGAGAGACTTTCACGACACATCATGTCATGCTGAGATTGACCATGCGGCAAAACGTCGAGCATGATTCGATAAGTTTGTATGCGTTCTGATAAAGCGTGAATATGTGCCAAAAGAGCTGACTGAATGGTTTCAGGTATATATTTCTTTCGGCGAAAGAGCTCAATCGCCGTTTCATATGATAGTCGAGGATGGGCATCAAATAACAGCAGTGAAAGCGTCTGTTCGTCGGTCAACGTCGCATCATCAATTTGCCTTAACACGTGCAATTGTACATCGAGTTCTTCATCAGCTTTGACTACGATCTCCTTAAATATAGGCTGAAAGAGTTGCATATGCATTTGTATGATCACTTCAAGTTCATGCTGCAGCTCATCGTCAAGTCCTGCATAAATTAAGACGGGAATCAAATACAAATGATTGGCGGCCAGTTTTGGAAGACAGCCATATAGTGCCAAGTGTTTTATATCGATATCTTGATGTTTTAATGCACGACAGGTGATGTCGATTTGCCGATGTCGCGTCTCTCGAGTTGGTGCGTCGAATAATTGTTCGATTGTACGTACCCAAAGTACATCATCATCAGATAACGGAGATGGATGCTGGGTCTTTATTATCTCTAGTATATTGATCATGGTCGGTGACAAATGTGTCGCATGTGCTCTGAAGGACGAGGCGTTCTGCAGGAAGTTGATCTCGTTCCCAAAGATCTGATGACAAATGATGATACCGTAGGCACTACGTGTTTGCTCCAGTGGTGTCAGCCGAGGTACATCAAGTTCTTCTAAATGAAGACAGGCTGTTTCTTGATCACGCTTCACACAGGCTGATAATAAATTTGAAAGCCAGCAGATTGAACCTGGCGACGTCATCAATGCATTGGATTGTGTTGGCTTAGTAGGCGTCGTTTTTGGCGTTTCGATATGGTGCTGCATCGGGAGTCGCGCGACTTGTTGTTCAAGTGCCTGACGAAATGTACCATGCGTTTTCCAAGCGCTAAAGCACCAAAAGAGGGCGCATGAAGTTGTGCATAGGCTTAGAATGGATGAAAGATGGTCGGGGAAAAGAAGGCTTGCCCCAGTGAGGAATAGACCTGCGAAGCCAAGCGCGAATGGTTTGATGACACCATCCAAAATCGCTTTGACATGTGTTCGAATATGCTCAGCAAGTGGCGTATAGAGCAATTGCATGGATGTGTCGTAGAGGCTATATCGTAAGCTATTTTCAATAAATTTATTGAGCCCAGATCGAATGACAGGCATGGGGAGTTGTGTTGGCACAAGTGACGTGACAAGAGATAGGCCCGCCGTACTCAAAAAACTAAGTGGTAGAATGAGCAAGCCTGGTAAGTGACCAAAGCGTTTGAGCAATCGCTCGGCAAAAATAAGCTGAATAACAATACCGATGACGCCACTCAAAGAAATGAGTGCACTAAAATAGACGGCAAGTTGATCTGCAGACCCGCCAAGTTGTTGGTTATAGATATCAAAGGTTCTTTTAAACTCGAAATCGATCATTGGAACTGTCAGAAAAGTCATGATGACGATCATCGTGAGCCATCGAATATGCGCATTCTGTTGAAGAAGTTGTCGAAAATTGAATCGGTAAAATACCTGAGATTCTTCACGTCGCATTTCATTGTCAATGTGCGTAAATCGATTTGATGCTTGAGCCAGTATACGGTGTAACAAGACAAATATCACGATATGACAGGCGAGAATTCCCCACAATAAAATCTGTACGCCCAGTAATGCGCTGAGGCTTCCTGTTAACACTGCAGCACATACGCCAGCAACGAGACCTGCAAGTGTCAGTTTTGGGAACACGCGCACATTATCTTGGTTTTGAAACAGGTCGCCTGCGAGGGTCCAGATATAGATCAGCTGAATAACACCAATCACCTCAACAAGGACATAGTAGAGAAGGATCGCGACATGATACTGGGTGGTTATTGCTGCACTTAAAACAGCTGTTAGTATCAAAAATCCCGTCATCAAAATTCGACCAACTTGTTGACGACCATGATATTGATAGAGACGTCGATACCGACTTGTGACAAACGACACACATATCGCAACACCAATATACATTGCAGCCAGGTGGGCATGACTATATGACTCGAGGATGAGGACATCTCTTACAATCCGGCTCATGACAAAGGTGAAGACCACTAAAAACATCAAACTCAACATAAGCCGGATATGTTGATGTTGCGCTGAGGGTTCGAGTTGGTGTGCCATCAATAATGTCAGGTTATCGCATAGCAGTATCGATCGAAAAGTCATTTGAGTGGGTTTTTGAGGCAGAATCCAGGTCGATTTTTTGGGAAACGTGCCGAAAGCCAGTAAAGTGACAACATGGTAGTTCTTGTGAGTTACAAAAGGTTCTTTCTGATGATGCTGATGAGTCATCTTGGGCTGTTGGGATGTCAACATAATCCCCAAGCGCATAAAGAACATGATAGCCTCTCTCAATCATTCCGTTTACTGAAGGGAGAGAACGCGAGATTGAAGCTACAAGTTCAAGACTTAAAAACGCAGCTTCAACTATCTGAAAGACGCTCTTGGACGGCGGCTGCGCCGAAACAGTTAACAGAGACGGCAGTGGCGATAACAGACAAGACAATCACATCGAACAATACGTTGATGTCACCTCAACAACCTGTAGACCCAAAACTCTATCATCATGCTGTCAAAATGTTGAACAAAAAGGAATATCGGAAAGCGATCGTTGACTTTAGTAAGTATTTGGCGAATGGGTTAAAAGTATCCAAGGCAGGAGAAGCCTATCATTTAAGAGCTTATGCACGGTATCGATTAAAAAACTTTCAAGCAGCGTATGATGAATGGAGCGAAATGCCTGGTTTATTTCCTGGTCACCCTAAGGTGATCGATGGATTCTACTACATGGGTCGTATTCACGAGACGCGCGGAAATATTGCTGATGCCTTGCAATTCTACGAACAAGTGCGTCAATCGAATTCTCAAAATCGCCACAAGAAACAAGCTAAACGTGCGTATGCGGCGCTGACCAAGAGGGCAAAATAAAATGAGAGTCCAATTATGTGCCGCCTTGTTAATATTGACGCAAACACTTCATGCAAATACGTCTGAGGGAAATACGGCCTGGCAAGCCCAAGCAGAGCAGGTTTATGAAGTACAAGAAGGCGACACTTTATGGTCAATTTCTGAAGATGTGCTTGAAAACCCATGGTATTGGCCGAAAGTCTGGTCGCTGAATCCACATGTGACCAACCCGAATTGGATTTTTCCGGGGACGAAGATTCGCTTTTCACAGAGTCAAGATACGGACCTTGTCGAGATTATATCAGAACAAGAGAATGCTGGTTTACAACCCGATGCGCAGAATGCGTGGACAAGATGGAATCTAGCGGCTGATCAAGGCTATGCTTACCGAACACATTATCTGTTCTCTGAACGAAAACTCAAAACAGCGGGCCGAGTTGATTACTCACCGAATGAACGGTTGTTGTTATCTCGAGGAGACAGGGTTTATGTTGACTTGAAAGGGAAGAAACCTGAAGTCGGTCATCGATTCACTGTACTCAAGCCTGCTGAACATATTCGCTCGCCGATGAACAATCGAAAATTGGGTGAAATGCTCCGCGTCGTTGGACAAATTGAAATCTTGCCGAGTCGTGCGAAGGGTCAGCCGCTAGCGCGAATCATTGATTCTTACGCGGCAATTGAACGTGGCGACTATGTTCTTGCGGATACTGATCTACTCAAAATTAATAAGATTAAGGCCACCAAAGCGCCTGCGCATATTGAAGGTGAAGTCCTTGCTTCTGTTGATTCAAATTCGGTGACATATGCGCAGGAAAATT
>JAHDGS010000021.1:8659-13203 GCA_020627505.1 Myxococcota bacterium
AAATTATCTTTTACTCGATATTGGTTCTAAACAGAAGGCCCAAGTCGGGCATGTTTTTGAAGTTATCCGACAGGTAGATCCGGTGTTACGTCACTCGACAGGATTGTCAGAGGAAGTCATTGGCGCTGTGATGTTGGTCGAAGTCGGACGTAAACGCAGTATTGCTGTCGTGCGACGTTCCAATCGAGAGATTATTCCAGGGGATCAATTGCGTGGTATTGATGGCGATACGTGAGCGACATCGCTCATGAAAGCAAGCTTCACGACCTCTAACCACGTCTTTTGTGCCTAAGTTTCTGTAAAATACCTTCAACCCGCTGACGATGATCGTGTCGGAAATGGCGATCAATATATTTTCGAAGTGGGGCTAGCATCCGTTCGCCAGCATGTTGTTCAAGCAGTTGGATGGCATTTTCTGATGTTTCAGGAAGTCCTTCGGAGTAGACATCGAGTAGAAACTGAGCCGCTGGTGCACTACCAATTTGGGCAGCCGTCTGAAGAATAAGCTGTTGTATCTCCACGCGATCGGTGACTTCGTACAGATGGCGTAAAGCGCTTAATGCGTCGCTTCGTTGAAGTTTCTGAAAAGCCATTTTCGCGACCGATTGAATATCGGTATTGGGGTGTTCAAGCCATAAAATAAAGACTTCAATCATCTCATGTGCAAAGTCTAGCCCGTCGACCTGTGCTGGACTTGATGCGACATCGAGGAGTAGATCACGATATTTGATATCAGGTTTGGCGAGGATACGAAGGATATGACGCCGAAGTGGGCCCCCCTGAAAATTGGTGAAGAGTTGTAAGAGGCGACATTGTTCATCTGCTTGCAATGGTGCGGACTGTGCCCGCAAGCTCACCATAAATGCGAGTCGACGATCAATATCCCAAATCGTGCCATGGGCGCCGACAAAAGATTTGGTGAGGGTTTCAAAATCATATCCGTTTGTGTGATTTAACAGTTCTGTTTGAAGGCCATGCGCTTGACGTTGTTCATTCAGAAAGGCAGGCCTTTTGGTTGTTTGTTTCAGGTGTCGTGGATCTTCGAACTCATTTGACAGAAACAATTGTCGTCGTTCGACATTGTCTTTCGCAACAGCCGAGAGTTCTGGCAGTGTCAGTAAACGCTGATAAAGTGATTGTGCTTTCATGAATGCGCCCGCATATTCATAAGATTGTGCTGCGCGAGTGAGGACATGTTCCAACAATGAATGTTGACCTTCTTGTTCCTCTAATGTTGCTGCGACCCTTTCCCAACCCAATCCTGCTTGGTATTCAAAATATGTATCAAATTCGAATTGATGCTGCCGCGCAAATGCGACAGCTTCTCCGAGTATCTCTGCCTGTTCAAAGTGTGCGCCGACATTTTGCAAATCAGTGATGCAATCATCATATTGCCTGAGTGTGTTAAAGCGTTGATGCGATAGACGTAATAAACGGATCGTATTTAAGTGACCCAAGAGTAATCGAGAACGGTCTGAGAAACGTCGTGCTGCATAAATAATCGCGCGATAAGCATACCGTGCAGCCTGGTAGTTCATTTGGTGTTCTTGCTCGGCAGCCCATTGCGTCAAGGCATAAATCGTTGCCTCATAAAGTTGTGGGGCTTCTTGATGATAGGTGGTTTGATGCGCCGACATAGCTGCAGCAAGTTGCGCCTGATATTGTTGAAGCAGTTGACCCTCATGTTGATATCGCCTTGATTCGTGTAACCATGCCGCATAGGCTTCGCTAAAATTGTTGGCCCGTTCATATGCGATCGCAGCATGTGTATGGTGTCCATGATGAACAAATATTTCTGCCGCTTGCTGATACTGTTCTTCGCGCAACATCACCAAACCCACGAGAAGATGTTGGTTGGTCTTTGTGTATTTTAAAATGGCTTCGTTTGTTCGAGATAAGTAGTCGTGACAAAGTCCCGCCGACTCATAAAGTTGTTCAGCTGCAAAAATATCGGCCAGTCGTTCCATGGCAAAATGAACATCTTCTTCTGGTGCATTGAGTTGCGAGATCGTATCAATAAATGTTTGCGATCGCTCAGGCACTGCGCGCTTAATAGGGTCTGTGATAAATGCCGGACACTGCACTTTTGTAGTGTGCATAGGGATGATGTAAAAAACAAGTCATCGTTGATTTTTTTGCATTTCATCCCAGAAATCTTTGACGCCATTCCGAGAACAGTTTAGGTATAATTGTGTCCAAAATATCTCACACAATTCTAACGGCATTTAATCAAGGACTTGATATTTTGATCGTTGGTCAACAACGACCAAAAATGTTAGATTTGACACGGGCACTGCTCAATACAACTGAGACGAGCTGTATATTGGCGACTGAAGATAAACCACAATCCATAACAAATATATCGATGGAAGGTTGTGGTTTTGAGACGTGTATAACAATCGAAGAATTTAAAGCATGGTTGAAGGCGCAGCCTGGGGTACAATTTGTTGCACCATTGTTGTGTAGTCATATAAGCCGACGGCCATTTCAAAAGTTGTTAAATCGATATTATCCCCATGGAGGTTATCTTTTGGTGCACTATACGCGGCGTCAAGGTGAACCCATCGTGACCACTTTTAGGGCTTCAGAAGAGCGAGTAGGACCGAAGCAGACATCGATGACATTTTCAGAAACACTCAGGCGGAAACAGCAACCGCATCTCACTGAGGTACGCTCTGGTCTGATGTTGGCTTCTGAGCTCAGAGAAGCAGATGCATTACCGCCACTGCCTGACATACCAGAAGCTCTACCATGGCAAGATATTGAGGACAATCGTTCTGAAGGCGACTTATTCGGATGGGAGATTCAAGACGATGATGGTGAATAAACCCTATATTCATCTCCAAAGCGTTGGCAAAGCTTTTGGTGAACAAGTCGTTTATCAGGATCTTGATCTATCCGTTCATCAGGCCGAGCGACTTGCGATCGTCGGACCTTCAGGTGTTGGCAAGAGTGTGATGTTGAAAATGTTGGTGGGATTATTGCCATTCGATCAGGGAGATATCATATTCGATGGGTTGTCATTGTCGACGCTTCAGCGCGATGAAGACTTTCTGCCAGTGCGAAGACGTATTGCCATGGTTTTTCAAGGTGCGGCCCTCTTTGATTCAATGTCTGTCTTCGACAATATTGCTTACCCGCTTCGTGAACAATTTGACTGGGATGAACAAACGATTGCTGCGAAAGTCGCCGAAAAACTAGATTGGGTAGGCCTTGCTGGTATCGAAGCAAAATTTCCGGCCGAGTTATCGGGCGGCATGAAAAAAAGAGTTGGGCTTGCCCGTTCGATCGCGACTGATCCTGATGTGATTCTTTATGATGAACCAACCACTGGGCTCGATCCTGTGAACTCCGGTCGCATTGGTGATTTGATTTTGTCTTTGTCGGCGCGTCTCAAGTGTACAAGTTTGATTGTCACCCATGATATGAAATTGGTTGAGCAGGTTGCAGAACGCGTGGCGCTTGTTTACAATAGACGGATCGATGCCATCGGTTCGCTAGCATCGCTGAAGCAAGATGGTCCGCAACACATGCGAGATTTTATGGCTGGACGGCATGGAGAAATGCTCGTTTAATGGCGAAAGCTTGTTGTTATCCTATGAGTTATGGTAGCGATAGACGAGGTCTTTATGAACGCGCGCTCTGAACGTCTATATCTACAAGTTGGTGGCTTCGTCATTTTGTCTGTTGTTGCTTTATTGATCGCTGTATTCATTTTGGGAAATGAGCGCGATTATTTTGAGCGTTCGGCCCGTTTACATGGTTTATTTACGTCGATCGATGGATTAAACGTCGGTTCACCTGTGCGCTTGGCTGGACTTGATGTCGGGGCTGTACAAGAGATCCGTTTTCCGTCTGAAGAAGAGGCCTTGAAAGGGCAAGAAGCGTCACCTACCATGGTTGTCGTGATGCGTATTCGTGCGAATGTCCTCGATCGAATTCATGAAGACTCTGTCGCGAAGATTGGTTCTATGGGCTTGTTGGGTGATAAAATTGTTGACATCTCGCTTGGCGGAACCGCCGTGGCTGCTGTTAAAGAT
Organism: Myxococcota bacterium; assembly: GCA_020627505.1. GTDB lineage: Bacteria > Myxococcota > UBA727 > UBA727 > JAHDBA01 > JAHDGS01. The sequence continues at coordinate 12,700 of JAHDGS010000021.1, forward strand.
GGTGCCTGGATTAAAACAGATCCTGGACTTGATATCGGTCGTATCGCATCTGAGGCTGAGGCGACGGTGACAGATTTGAAGAAGACAATGGGCACCTTATCAAAAGTTGTGACACAGTTTGAGGTGGCTGAAGGTGGCACATCAATGGCCAACCTTGTTGACGGCCTCGGTCGTTTGACGAAAGCGATTGAGACTGAAGACGGGCTTTTGCATCAACTGGTTTATAGTGATTCAGGTCAAGCCGATTACGATCGTTTGCTCGATGACACCCATGCGACCATGGCGTCGTTATCGACGACCATGAATAGTTTGAATCGCGTAGTTGAACGCATCGAAGAGCAAGATAGCTTGGCTGCCAAGTTATTATTCGACAAAGATAGTGGTGCTTGGCTGGCTGATATTCAAAAACTGACCCAGACTGTTGCACGGGTTGGAGATACATTGGCTGTTGATGAGCAGTCAATGCTTGGATTGTTGCTCAAATCAGATGGCACGGAATCGTTT
>JAHDGS010000021.1:13213-30797 GCA_020627505.1 Myxococcota bacterium
CAATGGCTGAGCTGGTCGCTAAGATCGAGTCTGGCGAAGGCTCGCTTGGTGCATTGATCAATGATCCATCCGTTTACGAGGATTTAAAGCTCTTACTTTCTGATGTGCGCCGAAATAAAGTGTTGCGTGGCATGGTCAGGCTCGGCATTGCAACCCGTGAAGACGCCAGTCAAGAGTAATTGAATGCCTTGTGGCTTCTTTAAATGAACAGAAACTTGGTTTGGCCTCAGGTATTCGCTAGCATGTCTTGAGGAGAAGGTCTGATGCTTCACACAAAAAATCTGTCACTCGTTTTGGTGATTCTCTTGTCCCTGTGTCATGAATCTGTTTTGGCTGTATCGAAAGGTGCTGGCACATTTTCGATAGAGCGATTTCGACCAACGATGGATCGTGGAGGCATTATCGACGTCGACTGGGCAGACACGCGTTACAAAGGACAGTTCGACTTTGCTTTGACGCTTGGATATCAAAATAATCCACTGAATATCGCCGTTCGTGAGAACGATGTTTTTGTCCGAGCTTCTTCGCTTGTTCGTCATCGTGTGACAACATATTTGACGAGTTCGTATACGTTCTCGAAGCGCTTACAACTTGGTGTCGCACTGCCGATCGTGGTTTACCAAGACCGGCAGCTTGATACTGTCTTTAGAGGGATTAATGCTGAAACAACCCTCGGTGCTGGCGGACTCGGCGATCTGCGTTTATCACCCAAGATTAAGCTGGCTGATCAATCACAGTTTGGTCTAATGGTTGCCGTCACGCCACATGTGACCATTCCCACCAGTATTGGTTTTGACGATAGTCGAATCCCCGCCAAAGAGCAGTATCTAGGTGAGGCCGCGTCATGGGGGGCTGATGGCACGACATCACCCTATTTGGCATTCACCTTTATGCCTGAGCTCCTATTATCACGTTTGATGGGCAGCTGGCGATGGGCGGGTAATCTTGGATTAAAAATCCGGCCAAGAACAGAGATTGCAGATTTAGAAGTTGGTCATGAGTTTCAATACAGAACAGGGGTCGCCTATCGTTTTCCGTGGCAGAAGCCGCTTGAAATCGGAACAAGTGTTGGTGGTACGGTCGGGGCGTTTAATCCGAGTGACACTAATTTATTTGATGAATTGAACGAAACACAGCTCGAATGGTTATCGCAATTGACCTATGATATCACCGAACGGACACAAATTTTAGCTGGCGGTGGACTCGGTTTACTTGAAGGCTATGGTACGCCAGATTTTCGTGTGTTTGTTGGTTTTCGGTATTCACCCAATGCACATGATCGTGATGGAGATGGTTACGAAGATAAAATCGATGCCTGCCCTGATGACCCCGAAGATTTTGATGGTTATGAAGACGAAGATGGCTGCCCGGAGCCAGATAACGATGGGGATGGCATCTTAGATGTCGATGATCGATGCCCACTTGTCCCAGGTGTTGTTGAAAATCAGGGCTGTCCACTTGATTTGGATGCTGACGGTGATGGTGTTTTTGATGATGTGGATGAATGTCCAAATACACCCGGATCGCTACGTGCGAAAGGATGTCCCGACAGCGACAAGGACGGTTTGCCGGATAATGTCGATAAATGTCCATATGAACCAGAAATTATCAATGGTGTTGATGATGATGATGGTTGCCCGGATGAAGGCAAACCCAAAGCGCGCTTAACACCGGGAAGCATTGAGATTCTCGAGAAAGTCTTCTTTGATGTCGATAAAGCAGTCATCAAAGCGCGTTCTTATGACTTGTTAAATCAAGTCGCTGCGATCATGAAAACGAATCAACAAATCACGTTGCTACGAATCGGTGGACATACAGATAGCACGGCTTCGGAAGTGTATAATAAAGCGTTATCAGATCGACGTGCGAAGGCTGTACGGACATACCTGATCGAGCATGGTGTTCAAGCCTCGCGTCTAGTAGGTGAAGGTTTTGGCGAGTTACAACCGATTGCGACCAATGACACAGATGAGGGCCGCGCGAAAAATCGACGTGTCGAGTTCGTCGTGGAAGAAATCAATGGTCGACGGGCGATGGAGTAATTCTTTATGCGTGCTGGCTTTTGAGCCCTTCGAAGATCTTTTTGGCCATGGCTGGACCAATACCTGGGGCCGACTGAAGTGCTTCGATCGAGGCCTGTTGAACAGCTTTGAGTGACCCAAAGTGCTTGAGCAATGCCTTACGTTTTTTCAAGCCGATTCCCTCAATTCGATCGAGCGCAGACACGTGCTGTTTTCGTGCACGTAAGCTGCGATGACGGGTGATCGCGAAGCGGTGTGCTTCATCACGAACACGCTCAAGCATATATCGTTCTCGACTTCGTCGCGGAAGTGGTTCAGGCAAATCTTGGTCAGGGAAAAAAATACGCTCATCACTATCAACTTGTTCATCATCAGAACGTACAAGTGCACGTGCTTTCGCGATGGCGCGAATATCAACACCTTTTTGTGCATAATCAAAACCAATATCATCGGCGGCCTGTAAAACGGCAGCAAGTTGCTGGGCACCACCATCAATGAGGATTAATTCAGGAAAATCATTCTCCTCAAGGCCGCGCTTGAATCGGCGATATAGTGCTTCATAAAGACTGTCAAAATCATTGCCAGCATGCTGAGGTGAAATACGGTAGCTTTTGTAGCCTTTCTTAAAAGGTAATCCATTCTTAAATGTGATGCCGCTCGCGACAGTACTTGTTCCCTGAAATGTTGAAATATCATAACACTCAATCAAGGTGGGATATTGCTCGAGTCGTAAGCGCTTTTGAACAGCCTGAAGACTTTTTTCTCGTTCAGAAATCTTTTGTTGCTGGTGTTCTTCTAAGCTTTCAATATGCTGTTTCGCGAGTCGTAATAATTGTCGACCTGCGCCACGTTGTGGATGGGAAAAATCGAGTTTGAGCCGACGAGGGTTCAGTTGGTTGAGATAATATTGCGTATCAGGATGCCACTCAATATCACTATAGATTTTAGTGGGCCAATCCTCGATTAATGGTCGATAGATTTCGAGAATCGCTTCACCACATTGTTCCGTGAAGTCAAATGCAGAACGCTCAAATGTATATCGATGGGAACTGGTCAATCGGCCATGACGAAATGTCAGACGGCTCATGTATAAATGGTCGAGGACTTCTTTCACCGCAATGACATCAATCAATGATCGCGACTTAATATCTGTTGCGTGGTTGGTTGAAAAATGTGTTTCAATCGTTTGAATTTGATCGCGAAGCCGTGCCGCCTTCTCGTAGCGCTCATTCTCTGCCGCTGTCCACATCTTAGAGCGCAACTGAACCAATAATTCTTGTGGTTTTTTTTCAAGCAGCAAGACCGCATGCTTTAACTGATCGGTATAACCATCTACATCGTGAATACATGGGCCACTGCATTGTTGAATTTCATATTTCAAGCATGGACGCACACGATTCTCAAGTTCATGATCGCGACAAGAACGAATCTGAAAGTGTTTTTCAAGCAATTGAACTGTCTGACGTGTCACACGCGCACTTGTGAATGGACCAAAATAAGAGGCTTTATCTGCACGCGGTTGTCGAACAAATTCGAATCGCGGGTAACGCGCAGAACGCTTCGCCGTCGGCGTATCAGCCGATTGTTTGAGCCGAAGATGAATATAGTTGGCATCGTCTTTTAAGCGAATATTATACTTTGGTCGGTGCTGCTGAATGAGCGTACGTTCTAAGATGAGCGCTTCCTCTGGGCTATTCACGACGATAACTTCTAGGTCGTACAAGATATCAGATAACCATGTCACAAATGCGCGCTGATCTTGACCCGAGAAATAACTTCGAACACGCTCGTTCAATCGCGTCGCTTTTCCAATATAAAAAATCTGTCCGGCCCGATCCTTCATCAGGTAACAACCAGGCGCTTTTGGTAATGTGGCGAGGCGTTCTTTGAGCTGTTCAGGAACCTTTTGCTTCATCTTCAGACTGTGTTAACAAGCTCATGTGATGATGGAAGACCCTAAACGAAATGACGTTCTTAATCAGGCCATTCAACTGATGGCCAAACTGCCAGGCGTCGGGCCCAGAACAGCATTTCGTTTTCTCCAATATTTGCTTGATGGTCGGCGCGATTTACTTCGATCACTGGGGGAAACCTTGTTGACAGTTGCGGATGATGTTCAAGAGTGCTCATCATGTCACGGTTGGACTGGCCTGAATGGTCAATGTGATATCTGTCAGAACACCAAACGAAATCATCAACAGATTTGTGTGGTGGCGTCCGTGCAAGACCAAGAAGCCATTGAACGCGCCGGATTTTTTGAAGGCGTTTACCATATATTACATGGGTGTTTATCGCCATTGGATGGTATTGGACCCGAAGAGCTTCGTATCCAATCTTTACTAAAACGGTGCCAAGCTGATGCGCAACCGTTCGAGTTGATCTTGGCAACACCGTCGACAGTTGATGGTGAAGCGACAGCAATGTATCTGCAACAGTTGTGTCATCCTCTAAATATTAATTTGAGCCGAATTGCCTCAGGGGTTCCGGTCGGTGATGAGCTCCATTTTGTGGATCGAACCACATTGGCGGAGGCATTTAAAAGACGACAACGCACCGAATCATAAAACTTGTCGAAAACTTTCCATTTTTGAGGGAGATTCGCTATCTTGATTTTATGTTGTCACGGGATTTACAACAGTATTGTCAAGCACATATCGAAGCCTATGTTCGACAGGCACGTGCGCGTCAAGCGTTTTTGCTCGATCAAGATGGGCATATCTACGCGCACCATGGTCGAGAACAACATGTTGATATCTACAGTATCGCAGCGTTATTGGCGTCACTAACGGCTGCTTCATCTGGAATTGCTCAGTTGCTAGAGACGCCCCATTTTCGAGAAGCCTATTATGAAGGCGCCGAAACGAGCTTATTTTCGATTCGAATGGGGAGTGGACATATTCTTGGAACACTATTCAACAAGCGGGAAACAACGTTGGGACTTGTTCGACTTCGTGCCCGCCACGTGACCGATCAGCTTCATGTTCGTCTGCGTGAAGCTGTCAAAGACACATTTGATTTTCAAGGCATCGCTGAACAAGACATTGATGATTTATTGAGAGCGCTGTAATTTATGCCATTCATTAACGAAGCAACCCGCGAGATTTTCCTAAAGATTGTCTATTATGGGCCAGGTTTGAGTGGAAAGACCACGAACCTTGAGCATATTCATACCCGTGCAGCTGAAAAAGCGGGTGATTTGATCCAAATCAAAACAGCTGGTGAGCGAACGCTCTATTTCGATTATTTTGATTTTCCGCTCGGGGAACTCGCTGGATATGACATCCGACTGAAACTTTATACTGTTCCTGGACAAGTTTACTATCAAGCGACCCGCCGCTTGGTTTTGAATCAGTGTGATGGTATTGTTTTCGTCGCAGATTCTCAAATGGCGCGACTTGATGCCAATCTAGAGTCTTTGGATGATCTCGAAGAAAGCTTAGAAAGCTATGGGCGTTCATTAAAAACGGTGCCACATGTGTTTCAATGGAATAAACGTGATTTGGACGACATCACACCAACAAAGGAACTTGATCGGTTGCTCAATACATATGAGGCCAAGAGCTTTGAAGCGATCGCTTCGGAAGGAACGGGTTGTATGACGACGCTAAAGTCGGTGTCGAAAAAGGCTTTCGAAAAAATTCGCGAATTTCATTCGGAATTTTAGGCAAAATACTTGCAATCGATACCCAAACGCGTCCAACATCCCCCTAGAAAAAATTTCTGTTTGATTTGGTCGATCGATCAAATCTGGAGGTGACTATGTCATTATCAGGGTGGCGGACAACGTTTGTATTTACATTATGTGCATTATTGGGAACTCAGGTTTTCGCACAAACAGACGCGCCAGAAGAGGTGGCCTCAGAGGTCGTTGAGGAAGCGGCATCGGCCGCAGAAGCTGAAAATGCAAGTGATGCGACGACTGGTGCACCTGAAGAGGTTAGTAAAACGCCTCAAGATGTCAGTGAAGCACCTGAAGAAACAGGAGAGGAGGCGACCACTGAATCAGCTGAAACCGCGTCAGAAGAGGTGATTGATGAAGCTGCAACAACTGCAGAAGAAGATGGTTCAGCTGAATCAGAAGTTGTTCCTGCGGCACCTGTGAGCTCAGGTGTAGAAGCGCTAAATGAGGGAATTATTGGTGATAATGAGACCAGTGAATACGACTTACGCATTCGGGAACTTGAGTCGCGTGTGAACGACCTGAAAGAACGCATTTTTCGCTCGAAAGCGAAGCTGACCTTATTAACCGCAGCGTTGACCGGTGGCTCACTGGGTGAAGGTGCATCTTTGACAATCGTTCACCGTAATGAAATGGGCGGCTCTTATAAGTTGATTGAAGTGAATTACTTCCTAGATGGTGCTCCGCTTTGGCAAGTGAACGATGACTCAGGTGAGACACTGTCTAACGGTGACAACAAGGTCGTCTGGGATGGTAACATCGTTGAGGGCAGTCACACACTATCCGTTGAGCTTGTCTATCGTGGTACAGGCTATCGTCTATTTAACTACCATGAAAACTACACATTCACACTACGTGATTCATACACCTTCAGTATTGAGGCTGGTCAACAGTTCCGTGTTGATGCTGTTGGTTTTGAGCGTGGTAACTTGACATTAGAACCAGAAGAACGCCCTGCAGTTCGCTTTGATACCAAATTGACTGAAGAAGCTGTCCTTGAAAGTTCAAAAGAAGGCGACGCTGAATAAGTTCGATCCTTAAGGCATCATTATGAAATCTATTCGTCAGTCATTCATTCTTTTGTCCATTGCCATGCTGGCTCAGCAGGCGGGCGCACGGCCAGATGCGAACATCGAATCCGATCTCAATGGAATTGAATCTGATATTGATGCCTTGATTTCTGCGCATGAGGAATTTCCGACAATCGTCAAACGGAATTCGCCTGAGACATGGTTCCACCGGGCTCGAATTGCCGGTGCGTCGGGGCAGAATGACTCGGCCAGTATGCTTTATTATGCAGCGGTCGAGGCACCTGAAACAGTCACAATCGGGTCGCCTCAGCAAAAAACCTACATCGAAGGTATGTTTGGTTTGGCTGAATCATTGCTAAAGAGTAATAACCCGAGTGCGGCACAGGGCTATTTCGAAAAGTTGTTAAAACAGCCTGGGCATGGTCTGCATGATAAGGTTGTTGTTCGACTCGTAGAGATCGCGCTTCGCCTGAAACAAGAACACTTAGTGCTCGAATACGATAATGACTATCGAAAATATATCGGGCGAGAGATGCCACCTGAAGTTCACTATGCACTTGGTAAAACACTATTCCAAGAAAAGCTCGATAAGAAAGCTGAAGACCACTTAAACCGGGTCCCTAGAGGTTCTGAATACTTTTTAAGAGCTCAATATATTTTGGGCGCGATCCTTGTACGCACCGAACAATATGATGATGCCATTCAATTATTTGATGAATTGTCTGAACGCGGAGAGCTCATCGCTGACGAAGATGTTGAAATGCTGGATCTCATCCAACTTGCTCGCGCGCGGCTTTTTTATGAAGTCGGTGAAATTACCAAGTCATTGGACGCGTATCAAAATATCAATATTGACTCGAAATATTTGCCAGAAATGCTCTATGAGTCAGTCTGGGCTCAAGTCCGGCGTGGTCAAGATATTCGGGCTGATGAAAAACGCTCTGAAACAGAGCGCGAACGTGCGGCACGTGCAGAATTTGAGCGAGCGATTGAACGGCTTTCTTATTTGAAATACCTTGAAAAGGACCCGATGAAGCTGGCTGAAAATGAGCTTCTGAGGGGAAATTTGCAAGTTCAGCAAGGCGATCTCGCCAGCGCAGAAGAAGCATTTACTGAAGTCATTGATAAGTACCGTGGTGCCAGTGAACAGTTGCAAGAGGTCTTTAGAAGTAACGATAAACAACGAAAAGTTCTTGATGAGATTTTAGCGATCGATCGAGGACAAGGCTCTGTGAGTAACGAGCTTCCTTTGATCGCAGCCCGGCTTGCGGTTGAGAACCCAAAGATCAAAAAAACACTCAAAGTATATACAGCGCTTGAAGACACCAGTTCGCAAGTGGGTGATGCACAGTCTGCCTGGGGGCGTCTGTCATCTTTGATTGAGCGACAGGATAGAGGACAGCTTTTCCCTGGGCTCGCTGCTGCCTACCAAGGTTCTTTCGCAATCGATATGTGGATTTTGATGGTTCGCGCGAATGTATTGAAACTCAAACGCGATCAGCTCAAGGGACGTTTGTCTGGTGATGCCAAAAATGAATACGTAAACTTGAAACTGAGAACAGACCGTTTGAAGAAACGACTACAAGATAACTTGCTAACAGGACGTGAGCTCAAAAATGCTGTTGCAGGTTGGTCAAATGAATTGATCGAGTTGGATAAGGATTTAGCACGTGTACGCCTTGAGTTAAAAGGCTTCTGGGAGACATTATCGGTACTGAGCGAAGAGTTGGCTGAAGATACAAATGCGTATGATGACCCGATTATGCGAAGAAAGTTTCGTCGTGAACTCGGTTACTGGAACGAGCAACATCATATCATGGAATGGAAAGAAGAGGCCTTAACAGAAGAAGTCCGTTGGGAGCGTCAAAATCTGCAAATGACGGAAGGACGTGGCACCTATCAAGCAAAACTCCGCGAGGCTTTTCGTCGTGTGATCGCACAAGAAGAAGCATTTATAGCGCGAATCTTAGGTCCAGAGATGCCGACCAGGTACACAGGTTATGACAACAAGTTGGAGGGGCTTTATCAAAGAAATACTCGATTCAAAGAGCGTGTTGATAACTTCGTTGAAGATCGGCTACAAATCTATACTGAACTACTCGACAAAGAGAAGAAACGTATCTCGAAGTATCGCACTAAACTGGCTAAAATTCGTGCTGAGGCAGACGAGTATAAACGACAAACAACAGCGGTCGCACTCAATCACCTGAATAGCCACCTAAATCAAATGGTGATGCGAGGGGATATCGGCATGCTTGATATTTACTGGCAGCGTAAGCAGTTAAACACGAATCGAATCTCTGAACTTGAGCGTATTCGTGCAAATGAGTTGCGAAAATTAAATAAAGCCTACGACGATCTTTTGAATGGTGAATAAAATGAAACGACAAAGCTTGAAACAACATCTTGTACTGATATCTTTGCTTGCTTGTTTGCCAAATGTCGTTGCTGCGCAAGAGACAACGGATTCACCAGAAACAGCAGCGGCAGAGCTAAATGGGGCTAAAGAAGCGGCCGAAGATATTAAAGAAGAGCTTCAAGAGCAGGTCACAGAGCAGAGAGGCGATTTATCCGCGTCTGAAGAAGACGTTGAGCTCCCTTCCCAGTCTGAAGCGAAGCCAACACTTTCTAATGTTGAACGTGCGAAAGAGAATGTTCGAATTTTAGAAGAGTATATTGATGCTTATGAAAAAGAGCACAATGAGTACCATCAAGCGATTCAAACACGCTTTGAAAGAAGAATAGATGCGCAGAAGCAAGCTGTTGAAGATCAATATAAAGCCCAACTCAAACCTGTTTTGGAAGCAGAACGGCTTGAGCGGATGCGTGCAATCGATAGTTTTGAAGCGTTTATTGCCCGCTATCCAAATGAGCCACGCTATACACCTGATGCCATGTTTCGTTTAGCTGAGCTGCACTTTGAGTACTCAGAAGACGACTATCAACAGAAAAAACGAACATTTGATGCTACATTTGATAAATGGCTTGCTGAGGGTGGCGAAGGCGATGGTCCAGAAGAGCCAGAACGCAACTACTCAAGAACGATTGCGATCTATAAAGAGATGATCCGAAAATTTCCAAAGTATCGTTTAGGTGACGGTGTTCACTATCTTCTTGGCTACTCTTTAATGGAGACAGACGAAGATGTTGCAGCGATTAAAATGTGGCGAAAGCTTGTCAAAAAATACCCAGAGTCACCGTTCTTTCAAGAAGTCTATTTCCGTTTGGGGGATTTCTACTTCGAGCAAGAAGAGTGGGGTAAGGCCAAATATGCTTTCAAAAAGTTGATCGAGAACACAGAATCCAAATATTACGATAAAGCGCTATACAAACTCGCTTGGACAAACTACTTAGTCTCTGATTTTGATACGGCAGTCGGACAATTCTTCGAACTTCTTGATTTCTCAGCGAAGAAAAGAAAAGAAATGGAAGAAGCTGGCGAAGATGCCTCAGAAGGTTCCGTACTTGAAGATGAAGCACTTCAATATGTCGCGATTTCGTTTTCTGATGATACATGGGAGCGTCCGGCATCTTTTGTGACAACACCGGCGGATGAATTTGATGAGCCCCAAGCAAACTATGTTCAACATGCGAAAACATTCTTCACTGACGAAAAATCGCCCAGAAAAACATTTGAGTTTGAAGTGGCCTACCGCCTTGGTGATATCCTATTTGCGCAGTCAAAAAATAGACAAGCTGTCGAGGCACTAAAGTGGGCGCTCGAAATCGACCCGTTGAATCGAAAAGGGCCTTCTATTCAAGACTTGATCGTCCAAGCATATGAGCGTGAACGTGAGTTTGATCTCGCATCAAAAGAACGGGATCGACTTGTAGAACTCTTTGGCTCAGAAAGTGCATGGGCGAAAAAATACGAGAACGATCCAGCAGCGACTGAAGAAGCGGCGAATCTTGCTAAGGTCGGGTTGTATCAGGCAGCTGTCTTTTATCATCAACAAGCAAACAAAGTGTCTGAAGCTGGAAATGTCGAAGAAGCAAAAGAACTATTTGGTGCAGCGGCTGGTGCCTATCGTCAGTACCTTGAATTGTATCCGCGTGATCGTGACGCGTACGATTTGAGCTACTACTTGGCTGAGACATATTACTATTCTGACAACTATACCGATGCGGCAACCATGTATAAGAAAGTGCGTGACTCAACCTTAGGCAAGCAATATCGTGGTGATGCGGCAGTGGCGTTGATTTTCTCGATGGAAAAGATCGATCAACAAATGGTTGATCAAGGAACGATGGATCCTTTACCTGAAAGCCTAACCGGTGGTGGTGGAGAAAATCAAGATGGGCCGAAGACGATTCCAACTCGAGAAATTCCGGAACTACGCAAGCAATATATAGCTGCCATCGATCGATATACAGTTTTAACACCTGAGCATGATCAGGTGCCCGCTTTCCGTTTTAAGGCGGCAGCATTACTCAATGCGTATGGGTATCCTCAAGAAGCGGAGAAGAGATTCGAAGCGATCATCGCTGAGCATCCGCAACACGAGGCAGCTAAATTTGCGGCTTACCAAATCATGGATCAACTTCTGTTGAAAAAAGATTGGGAACGCCTGCGTGACTTTGCTCAAAATATGCAGACAACCATCGGTGATGAATCTGGCAAATTTGCGCAACTCTTTTCTGGAGCCGAGTTTAAGCTTGCTGAAGAAATGTTGACGAAAGGCGGCAAATTGATGGAGGAAGGACGCATTACAGACGGTCTCGCACTACTTGAGAAAGGTGCTGAGGAATATGTTCGTCTGTTAGATGATGATCCGAATCGTGAGTTTGCTGATGCGATGGCTTATAATGCAGCGCTATCTTTCGAGAAGGCGAGACGTCCATTACGCGCCGCAGAACTTTACGAACGCTTGTATAAAACATACCCGAATAGCCAATACGCAGCTGAAGGCCTATTCCGGGTCGCGACAAAGTCTGAGCAAGCATTTGAGTTTGAAAAGGCCATCGAAGCATATCAACTCTTGGTGAAAAAATATCCGGATAGTGAGCGACGTGTTGATGCACAGATTAATGCTGCACTTGCTTTAGAAGGTTTACAACGTTATGACCAGGCTGCTCGGGAGTTTGAGCGCTTTGCGACACTATTTCCTCAGCGAGATGACGCTGCTTCGGTTTTCTATCGGGCATCTATTTTACAGAAAAAGCGTAAAAAATATGATGAAGAGATCAAAGTGCTGAGACGATTCATCAGTAAATATAGAGGGGACCGTAAACAGAACCATCGTGTTGTAGAAGCGTATGTTCGTATTGCCGATATTCAATTTGTGAAGTTCGAAAAAGCCAAGAAAGCCCGTGACAAAAAATATTTGAGAACGCTTGCGGAGAAAGAGTGGAAAAATGCATTGACTGCATTTAGAAACTCGCCAAACGATCCGACAGCTCGTTATTATGCGGCCAAGGCTTCGTTCTTACTCTCAAATATGAAATTTTTAGACTATGAAGGTGTTCGTATTAAGGCGAATAAAGGCAAGAAACAAGCGGAAGAATTAGTCTCAAAATCGAAAGAACTCGCCAAACTTGAAACAGAGTATAAGCAAGTTATTTCAACATACAAACAGGCTGAGTGGTCACTTGCTGCGTTATACCGTATCGGTGGATTGTATGATGATTTGCAGAAGAAAATCTTCTCAGCACCATGCCCGGATGATGTTCGAAAAATCGATGAAATCGCATGTGATGAATATATCAGCTTACTCGAAGATAAGGCATATGCCATCGAAGAAAAGGCTGTGAATGCATATCGCATAGCGCATGAAAAAGCACTTGAGTTCAAGTTGTCGAATCAATGGACGAAGAAAACGCTTGAAGCGTTGAATCTGCTTCGACCTGCAGATTACCCAATTGAGAAAGATACACTTAACAGTATTAGTGAACGCAATATTTATAGCTTACAGCCTGTCTTACGTAATGGTGGTGCGGATGCGCTCGAGATTTTGAGAACACGAAGTATGGTGAACGCTGTTCAGGATTCAGAAGAGGAAGAAAGTGTTGAAGAAGCCAATTCTATGCCATCAGCAGACAAAAATGAAGCGGCATCCGAAACGACACCAGCTGATACCAGTGCAGAAGCGGCACCGCCGACTGAAGAACCTACAACAGAGAGCGCTGTTGAAGATAAGGAGCCTGCATCATGATGTGTGTTCGCAGACAATATTTGTTTCGAAGCAGCCTTGCTTTAACATTGCTATGGATGTCAGCATGCTCATCTAAGCAAAAAACTGATGAGAAAGCAGTACAAGAGGTTGTTGCAGAAGAGGTGCTTGAAGAAGTTGATGTCAAGCAGTCCGAAGATGAAAAAAAACAAGCGGAAGAAGAGCAAGAATATTCTCTCAAAGATAATCCAAACGAGATCACTGATGACAATCCCCTCCCGCAACTGTCAACAAAAGCCGGTGGAATCTACCAAGATGCGACAGAGCTTTTTCTAAAAGAAGATTATGAAGAAGCATCACGTTTGTATGAACGCGCCGGACAAGAGATTGAGAACTTTTATGCAGCCTACTTTAATGCAGGCGTGTCTTCTGAAATGGATGGGGATCGCAAGCGCGCTGAAAAAATGTATCGGAAAGCCATCGAGCTAAAACCTTACCATGCTCAATCACTTGTCAATCTATACAAATTACTCCGCAATCAAGGAAAAATTACGGATGCCAATAATGTAATTGACGGTGCTTTACAAAAAATGAATGACCGTGCTGGGCCCCATGTTGCTGCTGCAACTCGCGCACGACTAGATGGACGAGTTGATGAAACGGAGCGAGAAGCCCGTGCCGCCATGCGGTATGATGAACGTCAGGTCGAAGCAATGCGTTTGATGGGGTGGGTTTTTTCTGAGCGAGGACAGTACGAGACATCAAAATTCGCGCTTGATAATGCGTTGGTACTCGAACCTGGCAATGCATTACTTCATTTAGACTTGGCGTTCGTTTATCTGGAATTAGAAGAAGAAGATAAAGCCCTCTCTTCGTTTGAGACAGCAGTGAAACTGAATCCCAACCTCGGGGAAGCACAAGAATATTATGCTATCTTGATTCTCAAAAAAGGCGATCGCGACAAAGCGATGCGAGCAATGGAACGTGCTATTAAACTGCGAAGTGACTCAGCCTGGGCACAACTCCACTATGGTAATATCCTTCGCGCAAATGGGCGTTATGATGAAGCATTAACAGCGTACTCAAAAGCGGAATCAATGGACACTTCTATCAAAGAAGTCCATTTTAATAGAGGTGTTTTATACCTTGATAATGAAGTTAAAAACTTGGCGATGCTCGATCGCTTAAATGCCTCAAGGGATGAATTTGCAAAATATCGCGAGAGCGATGACCTTTCGAGCGAATTACGTGCGCGACTCGATGACTATGAGTCAGCTGTTGACAAGAAAATCAAACGTGAAGAAAGACGTATTAAACGAGAAGCTGATCGTAAGGCAGAAGAAGCAAAAGAAGCCGCCGGTGAATCTGATGATAAAGATGACTGGGACGAAGACGATGAAGACGGCGAAGATGCATCAGACGCAGAATCAAAGTCAGCAAGCGAAAGTAGTGATGAAGATGAAGACGATTGGGGGGATGAAGAAGATGCCCCAGCTGATGCCTCTGGTGAATCTTCAGAGAAAAATGCGGACGTTGAATCGGAGAACGACGAAGACGATTGGGGGGATGAAGAAGATGCCCCAGCTGATGCCTCTGGTGAATCTTCAGAGAAGAATGTGGACGTTGAATCGGAGAACGACGAAGACGATTGGGGCGATGAGGATGAACCTGCAGAAGATACAACAGCAGAAGATAAAACTGCCGAACAAGAGCAGACCGATGAAACAAAAGAATCAGAGCAACCATCAACCGAATCTGAAACATCAGATGAAGAGGAAGATGAGGAATGGTAAATATGCGTCATAATCTACGGGCCACACGTGCTCTTTTACTAATTATAATTTCGATATTATTCTCAACTGGTCTGCATGCGAAAACAATCTCGCTTGAAGAAATGGTCATTGAGGGTTCAATCCAAAAACCAGAAGCGTTCTTCATTCTACCAAGAACAGCATTGAAATTGGATGACCTTGATCGACGAGAGAATTTGTTATTGCGCATAATTGAGTCAGTTGAAAATTCACCGTTCTAAATTTTGCGTTTTGTTTAACTTTTTGAAAGGATGTTTCAACATTTCGATCACAACGTGATCATAACTGGAGGTCAGAATGAGTAAAATGTCAGCGTTTTTTATTGAAGGTGGACCATGGATGATTCCAATTGGTTTGGTATCGATTGCCGTGCTTGCAATCGCTATTGAGCGGGTTGTGTTCCTGTTTTTCCGCTATAACATCGATGGGCCATCTTTTTGGGCTCAAATCCAAAAACTTGTCATGGCAAATAATATCGATCGTGCAATCAAATTATGTAATGCCGCCCCAAATGCTGCGTTGCCACGAATTATCAAGGCAGGCTTAACACGCGCAAACAAAGGCGAACTCGAGATTCAGAATGCTGTTGAAGAAGCTTCATTGGAAGTGATGCCGCTTTTGCAAAAGCGAACAGGTTCTCTTGCAACGCTAGCATCGCTCGCGACGCTATTGGGTCTTTTGGGTACGGTTATGGGTCTGATTGAGGCCTTTAAGGTTGTTGCTGAGGCACCAGCTGACCAACGTCCAGCTCTTTTGAATAAAGCGATTTCGGCTGCGATGGGTACAACAGGTTTTGGTTTGATGGTTGCGATTCCTGCGCTATTTATCCATATGATGTTGTCGGGCGTGACGAAGAAGATTGTCGATGATATCGATATGTTCTCTGTGAAACTTGAGAATCTACTTATCTCTCGTGGAAAAGGTGACGCGTAAACAACGTCACTTCATTATTTGTCCTGAATAGTACTAAGCGATAAGGAATATCAAAATGGCAAAGCGTAAACCATCAGATAGGCGACGAGGCGCAGAAGATGAGACCCCAGAACCGGATCTGACCCCGATTATGAACTTGACGTTCATGTTGATTCTGGCGCTTTTGACGACTGCGTCATTGGTCCCACTCGGTTTTATCTCAATCCAGGCACCTAAATTAGGTGGTGGAGGTGGAGGTGGTGCTGCTCAAGAGAAGAAGGAAAAACCTTTGAATCTGACAGTTATCGTAAAGTATGACGGCTATAACATTGCTGCCTCAGGTGCGACACTTGATGGCGGTAGTGCTGGCCGGCCAGGACAAACACTCTTTCCTAAGAAAGATGGTAAGTATGACACGGATGCCCTGAATAACAAACTTGTTGAAATCAAAAAGGGTTTTCCAGATGAGGAAGCGGTCATTATCATGGCCGATCCTGACATCGAATATGGTGATATTATTTCGACGATGGATGCGCTGCGAGAAGCCCCGGATAATTCAGGTTTTGATTGGCTATTCCCAGCAGTTTCATTCTCACCAGGTGTTGTTGGTTAATAGGTATAGAGAAGGTGTCACATGACTGACAATAATACGAAAACAGAGAAAAAAGAATCGAGCACAAAACGATTTGAAGGTGTTGCTGGCTTTAAAGTTGCCCCACCTGAGTCGGGAAAAAAGAAGCGAAAAAAACGTGCAGGTGAGCCACCACTACCACTTTCTATCAACTCATTGATGGATATCGTGACAATCGTTTTGATCTATTTGCTGAAGTCGGTTGCCTCGAGTGCGATCGAAGTGAATGACCCAGCGATTGAGTTGCCTGTCTCGACATCACAAGAGACTGTTGAAGAAGCAACAGTTGTGATGTTGACTGGACCAATCACGAAGAAAATGAATCCGGATACTGGACAGGTTGTTCCGGCTGAAAATATTCCAACTTTGGTTGTCGATAACAAGCCTCTATTTCCTTTGAAGCTTGCCAAAGGTGATAATGGCAACACATTCCGCGTTCCAGATAATCAAAAAGCTGGTGGCAAAGGATTTGTGATTTCTCCGCTTAAAACGGAATTGGTGGCAGCCAAGGAGAAGTTGGAAGCGAATGCTGACCTCACAGATGCCGAGTTTGAAGGTAAGGTTGTGATTGTTGCCGACAAGTTGACGCCCTATCGTGTGCTGATGGACATTTTGGTGACGTGCGGTCAAGCTGGTTATGGCCAATTTAAATTTGCGATTATCAAGGATGCTGGCGGTTAATCGTCAACGAGAGCAGAATCAATATAAACTGTCGGAGAAATAACACATGACACAAGATTCCAAAAAGCCAACACAGCCTCAAAAGACAGCGAAATCGAGTGGTGGGCGAGTCCTTCGAATCGGCATCATTCAGTCTGGAAAGGTGCTTGAAGAGCGAATTGTTCGAGAGAAGAACACGATTACGGTCGGTTCGAGCAAGACAAATACATTTTCATTTTCTGATGAACAGTCACCAAAAACGTGGGCCCTGTTTGAGTATACTGGTGGCGCTTACACGTTGGTCTTTGATGAGAAAATGTCGGGTAAGATTACGATCGATGACAACAGTTTAACACTGTCGAATGTTCGGACGCAAAGTCTAGCAGAAAAATCTGGTGACAGATTTAAGTACAAACTTGATGAGCAATCTCGCGGGACCATTAAGTTGTCAGACACGACAACGATCATGTTCCAGTTTAAGGACAACGTACCTGTTGCTGCAGGCCCTGTTTTACCTGCTTCTGCGAAAAGTGGTTGGCTGAAGTCGATCGAGCCGTTTTTTACCGGCGCACTTGCAGGCTCATTTCTTGTTCACGCATTGATGACCGTGATCGTATTCACTGTTGATCCGCCGCCACCACCCAGTGCGGAAGATGCGCGAAAATTCATTGCGAAGCTGAGCAAGGTTGAAATCCCTGAGGAAGAACCTGAGCCTGTCGAAGAAGAAGA
>JAHDGS010000147.1 GCA_020627505.1 Myxococcota bacterium
CCAAGTTTTATGATCAGATCATCGAGCATAGCCAACACTACAATCAGGACATCATCGATGTCCAATCAAGTCTGTGTCATTGCGGTGCCGGAAAGTGTGCGATGACACGGCCGACGATCATGTCCTGCGGCACCATGCCGATTTGTGCTGTTGAGACACTGGTCGAGGAAAGACCTTTTAGTCGATAAGTTTGCCCAATGAGGTCAATAGATTGAACACGTTTAATCATGCAACCGTACTTGGGATGATTCAGGACGACGTCTTTTTCTTTTGAGCAGAAGAGGTGCTTGAACCAAGTCACAATAAAGACGTAGTCTCCTGGCATATAAACAGGAGCCATACTTGTGCCCTTAACTTTGATAATCCGAATCATGAGTTCGCACCCTAAAGAAGCTGGAGGCAAATAAAAAGGCTCGATGCGCTCGAGCCTTTGTTTATCTGTTTTTCGAACTTATAGTTCTGGCCAAACAATATCAAGGTTTGGTTTGCAGTGGTACTTCACTGTCTTAGATGAGATGCCTTTAATCGCCCAGAATGCCTTCGCGAAATCATTCATCTTTGAGACGAGCACGCGTGAGGCTTCTTGGTCGACGTTTTGTTTGCATTTAGATGCAGCCATCATGATGTCATGACATAGACTTTGAAGCTCTGGGTGTGCATCGAATGCTGGTTGTTTAAACATGTCGCCCCAGATGATACGAACTTCGTGCTTCACATGTTCTGCTGAACGCTCTTTCTCATTGATCATACGCGTGATTTTGTTTTGGTAGTGCATATCGCGCTTGCCGCCGTGGTCTTGCTCTTCGTGGTTTTCAAGATCGATGATAGTATCAGTCATTCTGGCGACTGTCATCGCAGCGATTTGAGCCGGGATTGGGTCATAGACGCCACAAGGGACATCGCAGTGGGCGCTGGCTTCTTGAAAGCCAAGAACGCTGTCGAGGGCTGAAAGTGCTTTAAATAACATGATTCATCCTTTGTTAAGGTTATGCCGCAAGGTAAATCTTTTCTGAGGTGAGGTCAACCTTGCGGAAGTGCGTTTTGTATAAAAAGTGAACTTGCTCATTTCTAACCGCCGTAGTATTCACTCCTCAAAGGAGAACTTATGAAACGAATCTCATTCTTATCGGTCCTATTTACATCGACATCCGCTTTGGCGCATCCTGAAAGTGTGACACATGTACTGACACATCCGCATCATGGTAGCCCGATTGTCGTAATATCAATCGCAGCAGCCTTGGTGGCAGGAGCACTTCTCTTAAGTCGTTCAAAATAAAGTATACCCGTCATATGACGGATGACATGTGATCTGCAGAACGTTATTCTTTCCCTTTACGCACCATAGGGGGAGTTATGAGCAAGCAGTTTGATGCAGCACGTGCGCGGTTAAGTGTGGCATCTCAACTATTTAAGACACATGAAAAATGCCAAAGTTTGTCGAAAGAGTTTCAGGACTTTATCAATGCTGGGTTTGAAGGTATACGGCTAACGAGAGAGTACCTTGGAATCGTCGAGCATCACCCGACTGATGAATTCCTTCGACAGGCAGCACATAATTTACCAATTGTTATAGATAAATTGTTAGCAGGCTATAAGTGGAAGAGTTCTGCAGAAAAAGAACGCAGCTTTAAGGCTGCAGGTGATTTGACGAAATATATTAAGGGACGCTTCGCTCTGGCGCAACTCAAAGGCTATGTCGCGACGAAATATGACGCAAGTAGTCCAATTGATCAGTTAGCACGACACGTGGCTGCGGAGACGTTCCTGACGAAGGAACGGGCTGAGCTTTATCAGGAGGCGAAACAACTTTGTGAGAAGGGCCAACGCCTTTTATTCTCGCTCAAACGCGTCAAGAATCCAGATTCGAATTTGTTGGCCTATCGTAATGGTCTCGAGCAATTACTCGAAGAGGTTTCATATCAAGCGCGGAGGATGTTTGAATTAGGCACATCTCACTTTACTCGAAAAGATGATAGTATCACTATGCAGAAACTTTATGCCCGTACAGCACAAGAGTATACAGCGTCTCTCAAAGAGCGTTATTTGACGCTTAAAGACGAGATGTCGCGCGTTGAGCTTATCGTATCTGCAATGGCAGGAGAGAACCTGCCAGATGAGTCCCAAACAGGTAATTGTAGACAGGAACATATCATTGAGATTTGATGGTTTCGCTATCGTCCTGGGCTTTGAAGACATGAGTTGTTTGGGGGGGCTGAGATTATCAACTCGCGACAGGTCACGAAAGCATCGCATGAAAATGCCGCCCGAAGGCGGCGGTAACATGAAAATGTTGGAGCGGGAAACGAGATTCGAACTCGCGACTTCAACCTTGGCAAGGTTACACTCTACCACTGAGTTATTCCCGCATGAATCCACTGTATAGGCAGTAGATTTTCTCTGGTCAATAGATAAAAACGATTTTTACTGTTTTCATGTGCTGTCCATGATCTCCTTATTTCTTAGGCATAAAGTTCCTTCACAGGAATCTCTCAAGTATTACAGCCTGGAGGGGATTTTGTTTATTCAAGATCCTCCTGGTAAATGTTCTTAGCATAATGTCCCCAGCAAATGTCTCGATCACCATTTTCATCTTTGGTAATGGCACAATGATGTCGACTGTTGACATGTCTAAAATTGCTGATTTCTAATTGCGGTCGAGGGGATATATCTGCACCAATGCGACATTCAGGGGTGCCACAAACAGTGTCATAAGCACACACTTCATGTTGCTTTATTGTGAAATCAATATAATTGCCTTCAAAGTTGGTGTTTCTCAATGTTTCCGAATCCCCCCAGCATTCAAGCTTATCATCCATAGATAGCGCACAGGCGTAACTCTCTTCTAAGACAACTGAATGGTACTCTCCAGAAGGCGGCTCTGCTTTTCCATGTGTGAAGCACGGGACACGCTCGTGTTCCACACTCGGGATCGGCAAACTAGATTTACGAACTCTGCGATGGGGGCACCGCCGGGACACGCTCTCGATAGATTTTTTTGCATAGTATTTAGATGGCTTTCGACTATCAAAATGACGAGATAAAATACGAATTTTGTCGTCATTACAGGCGTGCAGGTCTATCGGCAGCATGACCCAACAGTGTTCCCTGTTAAGACTAGAGAAGGTATTATTGAACAAGCCACGAAAGGTTCGCTTCGATCCATTCGTCGGCACGAGATGCGGCTTCGAAGCGGTCTTCTAGTATACGAAATTCTTCGCCGTGGCCATGTGGAATATCAGGGCGGACCTGAGCTAAAAAAGCGTGGACCATCTCATGGTGAACAATTCTCTCGACAACGAAAGAAGGCACATTGGGATCGTTGAGTCGTGGATGGATTCGAATATGCTTGTCTTTTGGCCAATAAGAGCCGAGTCGAATACTTCTGCGCTTGGCCGTGACCTTCTTACGACGTGGTCGCTGTTTTCCCCAACCAATGGAGGCAACGACGGTGTGCTGGAAATAGTGTTGATTGATGTGAGTCTGTATCGACGGCAAGTGATGCACAGACGTGGCACCTTCAACTTCGGGGATATCAACCGGTGCTGCTCCAAAGGACGCACATTGCTCTAAGATGTGCAATGAACGTCGCCAGGCGGGTTGGTTGTCGGTGAGAACTGCAGCGAGAATATCTTCCCAAATATGTGGGCACTCAAGCAGGGTTTGATTAAAACGAACGCGTGTTCCACCCCGAGCACTCTCAAAGCCAAGGACAGGATCGAGCTGGTTCGTGATTGAAAATGAAAATGGAGCAGAGAAACCATGCGCCAATGCAGCAGATTTTACATGTTTCCGGAAGTTAAGAAGCGGAGAGTTTATCGCTTTCAGAGGCATGACTTGTACTTTATGTCGAATGTGCTTTGATGGCCAAGTTAACTGCTCAAAATATCGAAGGAGTTTTTATGGAGATGCTGACTCAATACTATCGACTTGCACTGGAATGGTTGAATCAAAATGTTGTTGGTGGTCGAATCGACGTTGAGCGGACATTGCTATATCTGCCGCAAACGCTTCTTGTTATTGGGTTGGTCTGTGGCGGCTTGATTCTGCTGGGGATGGTCAGAAGTATTCGCAAGCGGCGTGCGGAGCGGATACGTTTGTTGACAGATGCCTCTGAAGCCGTTGGTGCTGAACTTGGAACAACTGAGGATGGTTTGGTGAAAGTCCCGGCCCCAGAACAGGGAGAGACCGTTGAGGTGGCAACTGCCGGTGCTCTTCAAGAAGCAGAGATCGCCGCGAAGAAGGCTCAAGCCGAGGCTCAGAAAGCAGAGCGGGCGCTCAGAGAACTCGACGCGAAAGAGAAGTCTGATGATGCATCTGCGCGAGCAGCCGAGCACATGACAACTGTCGCACCAGAAGATATGCGTACGGTATCAAATGCACCGATGCCGGTGTCTGTGCCTTCTGAAGCAACACCTAAGCACGATGCCACAGATGTATCTCATGATGTCGACGACAGGCTCGCTCTTGAGGCTGCTGCCGAGACCGCACGTCAAGCAGCAGCAGCAGCAGCTCAAAAGGCGAAATCTTTGCGTATGGCCCTCTCGAAGACACGGACAGGGTTTTCAGGTCGACTCGCTGGCGTTTTTAAAGGTGGCGAAATCGACGAGGCCATTCTTGACGATCTTGAACAAGTGCTTTTTACCTCAGACATCGGTGTGCAAACAGCCGACAAATTACTGGCTGCGGTGAAAACGCAGAGAGGCAAACTCCGTTCAGCTGATGCTGCCCTGGACTTCTTAAAAGGGGAAGTCAAGCAAGTCTTTGCGAAGATGCCAGCATCGCCAATGCTACTATCACAAAACGCTGGGCCAACAGTTTATATGGTGGTTGGTGTCAATGGCGCGGGGAAAACAACGACCATCGGGAAACTGACATCTCAGTTAAAGTCTGAAGGGAAGGCCGTGGTACTCGGCGCGGGAGATACATTTCGTGCCGCGGCTCAGGAACAACTTGGTGTATGGGGGGAGCGAAACAATGTAAAGGTCATTACTGGCAAAGAAGGTGCTGATCCTGCCTCCGTTTTATTTGACGCGGTCAAGGTGGCCAAAGATGATGGTGCAGATATTGTTTTAGCAGACACAGCGGGCAGATTGCATACGCAGGTGAACCTGATGGAGGAACTGTCTAAGGTTCATCGTGTTCTCGGCAAGGCCCATGATGGCGCACCGCACGAGGTGCTTCTTGTCCTTGACGGAACGGTTGGACAGAATGCCATTGCGCAAGCCAAGCAGTTTGGTGAA
>JAHDGS010000022.1:0-10770 GCA_020627505.1 Myxococcota bacterium
AACAATATCCTCGCAGGTGTTGGTATGCAGCCTGGTGGCGGTGCGCTTCGTTTTCGTGTTGATGGTACGTTCCGCGTGAGTCAATTCCTAGATTCGGTTAACTTGAAGCTGGGGGATCTTGCAGACCCAACAACGCCAATCAACCCAAGTGACTTGAATAACTATGGTGTCGGTCTCCAACTTCGTAGTGACTGGCGTTTCTTGCCTAAAACAGGCTTCTTTGCAACGCTGACAACTGGTTACAACTGGTTTCCAAGTAGTAATTTCCAAGAGGCATCGATTCCATCTCAATTGATGCTTGGTATGATGGGGCGTTTTACAAAGAAAGTTTCAGGCATGGTTCAACTTGGCTACTCGAACCCGTTCCAATACTTCCAAAATGATATCGACTCTTTGTCATATATGGGAATTTCTGGACAGGCAGAGGTTAGATGGGAGCCAAACTCTGGCACAGATGTCGCGTTCGGCTTGTATCGAATGTTTCACCCTGCGCCGTTTTACCAACACCTGACGAACAACCGTGTCTATTTAAACTTTCAGCAGATTTTTTCGAAGAGATGGGTTCTCCGACTTGCACCAGCGTATTCTTACCTGCAATTCGGTCGTTCGTTATTGGGTGACCAATCAAGTACTGCGGGTCTTGGCATTCGACGTGATGGACACTTCGACTTTACTGCTGATTTAGCGTACTACTTGAAAGATTGGATTTCGATCGGTATTTCCAATGACTTCGACTTGAGAACTTCGAACGAGCAAATCGTGTCCTCTGGTGGACAGAACTATGACCTAGACTTTACACGTGATACCGTCATGTTGTTTATGTCGATGACTTACTAATCTGTGGTCATGAAAACAACACGGTAATAAAAGGCGGTTTTAACCGCTTTTTTTTATGATACGCATTGCCTTGTTTCGATTTAATGCTACACCGTGAACATGCGGTTTAGTATACGCTCTATTTTTCTTATCGTTATAACGATCGCCTTATCAAATATTGTTGGTTGCGCGTCATCTCCTTCGGTTGAACCACTTGTTGAAGAACAAGATCTCGGCCAGAACCGTGCGGTTTTGGGGCCTGGAGATGTTATTGAGATACGTGTTTTCGGTGAAGAAGATTTAAGTGGTACCCATAAAATATCGCCAGAAGGGACTGTTCGCTTACCTTTGATTGGTCGTGTTTATATCGTCGGTTTGACATCAAATGAAGTGACCGAAAAATTAACAAGTGAATATAATAAAGACTACTTAAGAGATGCTCAAATCTCCGTTTATGTGACAGAGTTCAATTCAAGAAAAGTTTATGTGCTCGGTCAGGTCAAAACCCCAGGACCTTTTGATTATGATGAGCGTATGACGGTTATTGGTGCGATTGCACGTGCGGGTGGGGTCACACGTATTGCGAATGCCCAACGCACGGTCATCACACGGATATATAATGGGCAAAAAGAACGGCTCTTTGTGGACATCAACAAGATTGGCCGTGGAACAGTTTCTGATATGTCGATACTTCCAGGAGATATCATTTTTGTGCCGGAATCATCATTTTAGATGATGGCGTAGGATTAAATTTATGGCTTTGGATCTCGAAAGAACGGAAGAGAAAACAAATACGACTGGTCAACTTGTGTATATACCAAATTTTGCACAAGAGCCAAATCAGAACGCATCTGTGGATAAGGATGAGGATGAAGCTGGTTTTGACTATCTGAAGTATGCCTACTCAGTGCGTAAAAGGCTCTGGCTTGTCATCTTGATGACCGTACTTGGTTGTCTTGCTGCGATGTTTTTTAACATGCGCCTCATAGATACGTATAAATCTTCAACAACAATATTGGTTGGTGATAGAACGCCGACAGTCTTGACCGAAGTGCAAGATGTTGTCGATTCAGGGAGCAACTGGTGGTACAGCACTCAGTTTCTCAATACAGAGCTCAGGATATTAAAAAGTCGAAAAGTGGCACGTCGCGCTGGCGAGATTTTAGGAATTGTCAACAATCCTGAACGAAACGGCCTTGGCGCACTTCAAGAAACGAATCCTGATGAGTATGCGCGTCGGGTTGCAGAACTTGATCCTGCTGATTTTGTTTCGGGGCGATATCAAGTACAAGGAGATAGCGATAACAAAGTCGTGACCATTACAGCGTCAAGTATTTACCCAGAGTATGTTGCTGAGTTTGTGAATGCAGTTGCTGAGGCCTACATCGATCTGAACATGGAGCGACGGGTTTCGGGAACAGAAAAAGCGAGCGAGTGGCTTGGTGTCCAACACAGAGCACTAAAAACTAAACTCGAAAAAAGCGAAGACGCCTTATATGAGTTTATGGAAGAGCAAGGGGTTTTAAATGCGAGCCTCGATAGTCAACTATCAGAAGTAAAGCAGCGATTGACTGCATTTATTACAAAGCTTGCCGAGGTGGAGGGCGCTCAGATTCAGATGCAACTAGATGCAGATGCTTTGCGTCGTGCAAAAGTTGAACCCGAACTTTTGCAAACACTTGCACAGGTTCAAAATGTACCTATTATTGGTAATCTTGAGGGACGGATTCTCGAGCTTGAAAACACCCAAACTGAGTTACTAACAAAATATAAGTCTGCACATCCTAAGGTGAGAGCTGTGGACCAACAGTTAGTGCTTGCCAATAAAGCACTGAAAAAAGAAATCGGCTATGTCCTATCGACTGTTGATAGAGAGATCCGCTCGCTAGAAAATACGCGTCGAGGACTAGAGAAGGCGGTCAACGATGAACGATTGAAAGAGGCGCGTCTGAATAAATTATCGCTTGAGTACAACCGTCTACGCAGAGAGGTTGAAACCAATGAGAAATTGTATGATATGGTGACCAACCGAATGAAGGAGACCGACCTGACAGGCGCGATTCGGTTTAACAACGTACGAATTCTCGATGCAGCGCGTGTGCCTTCTGCACCGTATAGCCCGAACCGGGGTATGAATCTACTGATGGGCTTGTTGGCTGGCTTATTGCTCGGTATATTATTTGCGATATTGATCGATATTCTTGATGCGACAGTCAAGTCACAACATGACGTTGAGCAAGTGATTAAAGAACCATTCCTTGGTTTGTTGCCAATCATTCCTGTTGAGGGAATGCCTGGCAAAGGTGCTTCTCGTGCCGAGATCTTGGCCTATTTGAGAAAGCGAGATCGATATGT
This sequence comes from Myxococcota bacterium, assembly GCA_020627505.1. Classification (GTDB taxonomy): domain Bacteria; phylum Myxococcota; class UBA727; order UBA727; family JAHDBA01; genus JAHDGS01. The sequence goes on from JAHDGS010000022.1 coordinate 3,172, forward strand.
GATTGAAAACCCACGATCTTCAATATCTGAATTTATGAAGTTCATCAGAACGAACTTGATGTTCATGAGTCCTGATAATCCTCAGAAAGTATTGATGTTAACGTCACCTGGTCCGCAAGAGGGCAAGAGTACCTGTTCAATTTATTTATCTTCAGCGATGGCAGCATCAGGTAGTCGTACATTGTTGATTGATGGTGATATGCGTCGCCCACGACTACATCATTCATTTCATCTCGAAAACGAGGTCGGTCTATCCTCATTGATCGTTGGGCAGGCGAATCTTGACGAAGCGGTTCAGTCATCAGGGACTGAAAACCTCGATATTATGACATGTGGGCCGATACCACCTAACCCTGCTGAGTTGTTGCACTCGAAAGCCTTTCCAAAGCTGGTCCAAGAAATGGCACAGCGCTACGATCGGGTTGTTTTTGATGCGCCGCCAGTCGGTGTTGTGGCTGACCCGATGATTCTTGGTGTGATGGTTGATGCCTGCATCCTCGTTTTCCGAGCGCACCGCACCACAAAAGCAGCGGCGAAACGGGCTTATCGACAGTTGCGTGACGCGAAAGTCAATATTGTCGGTTCGCTGCTTAACAATGTTGATTTAACCAAGGCTGAATATGGCTCGAATAGTAGTTATTACCATTATTACTATAGACAATACGGTTACTATGCAGTCACACCTGACGAAGACGATGAAACTGAGCAACTCAATGTAGGAGGCAACTCATAATGACAAATGAAAAAGTAGCTGTTGTAGGACTCGGATACGTAGGTCTACCTGTTTGTGTTGGTTTTGCGAAACACTATCCAGGCACAATTGGGTTTGATATTAACAAAGCCCGTATTGCGGAACTGAGAGAAGGAAAAGACGCTACACTTGAGGTTGAGCCAGAGGTATTAAGTTCTGTCGATGTACACTACACTGCAGAAGTCGAGGATCTCAAAGATGCGACATTTATTATTGTGGCAGTGCCAACACCGATTGATGCGAATCGACAACCGGATCTACGACCTTTGATTAGCGCATCGAAGACTGTTGGGGCAGGGTTACAGAAAGGTGCCGTTGTCGTTTATGAAAGTACGGTGTTCCCAGGGGCCACGGAAGACCATTGTGTACCTGTTCTTGAGGAAGTCTCAGGACTCAAAGCAGGGACTGACTTCTTTATCGGTTATTCTCCTGAACGCATTAACCCCGGCGATAAAGAACATCGCTTGGAAACAATTATCAAAGTCGTTTCAGGTGACTCAGCAGAAACATTAGAACGTGTTGCGGCTGCATATGAAACAGTTGTTACTGCTGGTGTACATAGAGCTTCATCTATCAAAGTTGCTGAAGCAGCCAAAGTGATTGAGAACACACAGCGTGATATCAACATTGCGTTGATGAATGAGATAGCACTTATTTTTGATAAGTTGGGTATACGGACGATCGATGTTTTGCGTGCATCGGGCACAAAATGGAACTTTTTACCATTTCGACCGGGTCTTGTTGGTGGCCATTGTATTGGTGTTGACCCTTACTATTTGACCGCAAAGGCCGAGTCAGTCGGTTACCATCCGGAGGTGATTCTAGCCGGGCGGCGAATCAACGATCATATGGGTAAAGTCATCGCCGAGAAAGTGGTCAAGTCTCTCATTCAATCAGATACCCCTGTTAAAGGCAGCAACGTTGGTATTCTTGGACTGACATTCAAAGAAGATGTGCCCGACCTTCGAAACAGCCGAGTGCCTGATATCATCGAAGAGCTGGTTGAATATGGTATTAAGCCATCCGTCGCAGATCCAATGGCAGAGCCGGAAGAGGCGATGCATGAAATGAATGTGGCACTTACGAAAGAAGATAGTTGGGACAAACTAGATGTATGTATTCTTGCAGTTGGACACCAACAATATAAAGTCGGTGGGCCTAAAATGCTTAAGTCATTGATTAAGCCTGGTGGAACAATCATCGATGTAAAATCAATCTTCGAGCCGTCTGACTTTGAAGATGGATACTCCTACTGGAGCTTATAATGAATCGCCTTGAGCTTGGCGAATCACTAGAGCGGCTTCTTGAGCAGAAGAAATCATGGCTCGTAACAGGAGCAGCAGGTTTTATCGGCGGCCATTTATGTGAACAGCTTATCTTGAGAGGTCACTCGGTTATTGCTGTCGACAATTTTTCGACAGGTCGCCGTTGGATCATCGACATGCTCCGGCATATGAGCGCCGACAATGAAGTTCCGTTCCGATTCATTGAGTCTGATATCGGTGATGCCACACAGATCGAGCCACTCCTTGGGAATGTTGATTTTGTGCTGCATCAGGCGGCGATTGGTTCGGTTCCGCGTTCGATCGATGCTCCTCTCAATACCTATAAAGCGAATGTCGATGGCTTTGTGCGTCTCATGGACATGGTGCGCCGTGCCGGAATTAAGCGTTTCGTCTATGCGTCTTCAAGTTCTGTTTTTGGGACATCTGAGACCTTACCAAAAGTTGAAGGTGAAGAAGGCGAAGTGATATCTCCTTATGCCGCATCAAAACGTATGGATGAAATTTGGGCAGAAGGCTATGCGCATGCATATGATATGGCATGTGTCGGATTACGATATTTTAATGTTTTTGGGCCGAGGCAAGATCCGAAAGGGCCATATGCAGCTGTGATACCAAAATGGCTTGAGGCAATGAAAAATGGTGAGCCGTGTGTCATCAATGGTGATGGTGAGACCAGCCGGGACTTTTGTTATATTAGCAATGTTGTTCAAGCTAATTTTCTGTCGGCCTTGGCTGATATTCCTGTCGGTGCGCATCGGGTCAATGTTGCATGTCACGACCAAATCACTCTGAATACGCTTCATGACACGATGTTAGGTATCTTTGAAAAATCCAAAGAACACTATCGCTCAACCTTGAAGTTGGAAAAACAGCCCGAGCCTGTTTATGCGCCATTCCGAGCGGGCGATGTGCGCCATTCTTTTGCAAATATCGATCACATACGAAATATCTTGGGATATGAGGTGTTGGTGTCTTTTCAGTCAGGTATTAAAGAGACCATTGAACGTTACTTAGACGATGAGGAGATAAGTCCATCATGAGTTTAAAGATAGGAGACTGGACATCGGGTTCTGGGCAAGTCTTTGTCATTGCAGAAATCGCACAAGCGCATGATGGGTCACTAGGGCAGGCGATGGCTTATATAGAAGCAGTCGCAAAAACAGGTGCAGATGCCATCAAGTTTCAGACACATATCGCGAAAGAAGAAAGTGTCATTGATGAACCATGGCGTATCAAGTTTAGTTATGAAGATGATAGACGCTACGACTATTGGCAGCGAATGGAGTTTACACCTGAGCAATGGGTGATGCTCAAAAAGAAAGCAGATGAGTCTGGGCTGGTGTTCTTATCATCAGCATTTTCGAATAAGGCGGTCGATTTACTTGAGAAGATCGGAATGCCTGCGTGGAAAGTTGGTTCAGGCGAAACGCAAACATTTCCACTACTTGAACATATGGCGAGTACTGGGAAACCCATTTTATTGTCGTCAGGTATGTCAAAGTGGAGTGAGCTCGATGAGACGGCTGCGTTCTTACGAGAACAACAGGCAGATTTTGGACTGTTTCAGTGTACATCAGCATACCCGGCACCGATCGAACGTGTTGGACTTAATGTCATCGACATGATGAAAGAAAGGTATGGTTGCCCGGTCGGTCTATCTGACCATTCTGGTACGACGACGCCATCTCTGACTGCTGCTGCTCGGGGGGGCGAGATGATTGAGGTGCATGCAGTGTTCTCAAAAGATTGCTTCGGTCCGGACACATCATCATCATTGACGATTGATGAAATGACAACAATGGTTCGACAGATTCGAGAAATGGAAGTCATGCTTCAAAACCCGGTCGATAAAGATGCGCAAGCGGAGGACTATAAAGAAATGCGACGCATCTTTCAGAAGTATGTCGTGGCTGGCGCAGACTTGGCAGAGGGAACTGTGCTTTCGAAATCTGATTTTCGCTACAAAAAAACGGGGGCCGGCTTGTTGGCGAAGCATGTAGAGCAGCTTGTTGGAAAAACATTAATGACTGCTCGAACCGAAGATGAGCCTATACGTCTAGAGGATGTCTCATGAGTCAGGCTGCAAGAACGAAGAGACATATTTGTGCGGTCATGGTCGATCGTGCGAATTACGGTCGTATGAAGCCTGTACTACTTGAAATATTAGAGCGAGATGAGCTCATGCTGTCGACAGTGTGTGCAGGCACCATGGTCCTTTCACGATTCGATGAAGCTTATAAAGTCGTTGAGGGAGATGGCATTCCTGTGACTGAGAAAGTTTATATGGAGCTCGAAGGCTCGACGCCGCATACCATGTCCAAAAGTATTGGTCTTGCAATACTCGAGTTCTCGAATGTTTTTCGGCGCATGAAGCCAGATATACTGTTGATGATTGGCGATCGATATGAGGCCCTTGGTGCTGTCATTGCTGCTGCATATATGAATATTCCGATTGTACACATTCAAGGCGGTGAAGTCAGTGGTTCGATCGATGAGAGTGCGCGTCACGCTATTTCCAAATTCGCCCAATTTCATTGTCCGTCGACAAGGCGTGCTGCCGACTATTTGGTCCGAATGGGTGAACGGCCTGATACGATCTTGGCTGTCGGTTGCCCGTCGAGTGACCTTGCCAAAACATTTACCCGTGAGGCTGGGGTGGAACTTCTGAATGGGCGAGGGAGCGGTCAGACGATTGACCCATCGCAACCATTTGCCCTATGTGTTTTTCACCCAACGACGACAGACTTGATCGATGTCGAAGATCAGATGCTAAATGTGCTCTCTGCGCTTGGTGAATCGGGCTTACAGGTATTGATGTTATGGCCGAATATTGACGCAGGCTCAGACCGAATTTCGAAAGCGATTCGAACATACCGTGCGGCGAAACCGACAGATGATTGGCTACGTATTGTCACGAATTTTGAGCCAGACGATTATCTTGCCATCCTGAAAGATGCATCGGTGCTTATCGGCAACTCTTCAAGTTTTGTGCGCGATGCGGGTTATTTTGGAACCCCGACAGTTCTGGTTGGTGAGCGTCAAGCGAGTCGTGAGATGGACGAACATGTGACACATGTCTCGCCAGTCGAGCGTGACGTCTCAGATGCCATACGAAATCAGTTGTCGCATGGTCGCTATGCGCCAAGCACATTATATGGTGATGGTGATGTGTCGCGTCGGATTGTAGATAAGCTCGTATCGATTGAACTCTACATTCAGAAAACATTGCACTACGTTTTCGAATAGGGTTATTTCTTCGAACGCTTTTTGCGACTCAATATCCTGTTTAATAGTCGCTTAGGCGAGATGCCTGCGATAGTCATGATAATAGTTGACGAGAAGGCCCACGCAAAAGTCGCGATGAAAAAACCTGTCGTGCCAGTGAAAACGCCTTCAGGTATGGGGATGCAACACAGAAGCGTTGCGCACATCAGTCCAATCGTTCCGCGAGCAAAGGCTTTCCAGGCTGGCGTACCATAGGCGAAGCGGGTGTTTACAAGCGAGATGAGTACGACGTTTGTATGCATCCCAATGATGGCCCCCCATGCACCATAAAGCGGTATGCAAATAAGGCTCAAGCATGCGGCAACACTAGCAGTACAAAATGAAATGATAGATACAGTCGTAGACCGTTTGTTGTACATCAGCTCATTGCCGCCAATGGTACTCAGAAATCGAGCATATTGAGCGATAATAAAAGCTGGTACGAAGACAGATGCCGAAAGATATTTCGGGTCGAGGAAGGTCTCGATGGCAAAGCGACCAAATGTGATAGCACCAAGGCCGGCAACGGCTGAGATCGTGAAGACAACATCCGCCGTATCGCGAAAAAATTTCTCGCGTTGTTTGTGTTCATTGATGTCATCAGACTGCGTCATCTCTTGACGCCAACTATAATAGATAGGAGAGAAGCTTTTTGTGTACGCGCGATATAAGATAAACATCGGTGATGTGACACGTTGGGCGATGCCTAAGATCCCAACAATATCTCGCATGCCCATATGTGAGAGGACCCACGCAGGTGCACTGGCAGCAGTGCTGACAAAGATTTTGTATGGCGCAAATGGCACACCGACTTTGAAAAGCTCTTTGGCTCTTTCGAGGCAGAATAAATTACCTTTATGTTCATGCGGATGGGCGAACATGTAGAATAGGCCTAGGATTGTCACAATGAGTTCTGCAAAAAGGATTTCACCAAATGAACCCTTGAAAAAGAGGACAGCCGTTGCTCGAGCAATGGTTGTGCCGACACCTAATATGACACCAATACGTGCAACGATAAGGGCTTTCTCAAGGTTTTGATAGTAGCGGGTGATCAGGTCGATGATCGACATACAGAATGCGGAAAGCAGGGCGACTTCAACCCATGGGTGTATCTCGAGGTCTTCTCCAAATAGAGGAAATATCGAATTTGAGAACAGCATAAGGAGCCCGCCCCAAAAGATCGACACGCAGAATAGGCTCAGTAGAGTGGTGTTGAGTAGCGTACGTTGACCCGCTGGTGATGACTCATCGAAATGGATTCGCGCATAAGCGGCAGGCAAACCAAATTGAAATAGGAATGTCGCGACGCTGGAGATGGTGACAAACACGTCAAGTGTACCGAGTTCTTCAGGGGTTAGATAAATCGTGTAAAGCGGGAGGATGAGTAGGTTCACAAGCCGAGGGATGTAGCCCGCAAGACCATAAATGGCCGTCGAAGACATCACGCGTTTAATGTGCGGCGGCAGAAGTCCCATGGTGGTTGAAGATGACACGCTATGTTCAAAAGTCAATCGATATAGGGGGTTACGTGTAGGTGTGTGCCTGTTGACAGCTGATACAGCACATGGTCGATTATATATAAGGAGTTATATCATGCGTTTAGAAGCTAAAGTTGGTGTCTGGGAATTGCCGAAAGTTCATACGTGGTATGAGACGACCGATGAAATTAGTGTTGATAGAAACCCAATTATTAAGAGTTCAGACAAACTCGTCACCATAGGGAGCTGTTTCGCTGAAGAAATTGCTAAAAGAATGCAGGTTCATGGAATCGATGCAGGGGTACACCCGTCGGGCTTGTATTACAACACAAAGACACTCCGACAAGAATTCTCGAGAATCTATGAAGGTGGATTTAAGACCCGTGAAGATGAACCAAAATGGCAGACCCAAAAAGGGTTTGTGTCGCCATTTCGTAATTTAAACGATGTCAAACCGACCTATGAAGAGCTTAAAGAATGGGAAGCGAAATTAGACGCTGGTGCAGATAAGTTATTTAAAAGTGCTGATATTGTGATGATGACACTTGCGATGTCAGAGTGCTGGCGCAACCCAAAGACAGGTAATTATTATCGTCAAATACCGCACCCTGATGTTTTTGAAGAAGTCGAAAAAGAGGCGTATATGCTCACGGTTGAAGAGATGGTCGAGGACTTAAAAGAAATTCACCGTATCATCAAAGATGCGGGTGTGCGAGAAGTTATCTATGCTGTGAGCCCCGTTTCTATTCATGCAACTGTTCGAGAAAGTGATGTGCGTATCGGCGACAATCTTTCGAAAGGTCGCTGTGTCGCTGCGCTT
>JAHDGS010000022.1:10780-30285 GCA_020627505.1 Myxococcota bacterium
AGCCAATCAACTTTATGAAAGAAGATGGTCGTCATATTCATCACCCAGGTCTTGATTATCTGGCTGCCAAGTTTGTCGAAACGTACAGCGTCGATATGGAGCAGTTGCCGTATGATACGAGTTGGCGAGAGTCTGCTGGTCGTTTAAAAATGCGTCCAGAAGAACAAGTTGCCGGTGTAAAAGAATCATTTCGTATTTTTAAACGAGAGGTGACTCGATTCACAAAAGAAAGACTTGGGCTTCAGTAGATGGCAAAACGTCAACTCTGGATGACAGAGCCAGATAGATTTTCGCCTTCGGCGATGGACCGCCTCCACGAGCACTTTAATGTCATCACAGGTGTGCCGGCGGATCGTCTCGATGCTGATGGGCTTGATATCCGTATGCAAGAAACGGATGTGCTGTGGATCCGTTTGGCACATAAAATCACCAAAGACATGATTCAAAATCTTGGAGAAGGTGCGGCGGTGGTATGTCCTGCGACAGGAACAGACCATGTAGAGGTGAGAGCATGTGAGAAATATGGTGTTTCACTTTTGTGTTTAAAAGATGAACAAAAATTCCTAAAGAAGGTGAGGGCAACATCTGAGCTTTCGATTGGGTTGATGATTGCTTTGATGCGGAAAATACATTTGTCGAATCAGCACGTTAAGAAAGGTGGTTGGAATCGAGATTTATTTCAGGGGACTGAGCTATTTGAAAAAACTCTTGGGATAGTCGGGCTTGGGCGCCTTGGCCGAATCGTCGCAGAATACGGTCGCGCATTTGGAATGGATGTCATTTACTATGACCCATATGTTCAAGATGGTGATTTTCGTAAAGTCTCTAAGCTTGAAGAACTCGCTCGAGAATCAGATATTGCCTCGATTCACGTGAAGTTGAATGAGGAGACCGCGGGTTTAATCTCCGATGATTTTTTTAACGCGATGCGACCACATAGTGTATTTATCAATACATCGCGTGGCGGCATTGTTGATGAGCGCGCGCTTTTGTCTGCCCTTGAAAACCAGCGGCTTGCAGGCGCTGCACTAGATGTTTTATCGGGCGAACCAGATGTTGATGGCACACACCCGGTTATCAAGTATGCGAATGAGAACGCTAATATTTTGCTGACCCCTCATATTGGCGGAAACACGGTCGAGTCATTCGAGAAGACAGAGCACTACATGGTCGACAAACTCTTAGAACATTATCAATTGGAGTAGAAATGCACATTGCGATTGTCCCAGGAAGAAAGGGTTCAAAAAGACTGCCTGGTAAGAACAGAATGCCACTAGGTGGTGTTCCATTGTTTATAAGAGCGATTAAGACAGGGCTTGCATCGAAGTGTGATGTTGTCGTGCTTTCGACAGATGATGAGAAAAGCTTGGCAGATGTGAAGGCTTTAGCGGATGACGCGATTAAAAGTGCCATGACTTCAGGCCGATTGATATTGATTCAAAGGCCTGACGCGCTTGCGACAGATGAAGCCCCTGCAATTGATTACGTCCGCCATGTGATTAAATATGTTGAGAAAGAGGTGCTGTCGATGGTGACAAGTACAAGCATATTGCAACCCACAAGCCCTTTTACAGAGGCGGAAGATGTGAATGCATGTTTAGATATGCTTGAGCGCGCGCAGTCAGATTCTGTCGTGTCTGTGATGGAGATCGAGCATCATATTCACCCTAGAAAACTCAAGTTTTTAGCTGATGATATGCGTTTGCTGCCCGCGATGATGGAAGAAGAAGGTAAAATGGCGGCTTCTGAGCTAGAACGGATCTATGTGCGTAATGGTGCGGTTTATACCTCGGCGCGTGCGGCGATTATGGAGCAGAATTCAATCCTCGGACAAGACAGCCGAGGTTATTTGATGCCACGTGAGCGTTCGATCGATATCAATGATAAGATGGACTTTGAGTTCGCCGAGTTTTTGATGAGTAAATCAAACATATTATGTGCCCCAGGGTGTTGCTAGCACTTCATTCCGTAAACATTGATTGCGATAGAAGTGTCATTATTCTGCTGCGCGACGAAGCGAAAACGTAGAGCCGACGAACCACGTTGTGCGCGTGGCTGGATTCAGATGAGGAGCTGCTCGAGGCGTTCGTTCTAGCAAAGCAGAAATACGCTTCTAAGCGGTCAAGTCCAGAGAGATGATGTGATTTAGCAGCTAAACAACTTTGACGATCTCATCGTAAACCATATTGGCTGTGACCACGTTGCCGGCCGCATTCGGATGGTAACCGTCAGGGCCATATAACTCTGCTGCTTCGAGTCGAGTTGGAATGCCAACTTCATTTGGTTCTGGTGCACATAAAGTTGCTACGCCAATTGATTCCGTTCTGCTTCGAATCATCTCGTTATATTGCTTTACATTATCGCTGAAGCCCGGTGATTTATCGTTCATTTGCTGCATATTGCCAAGTACCGGTAACACGATGACACGTGTGCTCGAATCATTCTCATAATGTTCACTTAACTTAGAAAGCAACATCCAGAAACTGTCATCAAATTGAGATGGTTTTGTCCACACATTCGCGAGTGGGTCCTTTTGAGTAATCGCCTGCCTTCTATCGCTGCGGTATTTAATGACACGTTTTCGAAGACTTTTCGGAAAGCCCGGCACATTCATCATCTTACGCAATGGAATGGGCATCACGCGTGGTGCGCAATCGACAACACCCACCTGAACAATGACGATGTCAGGTTCGATTAGTGTTACAGCATCACGAAAGTGCTTGAGCATGTCCGTGATGGTACATGCGCGGCGGCCATAGTTCACAATGTCGAGGTTGTCATATTGTGGTTTGAGTCGATGATAGAGGAGACGAGGCCACGTCTCCTCCCAGGAAACGAGATTGCCTTCTTCGCCTCGTGGGAGAGAGAGAGAGTCTGCTAAAACCGTTATGCGCATAGCATCTCCTGATTGCATCCTAAAATCATACGTGTCATTCAGATAAGCTCTTTGGTCATCAAGTCACACAGATGCATTGCAGGTGCTGCGGATGCCAAGTCATGTGGCGAGAAGTCACGTGTTTGAATGTTGGATAAAAAGAAGCGGGCTTGTTCGATGAAGCCGACTTTATGATTGATGTCATGCTCGGGAATCTCAAGCGCTGTTTCGTTTCGTGAGGCATCGATGATTGTGCCTGATTCAAGAGGCCCAAACCGATATTGATGTTTGTCTGTGCCGATGACGAGACGCCAGCCAGATGGGCCCTCCCATGTATTCACAAACGTGGTCAAAATATTTTTTTCAGAGACACCGGTCAGCACGGTTGTACGAAAACCATTCTGACCAAACTTGGTTGTGAATGATGGTTTAGAAATATTCCCGGCAATATAAGTCAGTAAATCAAGGCCATGACTTGTGTTTGCGAATGTCCACGCATCAAGTGATGCTTGTCCGCGTTTATCAAGAACAGCTTGTGGTGGTTCTGACCACTCCATGAGCACACTGTTGATGGTCGCGTCATTCGAACGAATATGTGTAAGTGCATTTTGAATCACACCATAATGTCGTCGATTAAAAGCCACCATCACAGGTGTATGACGTGAGTCGGCACGCTTGCAGATGTTGGCATACTCTGCAAGCGTGATGCCCGCGGGTTTTTCCATCAATACTGGGCAGCCGTAAGGTAGAAGCTCTTTGGCATGTTGATGCATATTCATGAATGCCACACATGAAATCACACCATCTGGCCTTTCTTTCATTAACGCGTCGAGTGAGTCATATGGTAGAATGCCGTAGGCTTCGGCGTCGGCGCGGCCTTGTTCACTTCGGTTAAAGCAGCCGATGATATCGACCTTAAGCGAGCGGAGTGCATCAATATGAAACTTGGCGATTTTACCAAAACCAATGAGGCCGACTCTCAGACCACTGAAATCAGGTGATGGCATATTTTGTATCCTTGGCGGCATCTAGAAAAGACATGTCATTTAAGCCAATCCAGCGACCATCTTGTTTGTCGCTATAGTGAGCGGCGGCAAGAACTTCTATAGAACGACGACCGTGAGCCGACTGTAAAACATGATCATCTGTTGCGATGTCTTCAAGTCCTTTTGCAAGTGAAATAAAAATATTCATCTTCGCATTCGGAATATCGTCACGTGTCCATTCTTCATATTTAACGGGTCGTCCTGGGCCAGGTATGACTGTCAAATCACGTTTGATAAAATGCGTCTCACCCGTTTTTTCTTCGACGCGCATACGCCCGCCTGTGAGGTTAATCTCTACTGTCATCGGACCTGCACCATCTTCAATCTGGGCAATCGTCGCACGTGCACGACCAACCATTTTCATGTTAATCAGCCCGCCCGGGTCTTTATATTGTTCGCCACGGGGGTTTGGCCCGATAAAATCATCGATTTGTCCTGAGACAGATTCGATCTCGGCATCACATAGGTAATGAACCAAGTCGAAATAGTGGGTGCCCAGGAGCCCAAGACCAATGCCTGGTCGCTGAATGAATATATGACGAATATCTCCGAACTCTTTTGAGTCGATCAGTGCTTTCAGCCATAGATAGAATGGGTCGATGCGTCTATTCTGCATGACACTCAACCGTGTACCTGTTTCTTTGGCGAGTGTCTCCATGGCAAGACAGTCAGTAATCGATGTGGCCATTGGCTTTTCGACAATGACACGACGAACACCTTGTGCAACAACAGCCTCAAAAAGCGAGCGATGCGAGTCCGCATTTGTCGCAATAACAACGATATCTGCATCAGACACGTTGGCTAAATCTGTAAACGTCTGACAGCCATATGTGTCGACACACTTTTGACAGGCAGCATCTGAACGATCGAGTCCCCATGCCATCTCGAAATCAGCATGTTCTCTGACTGTTTTGACATAACGAAGCCCTTGCGGGCCTAAACCAATAACACCTACTTTCATGATTATTAAGTAGCGAAATGCCACTTGAATATCAACGCCTAAGAAAAGATTCCTGTGCATAGATAGACGTGCTAAAGAACGTTATGACCTTAAGCCGCTTTGAACTCGATGATGCTTGCCTCAAATATGCTGAGGAATATCGTCGAAATAACCCTGACGATCATTTTGGCTATGCGTTGTTGAAGGCGATGCGGGTGCCTGTTTTTCAATCACTCACGGGGCATAGGCCTATTTCATTTAAAGAATCACTAAAAGACGAGCTGTACCTTCTACGTGAGGTTGGTCGGGGACTTCTTCGGCGAGATAGCTTTCCACAATTTGAGGATGAAGACTTTTATGTGGTCACACTAACGGGGCAACACCAGATCAAACCACTTCTTAAAGCCGTGAACACGCTGTCGGCTCAAACGGGACTTAAATCATGTTGGCTTTATAAACGCTCATTGGAGTCGTTGATACCAGATAATGTGTTGGGGAAAACGTGCATAGAGAATCGCTTCTCTGGCTATCAGAAGAACAAGAGAACAATAGAGTTAATACAGTTGCTTCGGAATTTGGGCCAAGAACTCGAGGCGGAATTTGAACCACTTCAAGTGATTCGATGGGTGCATTCTGCCCAAAACCTTAACTTCCACGCAAGAATGTCGATGTGTCATGAAGAGGTGTATGACTCCGCAAAGTTCTTACTCACTGCGAATCCAAGAACTTTTGAGAATGCATTTCTATCGGAATGCTTTAGGTCTGTGACGTATGGGATGAGACCTATATTTTCGATTCAACACGGTCACCTCGTTCCTGGTGACCCGACTTGGCGAGACCTGCCAGTCGACCAGTTTTGGGTATTTGGAGAAGAAGGCAAAGCCGTGATGAAAGAAGCGGGCTACGATGACAAGCAAGTAAAAGTCGTTGGCTCCATGTCAGGACAACCTAAAATCGATTTATCTCAGCTGCCAAATCTAAAGAAAGAAACATTAGATATTCTCGTCGCGTTTTCGGGGCCTGGACATAATGTTTCGCATGAACAGCACCGTGAAGTCATCGATGTGTTGTCTGAAACAATTCGAAATACGGATCATAACTGGACGATACGCTTACACCCAAAAGATGATGCATCGTTTTATGAGCACTGTGCATCGAGCCAGAATGTGACCGTCGATATGTTTACACCTGAACGCCTTGATTTTGGTCAAGCTCTGAAAAATGCAGATGTGGTCGTGACAGTTGCTTCCAATGCTGCAAACGAAGCACTTATGGTGGGCCGACCGGTTATCAATATCTTACCGGCAGCTTTTGATGAACCACAATCTGCCAAAATGAGGGCAACGTTTGCTGTTAGAGATTCGCAGTCGATGATAGCGGCAGTCAAAAATATACAGGAACTAGATGCGAGCTATCGCTCCCGTGCTGAATCCTACCTTGAGTACACAAAAGGTGGAGGTGGTTTTGAGGAGAATATCTCTGCAGCGGTCGCTAAGTTGATAGAGACTTAAGCTGAAACCTGCTGATGAAGGAGGCTGATATCCTCTTGTACATCGTGTTATAATCTCCTAGATTTCGATTATGCGCGTATGTATTTTCACCCAGTATTTTCCGCCTGAAATGGGGGCACCACAGGCTCGTTTATCTGAGCTTGGCGTGTCGCTTGTCGAGAAAGGTTGGGATGTAGATATCTTGACAGCAATGCCCAATTACCCGTCTGGTATTGTCGACCCTGAATATCAAGGCAAGGGGCCATTTGTTGAAACATATCGAGGTATGAAGGTTGCGCGAGTGCCGCTTTATGCCTCGAAAGAAGGTTTTGTAAAACGCCTTGCCTGTTACGGAACATTTCTGCTGAACGCACAACGATTTGGGCCGACATTACTTGAAAGGCCTGATGTCATTTGGGTTGAGTCACCACCACTCTTTATTGGCTGGGCGGCACTCTCTTTATCGAAGCATTGGCGTTGCCCATATGTAATGAATATTTCAGATTTGTGGCCGGAGTCAGCTATTCGAATCGGCGCGATTTCAGATGGGGCGATTGCACGTGTACTTGAGGGTCTTGAAATTGATTTTTACAAAAAGTCCGCGGGTGTCACAGGGCAATCGCGCGGAATTATTCAATCGATTTCTGAAAGATGCCGAGGTGTGGATGTCGAGATCATCACAAATGGCGTCGACCCGAGTCGATTTGGAGATGATAAAGCTTCTGAAACAGCCCAGACACTCGTCGGTGATGAAGAAGGCCCAGTCTTTTTGTATGCAGGGCTGCTTGGTTACGCGCAAGGAATCGATCAAATACTTGATGTCGCAAAGGCGTGGCCTAAAGACAAGCCTGGTCGCTTTGTTCTAGCGGGCGATGGGCCAGAAAAAGAACGGCTTGAGGCCCGGCTGCGTGACGAGAATATTACCCGGGTGAAGTTCATTGGTAAGCAACCACGCGAGCTCGTACCTGAACTGCTTGCTGTTGCCGATGCAGCCTTTATTACATTGGGTATGGAGATCCCAGGTGCCGTGCCAAGTAAAATATATGAAGCGATGGCGAGTCAGAATCCGATCGTATTAGCTGCGACGGGTGAGCCGGTTGATATCGTTGTCGGTGGTGGAGCGGGTCTTTCTGCGAAGCCTGGTGATGTGCGTGGGCTTCTTGGGCACTGTGTGCGTTTGGCTGGCGATAAGGCCCTGCGTGATAAGATGGGTGCGGCTGGCCGAAAGCTTGTTGAGAATAACTATACCCGTGAAGTGGCGGCAGAACGTTTAGATATCTTTTTGAGAAGAAAGGCAGGGCTTTCATGACAGTGACTTCAGTACCATATTTTCGTCCATCAATTGGTGATGCAGAGATTGAAGCTGTCACAGGTGTGCTTGAAACAGGCTGGGTGACAACAGGCAAACATGCGCGCAGTTTCGAAACGGAGTTTGCAGAAGCTGTCGGGGGCAAATATGCGATCGCATTAAACTCTTGTACCGCTGCCTTGCATCTTGGGCTAGAGGCGCTTGGCATACAGCGTGGTGACTTGGTGCTTGTGCCGGCTTTGACTTTTGCTGCAACTGCAGAAGTTGTGCGTTATTTTGATGCCGTGCCTGTGTTTGTCGATAGCGACCCAACCACATTTTGTATGTGTCCGGATGCGTTGGTTGAAACGATAAACAAAATCAAAAACAATGAGCCTGTGAGTGGTTTGAGTGGCCCATATGGGCGATTGGCTGGCGTGATACCTGTTCACTATGCTGGGCAAATGGCTGATATGGAACGTATTCAGCAGATTGCTGATGATGAAGGTCTATGGCTGATGGAAGATGCCGCGCATTGTATGCCAGCAAAAATGAAAGTCGGTGATGCCTGGAAAAAATGTGGTGAAGTGTCAAAGGTAACGGCCTTTTCGTTTTACGCAAATAAGTGCATCACAACGGGTGAAGGCGGCATGCTTGTCACCGATGACAAAGATATCGCCAATCGTGTTCGCGTGATGTCTTTACATGGCATGTCGAAAGATGCTTGGAAACGCTTCGATGGCAAAAGTTCTCCCTTCTATGACATTGTCGCGCCTGGTTACAAATATAATATGACCGATGTTGCCGCTTCGATGGGGCGTGTTCAGTTGTCGCGCCATCAAGAACTATGGGATGCACGAAAGAAAGCCGCAGCATATTACACCAAAGCATTTGCGAATGTTGATGGTGTTGAGACACCTGTCGAACTCGAAAGTCGACGATCGTCATGGCACCTATTTGTGGTACGTATCAAAGGGTTGACCGAAGAGAGCCGTCTGGCGTTAATACATGCACTTCAAGAGAGAAACGTGGCCACGTCTGTGCATTACAGACCGCTTCATTTGATGAGCTATTATGCGGATTCTCGTGAAGGCGCGACCATGCGTTTTCCGAATGTCGATGCGATGTGGCCGACGATGCTGTCGCTACCTCTTTTTGCAGGTATTACAGAGGCTGAGCAAGATTATGTCGTCGAGCAGCTGATAGCGCTTTTGACGTGAAACGAGGGACACGCTCACGTTTCACGGGCGGAACCGAAGAGCGTGGTCCAGAACATTTACTCTAAATTACATTCACCATTCAGCGCCCAGCCCATAGATAATCCGCCGACAATTCCAGGTATCGGAATACCTGGAATAGGACTCAGGTTTTCTGTTGCGAAAGAAATCGCCCCGGCAGGAATAATTGATAACACTGTCGGTAAGTAATATTTCGCAAAACCGTTCTTTCTATTTTTAGTATGCATGAGTCCAGGCACGAGTGGCCCGGCGAAGAAGCCTAAAAAGCCGCCGCCGATCATGCCAACAATGGGCGCATTTTCCCAATCTTGGAGCCCGATGGTCACTAAGCCAACTAAAGATCCTGCCGCCATCCCATAATACGGCGCAATTGCGCCGTGGAAAATCTTCCAGCCTTTGTTAGAGACATGACATAAATCATCAGTGACAGTCTCTGTTGGCGCACTCTGTTCTACGTGAGCTGTTACAGATGTTGATATGAGTATAAATACTGAAATGGTTGTGGTTCGAATGATTGAGTTCATAAGTACGGCTTGCCAGCTCACCATACATACTGCAACAATAAGCACAGCTGTAGAAGGCGGCATGTAAATATCTCTTATTTGTTCGAACGTTACCCCTCTTGTGTTCGAGCGAGGATCGACTAGAACTTTCTTATGCGAGTATTGCATGTCATGAATGGTGCCATGGGCGGGGCAGCCAAGTCGACGATTGAGTTGGCAGGCGCGCTTCAAGACAAAGGTGTAGAATCTTTCTTTGTCTCAGATGACGATGGGCCATCCGATGCCCGAGACAACTTAGAACGGTCTTATCGTAAACGCTTCAAACGAACCCAGCTATTTTGGTGGAATAAAAAAATCCGTGCCCGTCGATGGAAACGGCCGCTACTGAACTCAAAAATGTGGATTCAAAGTCTGGCGATGACGAGAGGCACGCTTGATATCATCATGATGGCACGAAAGTTCCACATCGATGTAATTCACACCAATACGTCGTTGACACCAGAAGGGTTTATCGCGTCAAAAATATTGCGACGTCCACATGTATGGCACATCCGAGAACGCCTTGGAGCGCATGAGCCGTTTCCGATGCTTGTGCCTCCGTTGGCGCGCCACGGGTTTCGGCTCAGCGATGCCGTCATTGCCAACAGTCCATCGACGTATCGGTGCTATAAATCTTTTTGTGGTGAAAATGAAGCATATGACAACTTGTCTGTGATTGAGAATGGTTTGGACCTATCTTTGTTTAAACAACGAAAAAAACAACAAACAGGGCAAGCCAAGGTCCGGGTTGGAATGATTGGTCATCTTTCATCGCCAGTTAAGAATCATGCACGCTTTATCGATATTGCTCATGCAGCGGAGAGACTGCCATTGAGTTTTCATATTTTTGGGCACATTCCGAAGACGGCATATGCATCTGACCTGAAGCAGCAGGCAGAGAAATTAGGCTTGAAAAACTTGTATTTTGAAGGCCCTCTTTCTCACCCTGCGGAAATTGCCAACATGATGGACGTGCTGGTTGTTCCAAATGGAACAGAGTCATTTGGACGTGTCGCTGTTGAGGCGATGGTCTCGGAAGTCCCTGTGGTTGCTGCATCAGGCGGTGGGGTGTCGGATGTCTTATCTGAGCAGTGCGGGGTGATTGTGCCGGCAAGTCATATTCCAAAATATGTTGATGCACTGAAAGAATTGTTAGATGTGGACACGCGTGCTTCATTTGGCTTAGCAGGTCGAAAACGTGCGCAGAAGCTGTTCGATATTGATGCGTGCGCAGATAAGGTGCTTCGAATTTATAAAGGTATTACATCATGAGTGATATACGGTTTTCAATCTGCATTCCGAACTACAACTACGCACACTATCTCGACAAAACGTTTGAGACGATATTCGCTCTGACAGAAGCACAGTTTGAAGTCGTGATGGCAGATAACTGTAGTACGGATCGTTCTGTTGAGTATGTACTTGGACTAAATGATCCTCGGGTACGTGTTCGTGTGAACGGTTGCAATGTTGGCTTTGCGCGTAACCTCGACCAGGCAGGGCGCCTCGCGACAGGGACGCACATGATTATGCTGTCTTCTGATGACGAAATACGTGATGATGCGCTCAAAACGTATCGAGAAATCCTCGAACAGGTCTCCGACCCGGAACAGGTGATCATCTGTTCGAAGATGAATCAAATCGATCCTGAGAGTCATGTGACCGGAACGGTTGAACCTTCATATCAACCTTATGCTGCACACTATCGCGATGAGGCCTTATCGGAAGTGGTTGGTTGCGATGTTTATCGCGCGCCGGCGTCAGATATTTTGGCACACT
This sequence comes from Myxococcota bacterium, assembly GCA_020627505.1. Lineage (GTDB taxonomy): Bacteria > Myxococcota > UBA727 > UBA727 > JAHDBA01 > JAHDGS01. The sequence continues at coordinate 21,979 of JAHDGS010000022.1, forward strand.
CGCTTCGCCATATGAATAACCCAATGCCTTTTGCCTCGACGTGTTATCCGAGATCGCTATACGAATCCCTCGAAGGCTATGGTGGCGGCCGAATGATAAATCCGGATAAGTGGTTTCACTGGCGACTTCTATCTGTCGCCAAGGACGTCGTTTATGTCGATGCGCCACTGTTTAATTACCGATGGCATCCGACAAACCAGACGGCTCAGCAGGCCGCGAGCGGCGCTTTGAAATTTATGACGGATGAGTATGCGTCGACACTTGAAGTCAGCGGTGATATGTTGGCGTGTGCATCGGTCTCCCGCGAAGAGCTCAAAGAAGCTTTTATTGAGTATGATGTCGGCAGACATGGACTTGCAACGTTGGCGAAAGGCAATGCAGTCAAAGCGAAACGAATCTGTTACTTCGGGAAAGCTGTTTATCCAGACGCATTCAATCGAAATAAGAAATGTCAATCTCTTGTCGCCTTGCTCGCGATGGGGCCTGTTGGTCGAATGGCCGCTAAAGGGGCCTATCAAGTTCGTGAGAAGTTCTTGCCGAGTGAAGGGTAAGATGCGAGCCCTCTGGCGATTGATTCGTCACCCGTGGTTTTTGGCGATCATGACCGTCGTGATCGGTGGTGCATTTACCGTATGGCGCGCCCATGGACATTACGTGCCGCCAGGTTTTGGAGGGCCTGAGCCAGCAAGGAATCATTTTGCGGCGATGCACATTCTTGAAACAGGTGTGAGTGGTCTGACAGATTATCCGCCTGGCTATGCTTATCTAACAGCCTTAATATATGTATTGTTACCCAATATCCCGTTGTCTGTGGTTTGGTTCCAGGTCGTTTTGACTGGCTTGATGGTGTTTCTTGTGCCGAGTCAAGTTGCACGAAGACTTGAGCAGAATGGTTTTAGGCGGCATGTATTATTCGAAGATATTTTTCGCCTATGCCTCTTTGCATATTATCCTTTCACCTATTACGCGGCCGTCTATTCTGGTATCGTGCCAGCATTATTCTTGGCGACACAAGTGCTGTTATTCTCCGCAGATATCATTCTGGCCCGAGATGAAGCACGTATGCGTGCCTCACTCAAAGCAGGGATTTGGATGGGCGGCCTTGCTATCTTGCGACCAGACTTTGCGCCCATTGGTGTTTTATTCGCTGTGACGGCCTTGATTCGATTTCGAACAACCCTGAGAGAATGGTTCAAAGCTGTGATGCCTATCGGCGTGGTCTCTCTCTTAATGCTTGTGACGTTCACGATTTTGAACTTACCGCAAAACGGAAAAATCCTTCATGGCGACGCATATATTGCGCGGAGTCTATTGCTTGGTTCATGTCAGTATGATGAGCGCTTCTGGGATTTTGACTTCGCCATCGACTCGACACACCCATCAATGATGGTCTGTCATAATTTTATCAACGCGATGGAGAAAAAATATGATGCGGACTTTTTTGAGCCGGTTGTCGCCGAAGAACTTCGAACAAAAGCATGGTCGCGATACCGTGCAGATCCATTGATGGCTGCTAAGAAAGTATTGATATCGATTGTACGGATATGGGTGCTGACACCAACGCAGCTCAAGAATATGGCAATGACAGCTGTCATTACACTGCAAGAAATTGTGCTGCTTCTGCTCGCAGTTTTTGGCGCACTGCGCTTGATAAAGCCAACATGGCTGAAGGCATACACGATACTACTGCTATTAATGCCTGGTCTGACACACCCATTCTTTCATATTGAGCCACGTTTGTGCTTGCCATTAAAAGGACTAGAAGTCGGGTTGGCTGCCTTGACGCTTGTCGTCTTGTTTGGAAGCTTCTTTCAAGGAGCCGATGAATAATGTGTGGGGTTGCTTTTTTCTTTCAGCATAAAGATGTGTCGAGCCGTTTGTCGACCCATGATGCTTTTCACGCGCTTCAGGCTATTGAGCATCGCGGCCCAGATGGATACGGGATGGCTTTTGGGTCGTCGAGAGAATCAAAACGGTTGATTCACAATGAAAAACCGAGAAAGAATGCAAGTTGGACATATCTACTTGGGCATCGTCGTTTGGCGATACTTGATACGTCTGATGCAGGTCTTCAGCCGATGTCGCATCAAGATATATGGATGACCTTTAACGGTGAAGTCTATAACTTCGTCGAATTGCGCGCCGAACTTGAAAAACTCGACTATCGCTTTGAGACAGGCACAGACTCTGAAGTTATTTTGAAAGCATATGCGGCTTGGGGGATGGGCGCCTTCGAACGTTTTAACGGGATGTTTTCGATCATCTTGGTGGATCAACGCCAGAAACGAATCGTCTATGCCCGAGACAGGCTTGGCATAAAGCCGCTTTATCATGCGGAGATTGGAGAAGGGCAGTGGGCTCTGGTGTCTGAGCCAAAGCAGCTCTTCGTTTTGCCAAAGATGAAAGCACGTGTGAATGAAGCTGTGCTCGAACGTTATATGACCTCAGGTTATGGTGGGTCAGGTGATTCATTTTTTGCAGGCATCAAAAACGTTGAGCCAGGTGTCGTTTTTGCATGTGACCTCAATACGGGGTGTCAGATTGATGCGCATGCATTCTGGTCGCCCGAAAAAATAGAAGCCAACCCAGATATGTCTGAGGCAGAGGCGGCATCGTTGGTTTGGTCGCATTTAAATCGAGCGACAAACTTGAGGCTTCGTAGTGATGTGCCTGTGGCAGCGGCATTGAGTGGCGGGCTCGATTCAAGCTCGATTGTCATGCTGATGAAAGAAAAATTACAAGCGTCCGATGCGGCCGAGCAGCTGAAGACGTTTAGTGTTCTTTTTTCGGGGACAAATGTTGACGAAACACCTTTTGTGAAGGCCGTACTCCAAAAATCAGGCGTGCAGAATATTGCTGTGCAGCCTGCATTTGATGATTGGTGGGCCGAAAAATCTGACTGGGCGTATCATCACGATGAGCCGGTTGGATCGACAGCACAATATGCAGCCTATCAGCTTGCGCGATCGACACGAGAAGCTGGTTGCCCTGTCTCATTGAATGGTCAGGGTGGTGATGAAGTGTTTGCAGGGTATTGGCAGTCTTGTTTTGCAAACCTTTTTTCGATGGCACGAAAAAGGCGTTTTGTCGATGTGGCCGAGACGACACTCGGTTCGCTGATACCTGGTGGTAACCCTGATATCTTAATGCAAGTGCCATTTATCTTGTCTCGTTACCTCGAACGCCGTCGAGCGAAGTCGAGCGGTGTTGATAATGTGATTGGTATGTCTGTTGCTGCGCGGCGGGTTGAGGAAATACGCACAATACATTTACCGCGACTCTTAAAGTGGGATGATAGAAATCTGATGGCTTTTTCGGTTGAAGGTCGGTACCCATTTCTCGATCACGAATTAATCGAGGCGATGCTGACGATACCAGTTCATTTGCTATATAAACGCGGGTGGGTCAAAGCGCCCCTTCGACATGCAATGAAAGGAACCTTGCCCGATGAGATTACATGGCGACGAAGTAAGTGGGGTTTTGAGACCCCACAAGAAACATGGTGGCGAGAAAACCAGCACATACTTCGAGACCATCTTTCTGGCAGCCTTTTGAATGATACAAAATGGTTATCGTCTGCACGTGTTGATGAACTGTTTCAAATGCTTCGAGGCGGAACAGACGCATCACGTAAAGCTGGGCACGACATCTTTCGGTTGATTATGTTAGATGTATGGGCAGAGCGGTTTAATGTTGAGTTATAGGTGAAAGAATGAATCAAAAACGTGTGATATGTATTGCTGGTGCTCGACCAAACTTTGTGAAGCTCGGGCCGATTGTGAGAGGGCTTTCAAAGGCAGGGCTTGTGCCCGTGGTGTTGCATACAGGGCAGCATTACGACCATAAAATGAGTGATGTTTTTTTTGAGCAATTGGGGCTACCGAAACCAGATGGGCACCTCGAGGTTGGCTCGGCATCACATGCTGTCCAAACTGCGCGTATTATGGAGCGCTTTGATGCATGGATTGATGCTGAACTTGAAGAAAGCCGTTCGGTTAATGCCGTTTTGGTCGTCGGAGATGTCAACTCGACCGCTGCGTGTGCAATGGTTGCAGCAAAAAGGCATATTCCTGCGATTCATGTCGAGGCCGGGTTGCGGTCGTTTGATCGAAAGATGCCTGAAGAGTTGAATCGAATTGTCACAGATGGACTATGTGACTTACTTTTATGCTCAGAACCAAGTGGGGTCGTCAATCTTGAGAAAGAGGGGATGGCTGAGCGGACGACGTTGGTTGGAAATGTCATGATTGATGTTCTTAAAGAGCAGCTCGAAAAAGTAAGTGGAATTCCGCTTGAAACGATAGCACCAGTCAAGCCAGGTGAATATGCGCTTGTGACGATGCATCGGCCTCAGAATGTCGATGCCAAAGAAACATTGCGTCAATTTGTTGATTGTTTCGTTTCTTTTGCTGAAAAAACACCAATCGTTTTTCCGATTCACCCGCGCACACGGGCACGGCTCGAAGCATTTGGTTTGTTGTCGATATTTGAAAATAATCCAAACATTCACTTGGTCCCGCCGCAAGGTTACCACGAGTTTTTGCGACTCTCGTCGAATGCAAAATTTATCATGACGGATAGTGGTGGCCTGCAAGAAGAAAGTGCGGTGCTCGGTGTGCCATGTTTGACACTCAGGCCCAACACAGAACGCCCGGTGACACTCAACGATCGAGAAGGTAGCAGTACATTGATTGGAACAGATTTCGAAAAGTTGCGTGCCTGCGTTGATGCAATTGAGGCTGGGCAATATGTGGTCAATGGTCCGCCGCAGCTATGGGATGGTCAAGCCGGCGTTCGCGTCGGCGAGGAAGTTGCTAGACTTGTCGTGCTTAGTTAGTTCAGTCTTAGAGAGAGGGTCTTATGTCGTTTGTATTTGCGAAACATGTCAACTCAGAAAAAGAAGGTCAATATGTTGCTGAGGCACTCGCGTCAGGACACTTAGAGGGGGACGGTGATTTCACCAGACGCGCGACTGAACGACTCAAACAATTGACATCACGGCAACACGTGTTGTTGACAACATCATGTACTCATGCACTCGAACTCATGATGATGGTCTCGGGGCTTAAACCAGGCGCAAAAGTGTTGTGTCCATCTTTCACATTTTCGTCGACAGCGAATGCGATTGCGATTCGCGGCTGTCAGCCGGTCTTCGGTGACATTGATGCGAACACATGGTGCATGGGACCAGAGCAAGTGAAGGCATATGTCGATGCGAATGGACCAGTCGATGCTATCATGGCGATGCCTTATGCGGGTGTGTCAAATGACTTGGCAGGCATGCAGGCGCTTGCTTCTGAGTATGGTGTGCCATTGATGGTTGATGCGGCACATGCGCTTTTTGCTGAAGAAGATGGCGTGCCACAATCTTGTTATGGTTTTGGCGCGACGTTGTCATTTCATCGCACCAAGAATATTTCGTGTGGCGAGGGCGGGGCCCTCTGTCTTGATGATGATGAGGCGGCCCATTTTGCTGAGATGATTCGCGAAAAGGGCACAGACCGCTCTGCATTTTTGCGAGGAGATGTTGATAAGTACACGTGGCGAACAGTTGGGTCGAGTTATCTGCCGTCAGATGTGCTTGCCGCGATTTTGCTTTCTCAACTTGAAGCTGCTGAGGCAATGCAGTCACGTCGTTTGTCAGTCTACAATATCTACAAAGAGGGTTTGTCACCATTGGCCGAATCGCATGGGATTTTGTTTCAGCATGTCAACGACAATGTGAAGCTGCCAGCACATATTTTTGGTTTCTTGATTCCAGAAGGTAAGACGCGCGACGATCGTACGGCTGCATTAAAAGCCCTTCGTGAAAAAGGTGTTATGGCGACGTCACATTATGAGCCATTGCATTTGGCTCCTGCCGCAGGACAACAGGCGCCACTGCCTGTCACCGAATCTGTGGCGTCACGTCTTGTACGTCTGCCAATGCACGCTGGGTTGAGTGATGATGATGCGGCTGAGATAGTGGCAGGCGTTATAAATGTGATTGATTCATTAACCTAGCTCATTCATAACTACAAAGTGCATCCGTTTCCGCGGCAAGCGCTAAAAGTCCATCAGGATTACTTTTGGCATCTCTATCATGATCGAAATCCCTCAGTCGAGTATCATCAGTTTCTACAGCCACCGTCACTTTAGAACTATATCGAATACCGCAAAAGAATGATGTATCAGACGTTTCAACATAATAGGTCCAACACTCTGAATCTTCTACAATTGGACATGACGCTAAGTCGTCAGAGGAACACTCTGGACTATCTTCATTGATTTGCTTGTTTTCAATCGCGAAGTTAAAGATCTCGATGTCACCATTTTTAATCTGTTCCTGACATAAATCTTGATGTTCTTTGTCGACGCTATTACAGGCAGAAGTGAGTAATAGCGATAAAAAAATAAATGTAAGTGTTTTCATATTTAAAGCGTACCATCTGAAAAAAAACAGCAACTTAATCGAAGAAAGACTTTATGGCGACGGCAATTTTATTGCCGTGGTCGGATTAGATACATCAGGCAAAGAATAAAGATGAATGAAGAAAGATGAAACTGGAGCCTCCACCATGGGTTTTGAATAGGCCGATGTTTTGTTTCGAGGGCATTGCTCCAGGCGATAAACACATCCGCCATCAGCACTTGTCCGAATAAATATCGTTTTTTCTCATCTACGCTTATCGGGAATCCAAAGGATTCAAGATTATTTCTAATCATCGATGCTTGATCGTGATGCCCGAATCTTCGTAATGTTCTCAGTCCAACAATCGTTGCGGATGCACCAATGCCCCAGATAACTGGTCCAGAATCAATATCTGCAGAGCCTGAAGTTCCTTTCGGGTACTCTCTCAGACCCTGAAGTCCGATTCGTTTGTCGAGAAAGAGCGATATAAACTGCTCAAACTGCTCATGTGCGAAGAGGGGATCGATATCATACAAAAAGTTTAGTGTCAGGCTTTGAGAACAACCGCGAGCACCCTTTATCGATTCGTTTGATATTGCGTCGACGGCATGCGGGATCAGACCTGTATGCGGGTCTAAATGTCGCCGAACTTTTTGAACCCAATCTTGGATCGTTTGCTGATATCGGGGCGTATATAGCTTATCATGTAATTGCAGGGCCGCAACAGCCACAGTGGTATCAACGGGCCACGCATCGCCTGTATAAGATTCGAAATATGGAGATGTCGTTTTCGACAACGCATCTTCGATTATTTCGCAATTCTTATGAAAGCGACGCATATCACTCTGATATAGATGTTTCTCCCCCTCTAGTTTAAGTAAATGGCCAAGTATTAAGGTGCTCCAGCCTGTGTAGAATGCACTATTAGGAATCGGTAAGTCCTCGGGATATATAGATTTCGCCTGCTCGGATAGAATCGCTTTGAGCGAATGTCGGATTTCGGTGAGTCCTTCTTTAAATTTACGGGAGGTTTTCGGAATATCCTGAATCAGATCTTTCCATGAGAGTGCGTATAGCGCATGTATGAAGATATATCCTTCTGGGTAGAGTGCTTGCATCTCATCATCTTGTCCAAGATTGATTTGCGCCTTGATAAATTGAAGCTGTTCGTAGACCGATTGATTAAAAGACACATCTTCTATTTCTGAAAATGTTGGTGAATAGTACAAACGAACATTGAGTATGACCACAAAGAATAAAAGAATGAGAATGATTGATCTGTAGCCACAAGTGAGTAGTGTTTTCATATGCTCTCCTCAATGTATGTGTCGAATGGCGTGAAAAGGTTGCAAAAAACAAGACCTTTATGCGGAACGAAGACGTTAGGCAACAATGAATCTCTATGAGGTTGAGCTCCCTCAAAATAATGACAAATTTTATAATCCAGGAGATACGCAACATCGAACGCTTGTGTTAACTTCAACTATGCGTCGTTTCGCCACAAAAGAACTGATTGAATCTTTTATGAAAGAGCTCGCTGCCCATTCAAAAGGGCCAGGCAAGGTTTATCTTGTTGGTGGGGCTACGGCGGTGTTGAATGATTGGCGTGATTCTACAATGGATATCGATATCAAGCTATTGCCTGAGCCACTTAATGTGTTTCAGGCGATACAGCATGCCAAACGAACTTTAGACATTAATGTTGAACTTGCGGCCCCAGATGATTTTATCCCGGCAATACCGGGGTGGGATTCAAGAAGTGCTTATATTCAAACAATTGAAGATGTTTCATTTTATCATTACGATTTTCTCGGACAGGCACTCGCTAAAGTTAGTCGGGGCTTTGAACAGGATTTAGATGATGTTTATTCGATGTTGAAATCAGACCTCATATCTAAAAAAGGTCTGTTGTCTGG
>JAHDGS010000148.1 GCA_020627505.1 Myxococcota bacterium
ACATCATCAAGGCGAACATCCCAATATAAATACGATGCATCACGCCACAGTGTCCCCTGACCGGCCGCCTTCAATGAAAGCGAAACATCGATTCGCCCAGACTCCTGCCCATGTCGCGCACTCACACTTTGAATTCCCTCAACGCCAATGATAGGCTCCGCCAGTAGTTTGGCATTCGCGCGAACACCTGTTAACTCGAGACGTTTTAGCGTGGGTTTATCAGAACGGAGAACGTAAGAATATTGCCCTTTCATCGCAAAGCGAACACGATAGAAGCCTTCTTTCCGAATCAGTTGAATCTCAGAAAGTTCAACAAGAGAAGACGATGTTTTGAGAGCAGACACTTCATCTACAACATCTGTCTTCTTTGGTTTCGTTTTACTTGAAGCCGCTTGTTGCAACACTTTTTGAGTCTGCGGCTTTCGTAACTGAACCCAAATATGCCCACCGTCACGAATCACCTCAACGTCTGGCACATTATCTGTCTTCGCATCTAGAACAACCCGAACATGCTCAGGGTGTGGCCATACGCGAGTACGGTAAAAGCCAAGGGTCTTCAAAGCCCCGCGAGGCAACTGACGAGATAGGTTTTTTGCACTTGATAATCCAGGAAAATCGATAATTAGTCGACCAGGATTCTCTCGTCGCTCAACACTTGGCGCATAATAAGCCCCATCAAGTACAAATTTAATTCGCTTTTGTTTTCGCTCATACGTCACGCGCTCAAGTCGCTGAGCATCGCCTATGGATTCCGCCTGGGCATGCGCATGTTGGATGGAAATCATATCCGTCCCCAACAAAACAGAGACAAATGCCAGCAGCACGCACATCTGTTTGTGTATGATACAAGTGATTTTTTGCCTCATAGACAACACATTCCGATAGTTTGATCGCTGTTGCAAATTTTTAGTCAAAAAGTCCATCACTTTCAGCATGACGCAAGGTCAAAATTTCTTTGTTCTTAATAGAAGGCCCCTGAACTTGCTGCAGCTCTTCTTCGATGACAACTTCATGCCGTGTAATCGCTTTGACAACCCCTAGATTTCGACCAACGACACTTCCTAATGTAATGGTATAACCTTTACCATTTGGTGCCTCGAGCAAAGCCATCGGCGAAGCATTACCAGTCACAATACCAACAAGTTTATATTGCCCAAGCGGATGTTTTTCGAGCGGCCCTAAGTGCCCTGTATCGATGGTTTGCTCCGAAGCAACAGATGCTAAAACTTCATCAATATAGGGCTTAAAAGGGTCCGAGACATTTGGATCGAACTGAAATTGATCTTGCACACCAGTCAGATTTGCAAAAGGATTAAGGTCATCCATCACCCGAGCTCCTTTCTTCTTATCCTTTGTTTTCACAGGCATCGCCATGTTGTCTCTTTTCTCGGAAATTTTATCGACCGTATTATCAAATGCTTCAGCACTTTTATCTGAGCAACCAAACATCAATACGCATGCGAACAGCGACGTGACCAATTGCTTAGGTCGTTGAAGCCCGCGATAACACCGACTCATTTTTTAGCTCCTTTCTTCGCCTTCTTCGCAGGCGGAGGGGCGAGTGCTTTCAATTCTTCATCGGTTAAGAAGCGATATGTTCTTAAGTTAAAACTCGCAATTAAGCGGGTAATATCACCACGCACTTTTTGTTGAATGACCTGCATTTTGAGACCATCAACATTAATAATACGTTTCATTTTAGCCAGACGATTAAAAAATATGGCAAGCTCATGAAAAGAACCTTGTATTTTCACCTCGACACGTACCTCTGCAAGTTCGACAGGCGATTTGGGGTCCTTCGGGTCTGAGGGAATATTCACTTCAGGAATCTTCTTAAATAAATCAACCAATAAACCCGTTTCTTTGGCAAGCACATCAATTTTTTCCAGCAACTCTGCTATTTCGGCCCCAGTTGGTAGTTGTTCTGAGGCCTTCCGTAATACGGATTTGGTCTTTTCAACACGTTTGGCGAAATCTTGAGACCCTTCAGTCTTGGCCTTTAATTCTTGAAGCTGCTTTCTCAGCTCCTCTTGTTTTTGTGTTGTTTCTCTCGTCAATTCGTAACTTGGCGCCACACCAAGGAACCACACGAGAAGACCAATCACGACAACACATAACAAGCCACCCAAGATTTTGTACTCTCGCTTTAAGAATAGAAACTCTTTGAGTATGTAATCCAGATTCATCTATAATCCTGAGTAGTCCAGTACTGCCGTAATATCTGTATTGTAAACAGATAACCCTGATTCTTCGACGCGCTGGGTCGCGCCAAGATTCACATTCTTAAGAATTGCACTTCTTTGTAACTTCTTCATGTATTCAGATGTATCTGTCTGACCTAAGCTCCGTGTCAGCAATGTAATTTTTTGCCCGTCTTCTGAGAGCTGCGTCAACCAAACCCTTTTTGGTTTTGCGCGAGCGAGATCATCAAGCAATCGCACGGGCCCACGGCGCCCTTTTTCCAACCGAGAGATGAGCGATAATCTTCTCTGTAGCTCTTCCTCTTCCTTGCGGTGACGATCAAGTCGTCTCAGCTCAGCCTGTTCTTTCTTCACATCTTTCTGTAAGATTTCAGCCTCATTCGCGGCAGCCAAGTACTCTTGCTGAGCAGTATATCGTACCGTCATCAAGACGATCAAGACTAAAACAACCAACGCCAAGATGGTTGCGAGCTGACGAATCGCCATGTCACGCAATTCTTTGTCTCGGGATGGAAGCAAATTAATACGAATCACAGGACCACCTTGTCAAACGCCCGCATTGCTAAACCAATCGAAACTGCAGATAAATGTCTATGCGTCTCAAGGAAGTAATGATCAAGTCCTGTACCAATTTCAATATTGTTAAGCGCATTCAATTCGAGAACTTCTGCCCCTGATTTTTGAGCTAAAATATTTCTAAAGATATCCAAACGACTTGGACCACCCGTTAGGTAGATTTTGTCGATTCCGTTGGCGCCTGTTGTTGTGCCAAAAAAATCGAGCGACATACAGATATCTCGTGCGATATGTTCACTCACTTCTCTAAAGATATCTTCGACGCCTTTATTGGATTGTCGATACTCAAGGTCTTCTGACGCTTCAAGTTTAATCGCCTCAGCCTCGGTAAAAGAAACATTGAAACTCCGCTGTATTTCTTCAGTGTATTCGATACCTCCATGTGCAATATCTCTTGTGAAAGCGGTTTGCCCATTATGTAAAATATTGATGTTGACGATATTGGCACCAACATCGACGAGCGCAACCGTTCCTGATAACTCGCCATAGGCTGACAAAAATGTATTCTGCAAAGCGAACGCATCAACATCAATGACCGACAATTTCAATCCCGCAGACTTTACAATATTTTGATAACGAGACAACACATCACGCTTCGCCGCCACCAGCAGGATATCCATTTCTCCTTGCAAATTTTCTTCAGTCAAGACTTTGTAGTCGAGCTGAACCTCCGAAATATCGAATGGAATATATTGCTCAGCTTCCAGCTTCAGCGTTTCGTCCAGTCGTCTTTTCTCCATGGATGGTAGTGAAATATATCGAATAATGTTCGCATGTCCCGACAAAGCAACCGCGACACGTTTGGAGCGAAACCCTTGCGACTCGATGAGGGTTTGAATTGTTTCAATGATGGTTTCAGTATTCACAATCGTTCCATCAACAATTGTGTCTGGTGGCAAATCAATGGTGGCAAAACCTGTCAAAGTATATGACTTCGCAGATTTCTTAAGTTGAGAAACCTTAATTCCGCCTGCGCCAATATCAAGACCAAGTAAGTCTGCCATATTGAAAGTTTACAGAACCAGCGTCCAAACGCCAATTTTTGTCAAAAAATGAGGTGGACAAAATCGAAGCCACTATATCAACTTAAAGTTTGGCAACAGGGTGAGCACTTCTTGCCCCCATAATAACAGTTCCAATCCAGCCAAAGCTAAATATGGCCCGAAAGGTAAGGCCCGTTCAGGTGGCACCCAATCATCTTCAATCTCAGTCGATTCCGCTCGTTCGAATCGAGTCCTTATTGTTGGGCCGATGAGTGTCCATAAAATACCAATAATTGAACCTTGTAGTGCGGCTAAGAATATCAAAAGTGGAATCGCAGCGACACCATTGACCATTCCGAGAACCCCAAGCAGAAGTGGATCACCGAGCCCCATCGCTTCTTCATCATCCCCGAGGCGCCCTCTCTTCTTGAAATACCAAGTTGCTAAAACACGCACACTATTGAGCAAAACGAAGCCCAAGAGACCACCTAAAAGAGCATGAATCAGTGGTATCCATTTCCCATTCAAAACACTGGCACCATAAACGAGGCCCAGATCTTGGTCTACGAGTGCAGATATACTGGCAGCCCCCAAACCGCACACAGCAATCCATAATAAAATTTCAATGCGAATGGTCCACGTATCCAGATCGATATATGCTGTCGCGACGTAGGCTGGTATCAGCAATATTGCGACCAAGAACCCCAACGATGGACCGAAGCTGATAAAAGCGGCTACAAATAGCAAACCGACCAAGAGTTCTACGAAAAAGTAACGTATTGATATTGGTGTTTGGCAACTTCGGCACTTCCCTCGTAAATTAAGCCACGAAAATAATGGGATATTATCATACCACTTGACCATTGTTCGACATGACCAACAACGCGATCGAGGCTTAATCACACTCAAGCCTGCTGGTAAGCGATAAATAACGACATTCAGAAAACTACCAATACAGATCCCGGTCAGAAACACGCATATCAATAAATAGAGTTGAAATCCAAACGACATATTCATCGTTTTTATTCTATGAAAATTGTAGATATAAAACAACTTTCCTCGAGATGGTCTCATAAATCCAAAAAACCAGAGACGTGTCACTTCCGAATTTGTCCTGCGTTACGTCCATTCTTCTGACGGAAAATCCGTAGCAGCAACGACTATGATATACCGGTGTCTCTGGTTCAAATCTGAAAATCCTGACTTCAAAAACAATTTCATATAATGAAGCCAATCTCTCTTCAAAAAAAAAAGGCCTGCCGAAGCAAGCCTTTTTAGCTTAGAAATCACTTTTATTTTTTCTTTGTTGATCTCTTTTTAGTCGCTTTCTTTTTAGTTGACTTTTTCTTAGCTACTTTCTTTTTAGTGGCTT
>JAHDGS010000149.1 GCA_020627505.1 Myxococcota bacterium
AATGCATTTTTAAGGCTGGGTCCGTTTTTGACTGTTCTTCTTCGCCACTTGTTGTCAGCGCCTTCCTCACAAACGACGTGCCACCACGTTGCGTCATATCATCCCAATCGATATAGGCCTCCCCGCCTTTATCAATATATACATGACTCCAATTGTCGATGGCATCAATACCGGCATGGTCAATAAACTGAAGCCCACCGATATGAATATGAATAATCTTTTTGCCTGGAAGTTCTTCAAATAGTGTATTTAGCTGAGGTAAACACAAGAAGGTCGCAGACCCAGACAACCTGACGTCAATACGGTGCGCTCGCTCAGGAGAAACATCTATCTGGATATGAGAAAAAATCCATGCCACCCGAACTAAGGACGCGATGAATCCCATCAACATACCAAGCAACAGGTCCGTCAGTAAGATTGTAACAACAGTCAATATGAAGATATAAAAACTCGCGCGACTCGCCTTAGATAAATCAATTAAATCTTTGATGTGAAGCAGTTTTAAGCCCGCCATAATCAATATCGCAGCAAGTGCGGCTATCGGAATCACCTGGAATGCCCAGCCGAAGAGCACCGTAAAAACCAATAGAAATACACCGTGAATCACTGCAGGCCATTTACTATCACCACCAGACTTCACGTTTACGCCGGTTCGAATGGCAACACCTGTCAACGGTAAAAAACCCAATAAGCCACAAACGACATTACCAACGCCTTGAGCCAAGAGCTCTTTGGGAAGGTCTATTTCGGCACCTGGTTTCATTTTATCAACTGCTGCTGCTGAGAGTAAGCCCTCTAACGTTGCGATAAGAAACAAGGCAACACACAGACCAATGAAATGAGAAGAGAATAACACCTTCCAACCGGCTTGTTTGGCCGGGAAGAAATGCAGATATGACCAGTGAATATCAGGCACATGTTGAACGCTATACCCTGGCAATAAGGTTACGATTGTGCCGACAACAATCACAGCGGCAGAAGGCGGGACACGCTTACTCACAAGTGGGGTCAAGTTGTAGACCAGCAAACAAATACCAAGAAGAACCAACTCACCCACATGGGTTTCGACATGTTCTAACGTCGCCAGATTTTCGGCAAGTGCAATGATTTGCTCCAGCGTATGGGGTGAGACATCGATACCTAAGATCAAAATCAATTGGCCGATAATAACATTAAGACCAATTCCGGCGAGCAAACCATATGTTAGCGCTGGCGGCACAGCCCTAAACCAATGCGCCATCCCAATACGATATGCGATTAATTGGAGGACACCACAAATCAGCGTCGCGAGCACCAATGCTGGATAGCTAAAATGAGTCACAATCGTCAGCGACACCAGAATTAAGCCCGCAGCAGGGCCACTGACTTGGAGTGGCACCCCGGCGAGCAGGCCGACTACAATCCCACCAACAACACTTGAAAAAAGACCGAATATCGGATCAACACCAGACGAAATAGCGATACCGATCGCCAGCGGGAAAGCGACTAAAGCCACAGAGAGTGCTGGAAAGAGCTCTTTTCGATACTGCTCTATAAACGACATATGATCACAGTATCATGCAGATTTTATCATGTAAACATATTGACGAAATATTTTTCGTGAAATAACATACGTTATGCAGGTTTGGTCTTCATCGTGGAAAACGCTCATTTCTTTCCTCTCTCTCGATAAAAAAGACTTTGTCGCTGTCGCTATTTATGGTGTCTTAGTCGGCGGGTTATCTCTCGTTCTCCCCCTATCTGTTCAGTCAGTGGTCAACCAAGTCGCATTTGGAACGTTCTATGAAAGCCTGTTCACGCTGGTCTTTATTCTAATTGGCGGACTCACGCTGAGTGCGTTCTTTCGGTCGCAACAAGTTATGGTTCTGGAATTGCTTCAGCGACGTCTATTAACCAGAATTGCTTCACGGTTATCTGAGACATTACCAGTATCGAGTGCGCACTTTCGAAGTCGCCAAGGCATGCAAGAACGTATCAACCAATTTGCTGAAATCTTCGCGCTTAAAAAGAATCTGACCGGAACACTCATCAATGCTTTAGATGCTTTACTGATGGCGTTTGCGGGAATGGTTATTATGGCATTCTATCATCCGTGGTTGCTGGTACTCGATATCGTTATTCTTGTGAGTTCTTTTGCCCTACTTATTCCACTTGGTATTGGCGGGACACAAACAGCCATTGACGAAAGCAAAGAGAAGTATCGTATCCATGCGTGGCTCGAGCGTGTTGGGCGTCTTGGCGTTGGACATATTTTTAACGAGAGTCAGTCTTACTACCAAAAACAAAGCGATGAGCGCATTCGCACCTACCTCGAAGCCAGAGACGCTCATTTTAAGATCGCTTATCGCCAAATCCGTTGGTCTCTTTACTCTGGCGTATTGATGAACGCATCCGTATTGGTCATTGGCGGTATTCTTGTTCTTCGCAACGAACTCTCTTTAGGGCAGCTTATCGCGGCCGAAATTATTGTGAATGCAGTCAGCAGCTCTATGGTCAAACTCGGCTCAAAGGTTGAGTCTTTCTACGACTCGATTGCGAGCGTCGATAAGCTACTTGAATTGAGGCTCGATGCCATACCTGTTGACGAACATATGGATAACTCGACCGAGACGCTATCATCCTTTACCATTCAACGAGACCACATTCGGCACAAAATTCAGCGAGGAGACATCGCGCTCATTCATGGTGCCGAAACACATGTTGATGTTGATGTCGTCAATTTTTTCACACGGCAATTTGAGAACTCAGGCGAATTTTGGCTTGGCGAACATGATCGCTCTGACTTATCCCGCGCAAAATACTTTCGTCATGTTTGTATTTTAGAGCGCAACTTTGAATGGGATGGCGCGCTTAGAGAAGCTTTTCACAGCGTCAAACCAGACATTAGTGATACAGATGTATGGCGCCTTCTCACGATGGTTCACCTCGACAATCGCATCCGACAACTCGGTCTCACATTGGAAGATGAAGTTCGGCTGAGCCCTGAATTATTCTCGGACATCGAAATGCTTCAGCTTGGCCTTGCACTTGCACTTGCGATGCAACCGTGTTTGCTTGTTTCGATTCGTTTTATCGATGGATTGCCCTTTAGTTTGCGACAAAAGATATTGGCTGATGTCTTACGAACAAACACCCATGCCTGGATTATTCTGTCTGACGAACCAGATATTCTTGCGAAAGCGAGTATTGACATTACAGATGCATTTCAGCCGACAGTGGAGGCCGAGGTATGAGTCAACACTTTGTTTCTCATTCGCTTGAGCGTCATCTTGTGCCAAGCACAGCGAATCATCACAACTTAGGACGACGCCTTGTTCTGATGGGGCTCCTCACAATTCTTGTTCTAATCTTTCTACCGTGGAGACAAAATATCGCAGTTGATGGCGCTGTCACGGCGCTCAACCCAAACAATCGTCCGATCGAGGTTGAAGCCTCAATCGAAGGACTTGTCTCTGTCTGGCATGTGCAAGAGGGTCAAGAAGTGCAGCAAGGTGACTTACTTGTCGTCCTGCAGGATAACGACCCAAAGTTGCAAGAACGCGCGGAGCTGCAACTTCGCGCGGCGGAACTGAAGTCTGAGCTATATGAAGAAAAAGAACGCGTCGAGCGAAAACGGCTTGAAGCTGAAATCGGAGAAAAACAAGCCGCACTCGAAAGTGCGGATCATGAGGTGATGGCTGCGGCGCAAAAAGTCATCGATGCGGAGCAAAAGCTTCAAGCTGCGGAGGCAAAACTCACGACAGCTTCTATCAACCTTACACGCATCGAAAAACTACGAGAACAAGGAATTCGCTCGTCACGAGAACTTGAATTAGCTCAACTTTCTGTACAAACCGGTCAGGCCGAAATGCAAAAGGCAAAAGCCCTCGTGGGTGAACGCAATTCATATGTCAAAGCGCTTCGTGCAAAACGGAGTGAGAAAAGAAATGCGCTAGAGGCCGCCCGCTCGAAACTCGACTCTGCGCTCGCAACGATTCGTGTTGATCAGCAAGATGCGCAAAAGGATGTGCAGAAGCAAGGCACGCTCGTTTCACGTCAAATGACCCGAGAGGTTCGTGCATCATCGGATGGTATTGTGACAAACATCAACATTCCTGGCCGAAATGTGCAGGTCAAAAAAGGTGACCACCTTCTAACGCTCATGCCCAAAACGGCTGATCGGGTCGTGGAGCTTTTTGTCAGTGGTCGTGACATTATTCTAATCAAACCTGGTCGCCATGTGCGTCTTCAATTTGAAGGTTGGCCAGCCATTCAATTCGGCGGCTGGCCCTCTGTTGCCGTTGGCAGCTTTCCGGGCGAGGTCATTGCAGTTCAGCCACATCGCAGTAAAGATGGTGGCTTCCGTATCCTTGTA
This sequence comes from Myxococcota bacterium, assembly GCA_020627505.1. Taxonomy (GTDB): domain Bacteria; phylum Myxococcota; class UBA727; order UBA727; family JAHDBA01; genus JAHDGS01. Next base: position 4,355 of record JAHDGS010000149.1, read on the forward strand.
CAACCCGATGGAACAATGGATTGGCCGGAGTCGCGTTTCTTACATGTCGGTCTCCAGGTAAAAGGTTGGATTCTACTCGATCGGGTCGCGCTCGGCTACGAAATGTGGCGGCTGCTCAATGGATTCCCTCCCAAAACCGAAATCTATGGAGCGACTTCACAGAAATGAAAGCACCTTTCCCTTATCTCTTCAGCGCGCGTCGAGGCATATTATATATAGTGAGCGTGGCGACACTCTGTGCATCACAATTGGATGCGCAGCATACAACACTTGCCGATTGGTTGCGGGATAATGCAATGGCCCTTGATGAATGGCACCCAGAAGCACGGGATCTTGAGGCACGACAAGAACAAGCAGCTGGCGCCATTCAACAAACAATGGGTGCATTTGATACATTCCTCGTCGGGCAGTTCGATCAGCAATTTGACAAAGACAGTTGGCAATATCAACGGCTTGGGCTGGAACAAACATTACCGTGGCTCGGCGCAAAACTCGAACTTGGATATGACCAAGGCGAAGGCGACTTTGAACCCTACAATGAAAAACGATTAACCGCCCCCGATGGAGAGCTCTATGCCAAGCTGAAAGTTCCACTTCTTCAAGGATTGGTGACAGATAAAAACAGAGCGGCACGAGATGTGGCCCAGCGTGCATTTATACAAGTTCAGGCTGACAATCAGCTGAGCCGCAACATGCTCGGGTATCGATTTTTGAGACAGCATCTGCGCTTCACGTTCGCACACTACACCCTCGGTGTTTATGAAGATATG
>JAHDGS010000023.1 GCA_020627505.1 Myxococcota bacterium
GCCAAGAGCGTCTGCTAAGCTTTGAAACAAATCGATTGTTTTCAACAAAGAAGCGCCACGACAACCATATATACCTGCTCGGTCGACTGAAGCCCCTGCAGCTGTCATTAACCCCCAAATCACATCTCCAATATAAACAGGTGATGACAAGACATTCAACGATGTTGGTATTAACAAGACCGGTAAACGCTCGACAAGCTTTTGAAGGATATCAAATGATGAACCACCAGCACCAACGATTAGGCCAGCACGAAGTTCAAAAACAGGTACACCGGCCGAACGTAAGCACCGACCTGTTTCAGCGCGTGCGGCTAAGTGTTCTGAGACGTGGTGTACCACAGACGGTTGTACACCACCGAGATACACGATTCGTTGAACGCCATTTGCATGACATGATTCAGCAAAAATCCGCGCAGCACGTGACTCACGTTGCGCATAGTCTTTAGCCCCACCAACTTCATGGACAAGGAAATAAGCTGTTTTAATACCCGCCAAGACATCATGCATTGACGTACCATTATGAACATCACCATAGACCCAGTCTTGTCCAGGAAAGACTTTTTCTGCTTTTTCAGGATTTCGTGACACACTTCGAAACCGCCGACCATGCTGATTGAGCGCCTGTGCCAGATAGCGTCCTACAAAACCAGATGCGCCGCTAATTAAATCCATACTATATTTTACTCTATTTATCGCATGGTGTCAGTTGCCAACGAAACCATTTTCAAAGTTCCTCTTTCACTTTGTCTCTCACGAACAAATTGATATATGCTAAACAGGATGTTTTTTAATAATCCCTTATTGAATATGACCAGCATTTTGCCTGCGGCAGAATGGAAAAGGTTACGTGTTTATATGCGCCCTGGACTCTTCAAGGTGATTCCTATTACATCATGGTTTTCGCAGTTAAATACGTTAAACAAAAACCAAAAAAATATGACTGCGGCGGCAGATGTTCATCAAAAATTGATGAACACATGGGAGCACCAACATCTTTTGATCAAGCCAAAAACGCCGCAGATGACATCTGCTGTTCATTTGTCTGCAGATGAAGCTCGCACATTACTCCATCTGTTTTTTCATCAATTCCTGACACACGATCATATCGCGATTCAACACGACCTGCCCGTCCTCTTTCGAGACGAGAATGGTCGACTCTCTTTGACTCGCCCACGTTTATGGCATCGGTGGGACAGCACATTTATTCAGGCGATGCGAGAAGTCTACCTCGGCTATTATCAATTTGAGGATGAACAATTTTTCAAAGGATTAAAGCAACTTGGCCTTCAACGTGTATCACAAGAAATCGGCGATGTTTTTGGCAATCCAGATATGGGCGTTCACACCGTCACCCTCGAAGCGTTCTTTGATAACTTTGAAGACTTTTTTGAGGCATGTAGGCGACATGGTACACGCCTTCATCAAGACTTTCTTGTCCTTGGGCTAAGTCTCGCGACCGTTATCAAAGGGCTTGAAGAAAGTGCATGCCCATTAGATATTCGTGCCGTTTTTCTTGAAGCGGCGCATGCCCGATGACTGTAATAAATTATAAATGACCAAGGGCATTGATGAATTGAAAAAGCATATCTTGCCGTTCAGCAATGCTATATTGACCACCTTGAATTTCGATTGCCAATCGCTTCGAGCGCTTATTTGACTGATTTGAAATAAAACCAATAAATGAAATTGTTTCGTCATCGAGGTCTGAAACACCACGCACGTCGACTTGATTCAAGAAATCTGATGCGAGCATATGATGTGTTGTCGAAGTTGGTAAGGCCGCCAGTAGATCAGATGCCACTTCAAAGTCTAGCGCACGCTCATTCAAATACTTGAGTAAACGTCTAGATGACAGACGCGGAAATCCGTCCTGACATGTTTGCCCTGTTGATAATTCGACTTCCTCGTGATGTACATGATTTGAAGGATGCTTTATCTGCTTCTGCGATTTCGTATTCTTCGATGCATCAACTGATGGCGCGATATGTTGTTGAACCTTCTTTAGGGATTCTTCGAACAACCATCGCTGACGTCTCCGCGCCCAATTGAGTGTTTTAAGGAGCCCCGCCTTATAATGAATGTCACGGATGATCGGCATATGCTTATCAAAAAGTTGTTCACCAAAAAGCGTTTTCAATATGGTTGGCAAATACGGTGATTGTTGAATACTGAATAAAATCGCTGAATCCGTTTTGTGACCTGCAACAATGTGTCCCTTGAGCCGCATATTGAATACACCCATTTCATGACGTACTGCCTCTTTCCAGCTCCGAAGCGGCGTCGGATTCATCCGATAATGACGCCGACGATGGCGAGCAAATTGGTTTGAGTAAGCCCGAAGAATAGCCGAAGCATCTCCAAACTCAGAGAGATACAAACCCGATACATGCTGATATTGAAGTGGGATATCGATGATACGGTTTCCCCAATATGCACTACTCAGCGCATATGTCTGTGGCAGAGATGGGTTCGCCCGATGTGGCTCATCGATAAATGTATTTTGATTGAAGAAAAATTCGGGTGTCGACATCTGGCCTGTGCGCCCTTCTGGCGTTTTTTCAGATTCTGAAATCTGAAAAGCATAGCGTATGTCACCATCAATTTTCTTGATGCCATAAAGATGTAGTTCACGCATAATTTCACGGACTTCGTTATGCCGCATCAACGGGTTTCCACCAAAAACAACAATCAAATTGCCCTGGAGGGCTTCATCACGAATCCGTCCATCAATATAATAGCGCGTTGAAAATCGGAAATTAGCACCAAGCTCATGTAGCGATTTCAAACCGATTTCAAGTGTCCGTGCACTTTTACCACATAAACCCCGATCTGGATGGAAAGCGACTTCCAGTTTTTCCGAATGCTCATCAAACAAAGAAAATGTCAGCGATGCACCTTGTGCCTCTAAACGACGCACAAGGGTTTGTACATGAACAGTATCAATATCATCATTGTAACGAATAACAGCTTGTGACTTCGCCGCCGCCATCGTCTTTTGTGCAACAATATGTGCCGATGGTGAAACATGTGCTGCAGCAAAAAGAGCGCCAATCGGTAATAAAGAGGTGAGCATCACAAAAATCCACAGGGGGCCACGGTCAACCCCCAGCGCGTGCCGACCATGGTCATGTTCTGACTTGACTGTCCGCTGATTTTTATCCACAGCGGCATCATGCCTTTAAAGCTTCACATATTCAAATTCAAATGGATTTTGATTGATCCCTTTTTTGGGCGGCGCGATCCAAGCCGCACATTTGCCTGGCTCAATGACCTGCTGCATCAGCGAGCGAACAAAAACCTTCTCATCTTCTGTCGGAATCCAAGAATCAAGTTTTGATTTATATTCTTCTTGAGAGATTAATTCGCCTTGTAAGTTGAATGTGTGCCCTGCATATATACCAACCGTGCGGTGGAATCGTTTCGAGGCGAGCTTAAACTGATAGTCGATGCCATGCTTTGCCACTTCACGATTCCATTTTTCAGTCGACTTCTCATTATCTTCAATATACCGATCTCGCAAGACTTCGTTCATTGCATTTCGAAGCGGTATGTCGCTATGAGTCAAGCGGCCATCTTCCAAGACCGTCATGTCATAATAATCATTCATCGCTGTATGCTCGTCATACTTTTTCATTTCCCAAGCACGCCCTTTTAAACCAGCTGCAAAGTAATTGGCCGCATTCGAACTTTTCTCCGCCCCAAATAAATCAAGTGAAGACGCGTACCAGAAGTTGATATATTTTTGGATCAAATCAAGTGGAATGCCACCATACGGTTTAACATCATCCGTATCATATTCTTTCATCAACTCGCATGTTCGTCGAACGACACGCTCAACACCGGTCACACCAACAAACATATGATGCGCTTCTTCAGTCAACATAAAACGCGCTGTTCGGGCAAGTGGGTCAAAGCCAGACTCAGCTAGGCTCAATAATTGGTATTTGCCATCTTTGTCTGTGAAGTTGGTAAACATAAAAAATGACAACCAATCAGCTATCGGCTCATTGAATGTTGTTAAGATACGTGGTTTGTCAACATCACCACTTCGTCGTTCAAGTAGTCCTTCAGCCTCTTCTCGGCCATCTCGTCCAAAATAGGATTGAAGCAAATAAACCATTGCCCATAGATGACGGCCTTCTTCGACATTGACTTGGAAGAGATTTCGTAAATCGTATAGCGATGGACATGTTTGCCCCAGCAAGCGTTGTTGCTCAACACTCGCAGGTTCCGTATCCCCCTGTGTGACAATCAATCGTTTAAGCGCATTTCGGTGCTCACCCGGTACTTCTTGCCAAGCCGGTGTGCCGATATTATCCCCAAAACCAATTTCGCGATCTTTCTCTGCTTCTGATAGAAAGATGCCCCACCGGTAATCAGGCATTTTGACATGACCAAAATGGGCCCAGCCATCTCGATCAACGCTGATCGCGGTTCGCAAATACACATCATTCGCTTGAAACCCCTCAGGGCCCATATCTTGCCACCAACTCAGAAATTTCGGCTGCCATTTTTCGAGCGCGCGCTGAAGTCGCTTATCATCACTGAGGTGAACATTATTGGGTATTTTTTCGCTGTTGATCGCTGCTAGTGCCACAGGGCCTCCATGATTGAGTCACACAAAGTAAACATGTTCATTTTACTGTATCTCGCGACGCTTGTCTATAAAGATGGACTAAATCATCGATGGTCAAATGTGAAGGTGGTTCTGAGATGAACGCTCATTTTAACCTGTCTTTTGAAACAATATGGACAAGTGGTGTCCAATTGGCCATATATATAATATGCGTACGACATATATTTTCTCAATTTACTGTTTATTGACAGTCAGCCAGCTCTTTTCCGGTTGTACCAAAGATTCTGCGTCAGAGACCGGTATTCTTCAGCCAGATACCGATGATCTCGACGAACAAGAAGAAAATTTATCTGATGAAGATAGTGGCGATGACATGCCGATTGAAACCGACGAGAATCATGATATGGATGCCGGATTGCCAGAATCAAATGGTGATCAAGTTGAAGAAATGACTGACGACGATCAAAGCCAAAATCAACAAGATGATGAACTGAATGAACAACCCGCTCATATCGATGGTCCGGGTACCCAGGGCGTGGAATGTATCTTCAACGCAGACTGTGCAATCGATTTAAGGTGTGAATGTAATGAACAAGATGGTTGCACCTGTCGAGAAGGCGAACGCGGATCAGGTTTGAATGGTATTGATACCTGTGAGTCAGGTGAGGACTGCCATAGCTCTTTATGTGTTGAGGGCCCACTTGCCGAAAATGGCATCTTTTACTGTTCTGAAGCATGCACAAGTAACGCTGACTGTGGCGGACAACTCCCAATTTGCAGCGATATTGCGCTCATCGGTCAAATCTGTGTTCGACAGCCCTGATTTTGATTTTTGCGCACAGCATCAATATAGCCATATGAATTGGTTTGAATTGTGATAAAGAACGCTTCAATCATCATATCGAAGCGTTTATTACCGAAGATCTCAATTTTTTTATAGATTGAACATACCTGACAAATCTAAAGGATTCGCAAACAATGGGATACGGGCACCAACCTCAAAAGAAGTCGTTGGTTTCACACCAATATCTCCAATAGAAAATCCAGTTTGTGCTCTACCAAAAATACTCACGCCATCATTTAATGCATAGTCAATTTCCATCGCCGGTCGAAGTAGCACTGCCCAATCGTCCTCGCCTGCTTCCTTAAGCTTATTCTTCAGAACATCAGCACTGGCTTTAAAGTCAAGGTGCAAACGATTATCTCCATGCACCTCACCCGCAACACTTTGACGGTATTCGAGACGAAAGCCGCTTGCCTCTGCTCCCCATGTGCCACCAGCACCAATATATGGAAACCCGCGACCAAAACCGATACCACCAGTCGCTGAATATAGACCATCGGCCTTACTCAATGAAGCGCCCAAAAATAAATCAAACATCAAATCAAATTGGGGAATGTTAAATCCATCTTCACCAATACCCGCAGTTAAGCTCGCCTTGGCTTTAGCCAATTGCCAAGCACCTGAAGCATGTGCAGACATTAAAAAATCTGTCGACGCGCCGAATCCGGCACCAATCGAACCGCCAATACCACCGATAAGTGGCTGTTCTGGCTCAAAACGAGTTGTCGCTTCCTCAAACGAAATCGTACTATCATTATCAGCATCTTCAACGATATCCGCCGGTATCTCTGTTGTATCAACTGCTGTTTCTAACGGCTGAACTGTTTCTTGAGATTGCGCTTTGAGTCCACCAATTGTTGCTAAAGAACTCATGACACCAACTGCTAAATTTTTCATTTTCCCTCCAAATGAATGAAATCTTGTTAGCTATATGTGTCTTCTGATGAACTCTATGAAACAGTCACATCTTTTGGCGAGAAGATCTCATTAATCGTCGTACGAAACATGAATCGGATGATGCCAAGAGCACCGATGAAGCAGATAAAACCTAAAAATAGGAATAAGAACAGCGGCTGACTTGTGAAGATATCAATCGTGAATATTCCGAGCAACGTGATTCGAAGTAGTAAATTGAGTATCGTGTATATATTGGCAACACGACCAAAAATATGATTGGGAACATGTTCCATCAAAAAAGTTGTTCGAAAAACGCGTGTTCCCGCGTTCCCAATTCCAACCAAGAATATCGCACCAATATAAGCCATTGGTGAAATCCATAGAGCGCCAAAGACGAAGCCCAGTGCCGCGATAGACATCATAACTAATAACCCGACTCGTATCGAAATGTATGTCTTCAGGCGCGGCAGAGAACTCCCCGATAACAGTGCCCCAACGCCAAACGCAACCCCAGCTAAACTATATGTCACAGCCGAACCTTCAAAATAAACATCGTTATAAACCGCTGAACCGTAGAACCCCTCAACCAATGTGGCAGCGAAAACAAAATATGAGAAAAAGCCAATCAAAAAAACGTAGCGATGCGTTCGAACAAAATTGAGAACAGGCAAAAAATTCAATGCCTCTTTGGTATTCTCTGGGTGAGCACGATCTTGCTCGATACCCGTAATTAAAAATAACGCTACGAAATACGTCACACCATCTAAAAAGAATACATCTTTGAGGGTCCATGCTTCTAATGAGGCAGGTATTAATTCGGAGAGCTCTCCTGCGCCCAATAAGATTGCCGCCAAACCACCACCCAACATATTTGAAATTTGCCCTTGAACTTCTATCCATGAAACAACATTCATGTGCTGATCATGCGAATGCAAAGCTTGAATATAGGCGTACAAGGCTGGATAATGAATATTAAAAAAGAAATAATTCCAAGCAAAAACCATCGGTGCCACGAAAGCAACCTGCGGTTCTTGTTCTGCATAAAAGGATGCCCATAAGAGCATGCCACCAGCGAGTATATTTTCGATGATAAAAATATACTTTTTGGGAAACCGATCGACGATCCGTCCTGCAATAAATGTCCATGGAATCACGAGCGCAGTCATACCGATGTAAAAAAATGACCATTCTTTTGTCAGCTCAAGATGACTGGTCATATACCACGGGATTGCAACCAATGTCATGCCCTGCGCGATACCAGAGATGAATAATGCAAATAGAAGTTTAAATGTCGACGCACCCATGTGTGACGTGACTAGAGCATGCCCTAAATGAATGAGCAAGTCGATTTACCTAAGGTAACAAGTCTTATCTAATCGACCTTCTCAGCCTGACTTCGGCGCCATACCTTCAAGGTCATAGATGCATTTGTCCAATTGGAGTAAGCTTGTGGATAGACGATTTCAGCTGAATCATTGTCAACGCGCACATTGAAATCTACCCACCGCTCATCATTCACTCGACAGGCAAAATTAACCTGCCATTCTCCATCACGTGCGACTTCTAGCTCTCCCTCATTAATGATTTCGAAATTTGGCTCTTCGGACATTTTCTCTGTCAATGTTCGTCGAGCCCTATTAAGAAGCATTTTTTTCTCTGCGTCGAATAAATTATCTTTTTGTACTTTTGACAGATCACGAAATGTGAGTGTTTCGCTCAAGCTATCGACATGATATTTGTACGCTGTCCGTGTACTATTTTGCAGCGCCTTCAAATCTTGTTTATGAATGGCATCGTAAATAAGTTTTGCAACATCTTCTTCACTTTTCCCGATGACACTATCGAGTTGGACTTGAATACGCCCGCCGCTGCCAGACCCATTCGTTGACATTAATGTTTCAATATTCACGTTAATATCTAAAACTGATTTTCCTTGAATGTAGTCCGCAGACTTTCCGCTAAGTTCAACAGAAAAACGCATATTGCTTTTATAATCTGAGTAGTTGAGATTTGTAAAACGAGATAAGTCTCTTGATATGCTCGATTGATCAAGATCATTCCATGCGAAATAGTTTTCGAGTGCTCGTGTAATATTCATATCGTACTCCCTCTCTGTGCCAATACATATGTGAACACATCAATATTTGGCGAGATTCGGCCAAATTTTTGGCGGGTAAGACACGCTATGCTACCCATAAATAGAGGTTATATATGCATAAATGGCTTGGCTGTTCTCTTCTCTTCTTAGGACTCGCCGCTTGTTCAGGCGATAACGAGCCGGCATGCGAATCGGACGCATGTGATGAAGGCGCAACAAACGACATCGACAATCCTGCGCCGAGGGATCCGCAATTCGAGAACGGTGTTTATACACCAGGACAAACACCAACCAGTCTCGAGTCATATATTGCCTACTTAGAGACGGTATTACGTATCGAGCATGAAAACTGTGATCTACCTAATATCCAAGATGCGGACTTAGCGCGAGCAATCAATCAAACGATGCGCGATCGATTGGAACAAACAATCCAAACGACAACGGCATATCTCAATAACTTCGACCTTTTTTGGGACGATCTCATCTTTGATTACCCGCTCGCAAAAGAATGCCTTGATGAACAAGCACAATGTTTACCTGAACGAGAATCGTGCTCCAACCTTCAACCACTCGGTACCCTACAAAACGGAGAACCATGTCAAGGACTCGCACCTGATATCAGCAACTGCGCAACAGGATTGACCTGCCAATTTGACACTGAAACGGCATTATGTGGCACGTGTGTTCCCGAAAAAGTGGAAGATGAAGAATGTAATTATAGTACCATTGGCTTGTGTGCAGCGGGCTTGAGTTGTGAGCTTGCGACCGGTGAAACTTTTGGTGTGTGTGCTGAAGAAACAATAATTATTGATGATTCTCCACAACCCACTCCGAGACAATTAGGTGAAGCTTGCGACTTATTGAATGATTGTGATCGAGATCTGGGTCTTGTTTGTGATGTCACGACAGAGGCGTGTGCCGAAGCAAATATAGCCCGAAACGGTGAAGCATGTGATTCAAATGCTGCCGATTTTGAATACGCACTTGGGCCAAGACTCTGTGGTGATGGTCTTTTTTGTGATCGAACAATATCAAACCCAATTTGTGTTCCATTAATTATCGAGGCTGGTGAAACCTGCATTTCCGGCGCCTGTGCGGATGGCATGTCGTGCAGCTGGAATGCTGACACCTCTGAAAGTGTATGCACACTCAACGCAGCTTTAGGCGAAAGCTGTGATGTTGCTCGATGTCAGGCTGATCTTTTATGCATTTCTTCGGGGGAATCCCGTATGTGCGAAACGTTGACCGCGATCACCTCAGAAAATAATGCCCGTCTGGCGCAATGCGTGATGAACTAGCAGGTTTCATCCATTCCTAAAGTAAAACCCCTCCGCCCACCTCTCGGTGCTCGAAGGGGATAGGTCGTCAAAGCAAGCTTATAAGCCGGGTTCTGTCCAACAATATGTCGCCATATTGTATCGGCAAACATTCATCTGGGACCAATTTTGCAACTGGCCTCAAGCGGCATATCCCTGATATACGCAAGCGGCGCTGTATCTGACACGTGAAACGTATCAAAATACATCAGGGGCCTTGCACCGGGTGGGGTTTACCTTGCCATCTTTGTCTCCAAAGACGCGGTGTGCCTTTACCACACCTTTTCACCTGAACCGATAGCATCTCAAAGATGATTCGGTTGTTTATTCTCTGTGGCACTTTCCTTCGACTCACGCCGACCGGCCGTTAACCGGCACCCTCGCTCTACGGAGCCCGGACTTTCCTCCCTACAAAGTAGAGCGTTTGCCCAGCTTCTTTGGCGAATGCCCATCATATCTCAAAAGACCCAAACCATGAAACACAAATATTAAATTGCGCCAAAATTCAGTCATCATGACTAGAGTTGGTAATTATGAATCTAAAATTAATGAATACACCACACACTGAGGTTGATGATCGGCCTATCGAACAAGTCACTTCAAATGTCGACAACCTGAAGTATGTTCACTTATTACTCACGCTTGATAAAGCCCTCAAAAGACTGACTTTTAGTGAAGCACAGAACCTGGTCAAAGCTCTTGATCTCGCATCAATTCATTGGATCGACGCTGTCGAATATAACTCGACGAATCTAACACCGATTCAAGCTCTCAAAAAGCATTTAGGTATTGTTTCTCGGCGCATACAACACGTGCCTCATGACACTGTTAAATCATGTCTTTCCGAGTCCCAACTCACGACCCGTCAAGACGATAATCATCATCAAGTCATTCGGTTGAACGCCAAAAAGAAAACCAGTGAGAAACTTTTACCGGCTGCACTCAGACCACTTGCAAAATCAACCAATTTGATCGCGTCTCGCCTCGAACTTGCATCAGATACCCTCGAGAGCCTTGTCGAAACACAAGCATCTTCTCGTTTAATCGATGAGAGCCTTGCGTTATGGCTCGCACGACAACTCGCCAACCGTGCGCTCGAAAAAATTAGAGTTGAAGCCGATACTTTTGCCGGCTGGATGTCACGGCATGGTTTCTCTGATGCAGATATTGCAGCAGTGCTCGATGCGACGTCAGATGGTATTGAACGTGATCCAGCAGCATTTGAACAGTCCACACCAGCACATATCGCCGAATGGGTGATTCGTATGGGAGAAAGCGACGAACAACTCGCAGATGAGGAAAAAACGGCCTGGGAACCGGTATTGACGAACGCAGGTTTTGATGCCGCCGAAGTTTGGGACGTCATCGACTATAACCAAAAACAAAGCCAAAAAAATAACAAAGCCTAATGACAAGCGCGTTATAAATCCAATCTCGATTTATGATGCGGCGCATCATCCTCTTGACCTTAACTGCCTGTTAGCGAACGACTTTCCTTGCTCCGCTCATTAAAAAAAGTTATGAGGAACGAGGAGGAAGCGCCATGACATCCGCATCTGAAGTTTCACTAAAACCGCTTTCAAATCTTGGTATAAATGTTTCATCGGAGCAGGTTCTCACCTGGTATCGACTTGGCTATATGACGCGCGAGATCGACGATCGTGCGAGTGTATATATCCGTCGCGGCATGGGTTGGAACTATCATGCACGTTGCTCAGGCCATGAAGGTATTCAAATCACACTCGGGCAACACTTTCGCCAAAATAAAGATTTTCTCTTTCCATATTATCGCGATACAGGAACTGTTGTTGGTGCGGGCATGGACCCTTATCACATATTTCTAAACGGTCTGATTAAAGCAGATGACCCATGTGCAGGTGGACGCCACATGTCGAATCATTTTGGCAATCCCAGCATTGGTATTCAGAATGTATCATCATGCACAGGCAATCACACCTTGCATGGTGCCGGTGTTGCACGTGCTATTAAAACCTATGGTTCTGATGCAATCGCATTTACCTCTCAAGGTGATTCGTCAACATCAGAAGGCTATGTTTACGAAGCCATCAATGGCGCATCTCGAGAACAGTTGCCTGTCGTCTTCGTCGTTCAAAATAATGGGTACGGTATTTCAGTTCCGACTGATGAACAAACAGCGAACGATCGAATCGGTGAGAACTACATCGGTCTCAAAAACCTCAAAGTCATCTTTTGTGACGGGACAAACTTCTTTGATAGTCACCGCGCCATGCAAGAAGCCATCGAATATATCCGAACAGGCCGCGGGCCAGCACTTGTCTCGGCCAAATGCGTTCGAATGGGTGCACACTCAAACTCAGATGCACATGGACTTTATCGAACAGACGAAGAAATTGCTGAAACACAAACATACGACCCGATCGCACGACTACGAAATTATATTCTAGCGAATGGTATTTCTACGGAATCAGCCCTCTCCGAACTTGAACAAGCTGTCAATGCAGAACTTGATGCCGCTTCTCAAAAAGCAGAAGATGCCCCTGTTCCAACACCGGAGAGTGTATATGACTTCGTCGTTCCGAAAGGCTATATGCCTGCTGATGATGGACTCAATCCACCTCAGCCAACCGGTGACGCCACTGAGAAGTTAAGAGAAGCTGTCAATCGAACAATGATTGAAGAGTTTGAACGTAACCCTGATACATATATTTGGGGACAAGATGTCGCCTCAAAAGAAAAAGGCGGTGTCTTTAATCTCAGCAAAGGCATGCTTCAAAAGTTTGGCAACAAACGTGTCTTCAATGGGCCTATCGCTGAGGATTATATCGTCGGTACCGCCAACGGTATGTGTCGTTTTAACCCGAATATTCATGTTGTGATTGAAGCGGCACAATTTGCGGACTATGTTTGGCCTGCAATGGAACAAATTGTCGAGCTCGGTCATGAGTACTGGCGGACAAATGGCCAGTTTGTCCCAAATATTGTCTGCCGCCTTGCTTCCGGCGGATATATCACAGGTGGGCTCTATCACTCGCAAAACGTTGAAGCGATCATGAGTCACCTACCCGGTATTCGTGTGATGGCGCCGGCATTTGCTGATGATGCATCAGGTATGCTTCGCACAGCCATGCGATCAAAAGGAATCACATTCTTTCTTGAGCCAAAGTTTATGTACAACCGTAAGGAAGCCAAAGGTCCAAAAACCGATAAAGACTTTTGCATCCCATTTGGGAAAGGCCGCGTTCGACGCGCTGGCGAGGACTTGTCGATTATTACGTATGGTAATACGACACAACTTTCGATGGCAGCGGCCGAACGCCTGGCGGCAGAAGGTGATTCTGTTGAAGTCTTCGATTTACGCTCGATTAAACCGATTGATAAAGAAGGCATCATCGCGACTGTCCGTAAAACAGGCAAGTGTTTGATCGTTCATGAAGACCATATGTTTAATGGCATTGGCTCTGAAGTTGCGGCGATTGTGTCAGAGAACTGTTTTATGGATCTTGATGGCCCAATCAAGCGTGTCGCTGCACTCGATATTCCAATCGGGTTCTCACCGGTACTTGAGAAAGCAACGCTGCCAAACGTTGACTCAATCTACGCGGCAGCACGTGAATTGCTAGATTTTTAAAACCGATTTTATTCCACTGTTCGTATCAGATTCCAACGAAGTCGGCTTCATTCATCGTAACCTTCTTGTCGATAGGTCGAGAATTTTAACCAAACCTGCAATTGAGAATGCTCAAACTCCTTCTCCCAGTGCTGTATTCTATCGACAACAACAGAATAAGTTTCCCCAGCGGTGACGGGAATATTTAACCATCTCGGTTGGCACATATCAAATTCATTCACGTCACTTCCTTCATACTGCTCGGAACAATTGTCGTCTGAGACGATGATATCCACCCCCCAGTACCGATACCAGCCAGTATCGACTGTGATATATCCGTCTCTAGGCGCAGTGAACTTATAAAAACGATCGCCCTCGAAACTAAAATACTGATCGGCGTGTTCTCTTTCTTCCGGTGTCTCAAGAGGCGTACACATATCATGTGTATTTCTAAAGTCATCTGAACTCGCTTTTAAATCAATCGGTATAACCGTTTCAGACAAATATAAATCAGGTATATCAATATATTCTGCTGTTTCGCATGTTTGATTTTCAGCGATCGGGGCCACAGTTAGCTGGGCGCTTGAGCCGAATTCAACTTTTACAAAATATGTTTTTCCAGCTTCTAATAATGTTAGTGATTTATTTTTGTCAGTGGCTGCCTCAAAACTACATGCACGCTCTGTTTGACAATCTTCTTCATAGATAGCCACAGACGAATATTTTCCACCATAGATGATTCGCCCTCCATAGGATTTAACAGAGAGGATGCTATCCACTTCTGGGGTCAACGCGTAGAAAGTAGAAGGTCGACGCCCACTTTCTGTGTATGGAAAATCAGCTTCTGCACCACAGCTTGGTTCTAAATCTGACACTGAAGGTATAAACTCAGGGTTATAGGCATCACTTGTATATATTTTCTCAGTCCAATTTTCATTTTCATAAAAACTAACTTTATATGTTGTCCAGCCGGATCGATTCTGATGATATGGTTTTAAAGGAACTGCTTTTTCACATGTGCTATTTTTCCCGAAATGGCTCACACAATTCGCGCTACAAATACTCCGATAGGGTGTATCACATTCTTCTTCGCCTTCGACAATACCATTGCCGCACGTATTAAACGCTGATTGTTCATCAGATTCAATTGGAGCGATCATATCCAAATCATGCTCAAGACATGCCAGATCGCCTTCTTCACATTGAATATCGGAAATATCAGAGCATCCAAAAACCGAGTAAACGAGACCGACTGGAATTAAATAACCTACTAACTTTGAATGGGTTTTCATCTATTCTCCTATATATGTGTTGATCAATATACGGAGAATTTAGTATTTTGGCGCTTGCTCGTGATTTTATCTGAACGAAAGTTATGCTAACGATGCATCTATGCCAGGTATTATCTATTGCCAATACTATGATGAAGAACGCGAAGCCTTGGATGAAGCGCCTTTTCCAAATCAACTCGGTGAAGATATTCTCAAGAGTATTTCTGAAGACGCATGGAGTGAATGGCTTGAGATGCAAATCAAAATCATTAATGAATACAAGCTTGATTTGGGAGAAAAAGAAGATCGCATCAAACTAGAGAAACAACTGCGCTCTTTTTTGAAGTTTGATAATGCTGCCGACACCCTCGCAGTCGGTACACCAACTGAATAAAGTGTTCTCTCACATGTCCAAACAAATCATCAATCAACTTATTCAATGTGCAACAGATATTCTTGAAGAGGTCTTGATTGCATCGATTCCGATGCAGCGAGCGATTGCCAAAAACAAGCCTTTCTCTCGGCTTCGTTCACGTGAAAGACGCTTTTTAAAAAATGTGCTTTATCAAACCTGTCGCGAATGGTTTGCTGACGACCAAAATCTCAATCAACTCAATCGTAAACAACGTTTACGTAAAAGACTTATTGCCACTTGGATGCGTCATACTCACTTTTCAAATCAACTTTCATTCGATGCGCCGCCTAAAATGCCGCCTATTGATGCAGAAAGATTCGCATTTCCTACGACATGGCGAAGTGAAATCTCACCGTCTATTTCTTCAGAAGCGCTCACCCTGACTGGCGGATTTTTTGAAGAAGCCCAGACAGACTTTTGCACAGATAGCTCAGAGATTCTTCATGAATATTTTCAGGAACATGACATCGCCTCATCAGCAATTGTTGAGCTTCCTTTTGCTGTGAATGCTGAGCGGAATGTCTCACGAGAGATGCTTGACAATTTTCGGAAACAAAATCAAAGCGTCTGGCCCATGGATCGTGGTTCACAGATGATCGTTCAGGCACTCGATGTCAATTCTAAGCATGACGTGCTCGACCTCTGTGCAGGCGGTGCCGGAAAATCACGACTGATACAGCTTTACCAACCGAATACACTAACCTCTGTCGATATTGAGAAATCCCGTCTTGTCGATATCCCTAAGACTTCGAATACACATATCATTATCGCAGATAGCCAAACGCATCAGTTTGAGCAAAAATATGATCGCATTCTCGTTGACGTACCATGCACTGGCTCTGGGACGTTGCGCCGGCATCCAGATCTCATGCTCAGACTTGAAACCGAGACCATTTCTCAATTTCATAAAATCCAAGAGAACATTCTTATAAATGGATTGGCACATTTAAAACCAGGCGGCCTGTTAATCTATGCAACGTGTTCAATCTTTGCTCGCGAAAATGAAACACTCATCGAACGCGTGCTCGCACAACTCAACAGCGCTGAGTATATCTCCAAAGGCGGACAATACCTCCTTCCTGAGACCCATCAAAGTGATGGATTTTTCCATCATACCTTTCATCGCGCTTTGTAAAAAAGCGTTCAAAAAACCAGCCAAATTAAGAGATCGCACATAGAAGAGGTGAATCTCTAATATGGAGCAATAAATACAATGCCACAAATCTACCGTTCTATCGATCGTCTAAATGCAATTTACAATATTTTCACAAGCCAAGGAAACGGCAAACTCGACCGAGGCGAGGTCGACGCACTCGCTGCTTTCTATGAAGGCCTATCTCGTTCAAGCAAGTCAAAAGTGCGAGATCGTTTGATCGATATTTTCCAAACATCACACTTTTCGCGTGGTCAAGAGCAACGTTTTCTCAACCTACTCAAGGCACAAAATTTCTCAGTTGGGGAATTGCTCAACATCGACCCAAATGATCCAACTCTTTTCACAACACTTCCTGTCGCAGAGCAATATGATCAGCTCACCGATATTTACGACGCAGTATTTGGCTGGCGTGGCTACGAAAGCCCACAAAATAATCCATTCGGTGCTCGAGCAAATGTGATCGTCGATAATGTTAAATCTCAAGTTGAATCGTTCTTGTTGGAACGCCTCAATCGTGAGCTTGAAGATGATGGCTTTGCTCCAGTCGACTCATTCGATTCATATGATGTCAACGATAGTATTGATTTTTATGCAGACCCTTCCGAAGGTTTTATATCCGAGTTAAGAGAACTAGATGATGAAGATAATATGACAGGCGAATTACTTGGCTATGTTGTTTACCAACCTATCTATGTTGGTGCTGATGTCGATGAAGCTTATTTCTTCAATCGTGATGGTGAATACCTCGGGGACCTTTATCAAGGCGAGTAATCAATCGCACACGAAATCCAAACCTTTACAAATCTACTTAGGAGCAACTAAATGTCTATTATTCAATCTTTTGTTCAATCAACCCCAGCATATGTCGAACGTGAACTCAATAAAGCAGATGTCAACAATTCTGGTCGTTTAACAGATAATGAAATTGCAAACCTCGCTGATGACTTACAAGACTCATTCAATCGATTCTTGAAACTCACTGGCTCGCGAAGCACACGTCGGTTCAAAGAATTCTATACAACCTATGTCGCTGTCGCTGCTGATATTAATCCGTACCAACTCCCAAAAGATCTTGAAGATAACTGGAACAATTATCTATCTGCCTATCGAGCTCGCCAACCCATCGCAGCCAACTTTGATGGACTCAATGAAAAGATATCTGACTTGGTCCAGGGTAGTTATTCTCTCTATTTGGAACCAGGTGAACTAGAAGAGTTTGGCTTTGAGGTTGAGACGGGGGATGAAACGCTTTTGCCTGCTCACCTAGATGATTTATATCAAGATCGACTCGGCGATGCAGAAGATGACGAATTCGGAAAAGGCTATGTTGTTGATGACTCAATCATCGCGAAGGTTTTTGCCGGTTCAGAGTTAATTGGCTATGTCATCACTATCAGGACATCGGATCCTGAATACGGAGAGAGCGGTCAAAACTATCTCATCGTCGCAGACGAGGCTGGTAACGTTTATACTGATGACTCTGAAGATTGGGCTTACTAAGCCTTTTCCCAGAGCTAACGAATTAGGCCGCGTTCACATAAATCGAGTGCAGCATAAGTAAAAATCATGGTCGCTCCAGCGCGTCGAATCGCTGTGAGCGACTCTAACATACATGCATCATCATCGAGCCAACCATTTAGGGCTGCAGCCTTTAGCATCGCGTATTCACCAGATACATGATAGGCAGCAATCGGTGTTGTCAGTGATGTCGCCAAATCTCTCACAATATCAAGATATGGCAGTGCTGGCTTCACCATGACAATATCTGCCCCCTCTTCAATATCGAGCGTGGTCTCATAAATTGCTTCTTTTGAATTCGCTGGATCCATTTGATATGTTTTTTTGTCTGCGCCACCACGCGGAGCTGAATCCAGCGCATCTCGGAATGGTCCATAAAATGAGGAGGCATATTTGGCTGAGTAAGCCATGATCATCACGTCTTGAAAACCTGCTTTGTCGAGCCCTTGCCGAATCGCGCCAATACGACCATCCATCATATCAGAGGGCGCGACCATATCCACACCTGCTCTCGCCTGACAAATAGCCTGTTGAACAAGAACTTCGATTGTCTCATCATTTAAGATAACGCCATCTTCAACAATACCATCTTGCCCTAATGAACTGTATGGATCGAGTGCAATATCCCCAATGACCAATACTTCTGGCACAATTGACTTCAATCTTTTTATCGCCATTGGAACCAAACCATTATCGTCATATGCAGCCTTGGCGTCTTCTGACTTGTCGGCATCATTGATCTTCGGAAATAAAGCAATCGCAGGAATGCCAACGTCACGACACTTTAAAACGGCTTTCTCAAGCTCATCAACCGAGAGTCGAAACTGTCCCGGCAATGACGAAATGGGTTCTCTGACGCCTGTTCCCTCAACCATGAAAAACGGTTGCACGAGGTTCATTGGTCTCAATGATGTTTCCGAGACGATGCCACGGATCGAAGCATTTTGCCTGAGTCGACGTGGTCGATGGGTTAAGTTTAAACGATTAGACAATGCGGTTTCTCCTCATGGCTCAATAGTAGCTACACATCAAAACTATCTTGATCGGACTATGCCACGCTGTTTTCTAGCATAGTCAAGGACTATAGAAAACCATGTTCGAAAATGTGTGTATCAACAGGAAACCCGCCACGACTAGTACACCTCTCAGGACTCACCGACATCTCTTCTTCAATACAGCCATGAATGAACCCTGGTGGATCTAAGGGTTGTCTGCGTTTATCGTTGATTCGACTCTGGTTCGTGCTTGATGGAACGAGGGCATTCATATTCAATGGTGCAAAGGTACTCTTATTTTTATGGCAATCAACACAAAAACCCACCGATGAAAAGTCAGGCCTCATCTCATATGGGTGCAATGCTTTGTCCTCTAAGTCGAGTAATTGTGTTCTCATGCAACGATCTGCAAAGAGGTTTGTATATGCCTCACGATGCACATGCTTAATACATGCTCTCGGGTCATTATCTCGCGGAAACTGTTGTACTGATTCACGTGGATCTAAATTTAGCTGTTCGCAAATATAAGCCTTTTGACTGGGCTGGGCAACAACTGCTGGTTCCCTTGTTGCTGTATTCTCCCCTGAGATAGATGACGGGTTTGTTGTTTTAAAATATCCGAACTGTCGTGCCATCGTTTCGAGATATTTTAGCTCTTCATGATTCGAGTGAATATCAGACTGTTTGATGTTAACGATTGTCCCAAGCGCCAGATTGCAAATGAGTTCTTCCGAGTATGAGGTCGGCGAACGGTTTTCAGTCGTCAATCGCTCTACCCGAACTTCATCAATCCACCCTTGAAATGGGACGGCAACACGTTCAGCATCCCCCAATTGAACTGAACTTCCGGGATCGCCTACATAAAAGTGGCTTGAGCCTTCTGAGCCTTGTCGAAAGCTAAATACGCTGCTTTTATAAGAACGCATTCGCATGCGTACTTTCTTATTCGCGAGTCGAGTGCCATTGATGTAGGTTCGAATCGTTTTATTCATCAAGCTAGATGAACTGTTTGTACTGGTTGAGTCGAGATGCTCTTGCGTAATTCTAAAAGCAATATGAAACATTTCGTTCGATCCTAAACCGACATTTCGAATATCGATATATTGAACGCCTTGTCCTGTCTCAGCTGACGGCGAAGCAAATAAGATCTGCTCTGTTGAGAGTTGAATAAAAGAGCCATCTTGAAAGTAAAATAATGTTCTGAGCTGCGTCGGATCGAGTGCTCGAATATCGAGCCAAGCGGACACGAGCCATTCATTCCCTATTTGATTCTCGAGCTCGACATCAATGAAATCGTTAAGCCCATCAAGATATATTCCTTTGCCTATCACACCACCTTGACCGACAGGTTCGACACGCGCACCACCACGTAGAGAAATCTTCGTAGGCAACGCGACTGCCGAGTCAGAAAACTGTTTAGAAGCAGAAGAAACGTTTTGTAAATGTGGATTCCCTATATAGCGACCTGTTGGATCATTACTCATTTCATTTGGCACAAATCCATCGTCAGGAAACATCGTCACATATTCGTCGATTGGCGCATTAAACCTGTTCCATTGAGGATAGACTTCAAGGCTTGCATTCATCGGTAAATTCATGAGTAGGTTATTTCGCATGAAATCATCAAATGGGATTTCTGCTTGATGTTTATTCACTGAAGACAATGTCCAGATAACATCATATGGAATCAATGGACGAACCGCATCGTAATGGTTAAGCATATTTTCATTTGATAACATTGAACGCGTTCCACGCGGGCGAACCATCTCACTTCTATCACGATAAAGAAGCAGTTCAAAATCAATCCAATACGGAGCCGCCCAGTACATCCGCCCGCCGCCAAAATCAGTGAAATTGACATTATTATCTAAATAGACAATTTTACCTTGTGTCCATGCGCCAAGAACAGACACGTATTTTCCTGCTTCACCATCTGGTTTAAACATCGGAGGAAAGTCGTGATCCACCGCTGGTGCAGAAGACCGCGATTCATAGATCGCTCGAATGTGCCCTTTTCGTTTTCCTGATGCTGAGAAGAATATATTTCGCCCTTCTCTATCTATCCAAGGGTAAGCAAAATTAAACGATACTTTGGGATCAATCGGTTTATTGTTAGTATCTCTGAATGCATGTGATTGCCCTGATTGATCCTGCTGCGTCTGATATATTGGATAGTCTTTTAAATCAGGATCAAAAGGAATATTCATAATTGGTTTGAACGTTGTAAAACCATCTGCACGGCACGGGCCTAGTTTGTTATAGCTATAGAACGTGTCGATACCGACATTCAAAACAAGCAATCGACCATCAGCAGTCACAGAAGGTTCGAATAATCGATAATGCCCACGACAACTGTCTCCTTCACAATCTGGATGACTCGTTAACAAACCATTCCATTCATGGTCGGCGTCAGTTCCTGAATAATCAAACAGAAAATCCGTCTGGTTATAATGATGATGTGTTCGAAACTCACACCAGCCTGGCTCACCTTCACCGGTACATTCTGTCTCCCATAACTCGCTGAGCTCCTCAAATGTTTCAATATTATGCGAATGTGGAATGCGATATGCGCCATCGATAAAGGGAGGTAAATCACTTTTCCTTGTTCGCGGGTAGAATAAGATTCGATTATCTGATGTCAGCCCAGAGATGACATTGCTTGTATCCCATTTTCCGGCATCGGCTGACTTTGCTTTGGGTACAAAAACGGTGTAATCAATAGTTCGAATTTCGGCTCTGTTTTCTACGCTCCCAGCACCAATTTCAGCAATCGCTAAGTGAGAGATATCGTAGCAATCACCCACTGTATATGCGTCTGATTCATGTAACTTTGCTCGACATGATCGAGGTGCATGGAACGACTGATCAACCGGTTTCCCGACACCCGATGCATCACATATTGTACTATGAAAAAAGTGCGGTAACGGACCTGTTGACATACGTGAACGACCCGGGACAACCAAATCAGCTCTTGTTAGACTGCGAGCCTTTATATATGGCAACTCGACTTGCCCTTGATTGGTCACAGTATTTTCTCTCTCTAATAACTCCGGTTTAAAAAGAAAAAAGCTATTGCCTCTTGAGTGTATACGTCCATCATTCGTCGAGCGCTGATATCCATGTGTTATATCATAATATTCACCGGCATTTGCATCGGGAAGTGACTCAAAGGGATCGATCGCATTGTCAGATGGTTGATGGTTGTGCGAACGATCAGGCGTTTTCAGATTTCTTCTAATGGTTGGGCTCGGTGGCGCATATTCATTCCAACAAGAATCAACCCGGGTATAATCTTCGCTACACAAAACATTGCACAGACCACCTTCACAATCACGAAATAAATCCGCAGTCTTATGCCCGGTTGGCACCTCTTGCTGTCGCACACTATGATAATCTAATGGATATCCTTTAAAACTACCAACGCGATCTTCAAAAGTGCTGGTCAGAAGGCCTCGATTAAAAGAACTATCTAATTTAGATGTTTCAAAATTATCAGAAGAGTCCTCAGTACCACATCCAAAATGTAGTGCACAAACAATCAAGTAAAGTCTTAACTTCATAAGTTATTTTTTCATTCTCAAACAAAAAAATACATTTTTAATAGAAAGTATCCATTTTGAAACACATCGTCGAGACACTCAGAAAATTCATATAAATTGGCTTCTTGCACAATCATACAGCGATGATAGAATCATTAGGAGAGGTGAATTATGCTTGGTGGACTTGGCGGACCAGAACTATTACTGATACTTGCGGTGATTTTACTTTTATTTGGCGCAAAGAGATTACCTCAGCTTGCCAATGCCCTTGGTAGTTCAGTTGGCTCATTCAAAAAGGGCCTAAAAGAAGGTTCGACAGAAACACAGGTCGTTGAGACCGAAGCCCAAAAACTCCCAGAAAACATCGAAGCTTAAACCTTTTCTTCTGCATCTACTGACGTAAGTCCACTTGCGACTTTACAGGTGGGACAGGCACAATTGGACCTGGTTCAACTTGTCGCGTTAAGTCTTTGAGCGACTTTGTTGATTGTTGCTTCATGCCTTTGGTGCTTTTTTTCACACGTACCTGCATTTCAGTTCCTTTTCGAATGACTTTAAAAGTATATTTTGGTTGCTTTGCTAATGCATTCACAGCGGCACGCATTGAGGTCAAATCAACAAATGATACATCATTGAAACCAGTGATCACATCACCTTGCTCAAAGCCACATGTTGAAAAGAATCCCGCCTCTGCGAGTCGCAATAATGCGAAGCCTGAAGTGGCATAATCTTCATCGAGCAATACGCCACGAACGTCTTGGAAAATATTTGCAGGATTTTCGACAAATCGTTGAAGATGTTCATCTTCAATAATCCAATACCCTTTCTTCGTTTTTCGGCATTGAATATCTGAATGCGCAAAAATCTCGAGGTTTGTTTTCTCAGGAAAGAGTGTAAAGAGATCAGTTGTCTTATTTGGTATTTTCGTTGCTAAGTCTTCGAAACCAACTGAAATATCATTCGCTTTTTCCGATTGTTCTGAGGTCAGTTCTTTATGTCCTCTGGTGCGTTCAAAGAGGTTTTTGATCGCGCGTGCATCCGTTCCGCGTAATAGACCATGTGTATGAAAATAATTCGCTCTCATATAAAGATGCTTCCAAAAAGCCAGAATAATATCTTGAGAACCGGCATCTTTCACTTGACTCCATAGTCCCGTGAGCTGCTGCGCAAGATCTTGGAAGCGTCGTGCGATTTCACTGTTCTCTTCGATTTGTAGTGCTGTCCCAACAAGATTCAGGTCTAAAAACCGACGACAATGTTCAAACACGTTTCTTTTCAAAACGATATTTCGATCGTTATTTTTTCGTGCCGTTAGAAATAGGTCCCGAATCGGGTCATGTGCAGCATGTAATAAACTCGTGATTTCTTCTGGGGCCAACTCAACATAGAATTGCTCGCCTGGAATCGGACGTTGATATAGCTTCAACCAAAGCTCCATGGTTTCAGGCTTCAAATGTGGCCAGTCGCATTCCAAAATAAATGGTAGTTCGTGTGTTGAACTGGCTTTGGGCAAGTAAGGCAAACGTGTCTTAAAGCCAGGTGGTAACTTTACCTTCGGCATCGGTTTCTGCTTCGGGGGCTTTGGGACATCAACATGAATCGGTCGATTTTGTTGTGAAAAAAGTGAACCAGATATCAAAAATGAGCATGTCAACAAGCTGATTTTTAAAACACTTTTGAGTCGCATAAAGCCTCCGTAATTAAATTACCCGCTTTAACAAGCAATTGCCAGGATATGACTCTGACGCTGAATATATTCATATGCTTCAAAATTATAATTCATCTGCTTTAAGATAATACTATCAAGATCATCAAAGAACGACTTATAAATCTGATTGAATCGTCCAACGCGTACCTGACAATGTATCTTTCAACACCACTTGCATCGCATTGATTTCATCACGTATCTCATCTGCCTTGGCAAAGTCTTTGTTTTCACGTGCTGTTTTTCGATCGGCAATCAGTTGATTCACACGTGCTTCATCGATACCACGTAGTGCCGAGCGCTGACTGCGTTGTTGATTTAAGTATGATTCAGGATCTGACTCACCCAAACCAATAACCTCTGTAAACTTCGCCAATAGTGTTGTCCACTCGTTTAGTAAGCGAGCACGACGTGGTGGCTTGAGCTTCGAACCTGTCCACTCTTTTTCACGACCTGATACAAGTAGATTCGCCACTTTTAAAAACTCATTAAAGACACCAATTGCACCAGCTGTATTGAAATCATCATTCATAAATGTTTCAAAGTCAGCCCATGGGTTATAATCTTGACCGTCTCGCGCAAATACTTTCGCGATTGAGTCTCCTTCGACTGCTTCATGTTGTGACAAGTATTCTTCGACCGCAAGGCGTGTCTCGTAAAGGTAAGCGACACGGTTCTCAGCCTTTTCGAGTAAACGATCGCTAAAACCGATTGGGTTGCGATAATGTGTCGACACCATCAACCAACGAAGCGATTCATTTGAGTACTTCTCAAGCACTTCACGAATCGTAAAGAAGTTTCCAAGCGACTTCGACATCTTCAAGTATGTATCAGGTTCTGCTTTAAACTTTTCAGCACAATCTGCGCTACCGCAAATATACATATCTTCACCCAGCTGAACAGTGACATGTTCAGCCTCAGGAATCTCAGCTAAGAACTTTCCTGACACAGGGCATTTCGCTTCATCTTTCACATTGACAAAACCATTATGAAGCCAGTATTTCGCATACTTCTCACCATGACAGCCCTCGCTTTGGGCAATTTCATTGGTGTGATGAGGAAAGACAAGATCTTTACCGCCACCATGAATATCAAATGACGTGCCGAGGTGTGCCCAGCTCATCGCCGAACATTCAATATGCCAGCCTGGTCGTCCATTTCCATATGGACTCTCCCAAAACGGCTCGCCTGGCTTTGCACTCTTCCAGAGCGCAAAATCCATAGGACTTTCTTTTCGGCTATCGACATCAACACGCGCCCCCGATCGCAAATCATCAAGATTCTTTTTTGAAAGTTCCATGTAGTTCTTAAACTTCTCGACGCGATAAAAAACATCATCGCCCGCTCCCTTGACATCAGATTCAGAGGGAACCCGATAAGCCATTTCTTTTTCAAGCAAGCCTTCTGTCAGACGAATAATCCAATCCATATGTGTGGAGACTTTCGGTTCGATGTCTGCTTTCGCCACGTTCAGCTTATCCATATCTTCGTGATAGGCGTCGATAAAGCGTGCTGATAAAGCGAGGGGCTCTTCTCCGTTTTCATTGGCGCGTTTGATAATCTTGTCATCAACATCTGTGAAGTTACGAACAAACGTCACCTCATAGGAACGACGTAGCCACCGTTGAATCACATCAAAAGAAATATAACAACGCGCATGACCAATATGACAGTAGTCATAGACAGTCACACCGCAGACATAAAGGCCAACCTTTCCTGGTTGAAGGGGTACAAATTCTTCTTTCTTATGTGTCAGGCTATTATAGACTTTTAACATCGTGACTCACTTTTTGTTGTTGTCGGTATGTGGCTCAAAGATCCATGTTCGAAGCCAAAAACCATAAATTGAAAATCCTGCTAAGATAAATGTCACCAACATCGCGATGAGGTAGCGCCACATTTGACCTGGGCGCTCATCTTTGATCACGACATATTGAACATCATCACCCGTCCATTTAAATCGCTTTGAGAAATAATGAAAGATTGGCGTAAACTCTGCAGACTCAGATAGTTTGCGTAAACGGCCTTCTATTTTAACTCGTGTGAATGCTTGGTATTCATCCAGATGCTGCTCTTGATCAAATTCGATCAATGTCGCTTGCCCGAGAACTTGTCGAAACTGAATTGGCCCCCAGCGTAGTGAACCCGGCCTTCGCCCGGATACCGTTGCCGCCTTATTGCCAAGAATACCTTCATATTTGACAAATGTATTGTCAGTCAGTGGGACAGAGCCGTCCATCATCACAGCTTCGTTTGAGCTAAAGTGATATTTCAGCTCATCGAGCATATCCATCCATGCCCACACAAGGCCAGCCAATACTGCACATGTGATTAAAATACGATTGAGCGGGGGTAAACCACGTCTGTAGCGGCCCTCGGCCGCTTCTCTATCAAAGAAATCTTCTACAAACGAGTCGTTGAGCGCTTGGCCCTCACCAGTATTGAGATGAGAATCGATACCCATGATGATTATAATTTAAAGATGGTTCTGAACGAGTTTTCAACTTCGTCTTCGGTCATGTTTTTCGCAATGGCAAGTTCTTTGACCAGCAGTGTTTTCGCATCGTCGAGCATCTTACGCTCACCAAACGATAAGTCTTTATCTGTTTTAAGTAAGTACAGATCCCGCAGCACGCGCGCGACTTCAAAAACGGAACCTGAGCGGACTTTCTCCAGGTATTCTCGATGACGTCGATTCCATGTTGTTGAATCGACAACCTTCTCTTTCTTTTTCAAAATCTTGAAGACTTCTGCCGCTTCTTCTTCTGAGATGACCTCACGAATGCCCACACTCGCAACATTTGATGTCGGAATATACAACCGGCTATCGGCTTTACGCTGGTCGAGTAGCTTCATGACATAGAAGTTCATGGTCTGACCACTGATCTCTTTTTTCTCAATCGCGACGACTTCAGCGACGCCATGACCAGGATACACAGCCTTATCACCCACTTTAAACGTATCCATCATGCCTCCAAACAATGTTTAAGATCTATGAGCTAGCATAAATCTTTGGTTTTGTTAAGCTTTTGGCTCAAAAATACGTGATTGAAATCAGATATTTATAGATTACTTTACTTTGCTATTCAATCCCCAATTATGAAAACCCAGAGAATGCTGGGTTCATAAATCTCATCATCTCGCTCTAAAGTTCCTGCCCCAAGCACTCAAAACCACCTGTTTCACCCAAGAAATGAAAATAATACATTTCTTCAAGGGGGCAATCATTGACAGAATCTCGACGAATCAAAAGAGAGGTATACTCTTCTCCTGTCAGACACATAGAACTCACTCCACAAGCTATGCTTTCATCGCTTCCTGTTGAATAAAAAACCTCGGTTTCAATGTCTTGGCAGACTCTTCCTCCTGAGCATTCTGTATTCAAATCACAAGCGGGTCCAATTGATTGATACTCTAAACAGGCATCTGAAATTTGAGAATTAGCTTGCTGACATAATCTGTCTTCAACGCACCCTTCCCCTTCAACAAAGTTTGCTGTCGCGCCACAGTCGCAGCCGCCGGTTGCACATGATGCTGGTGATTGCTGTCCACAAGTATGATGTCCACATGCCGAAGCAATCCAGTCTCCATTCGAAACCTCACATAATTGTTCATCACTGCAACCTGGTTCGTCACAATTATCCGCATTGATACATGGAGTCGAATCTACACCACATGCCCCTAAGTTTTCTCCGATTAAGGGATCATCACAGACTGGAACGATACGACAATCACTTCTTGCTCGACAGGTCGAGGCAGATAAAATCTCCATACATTCTGTAATGATGCATGTATCGTCTTCAACGCACCCTTCCCCTTCAACAAAGTTCGCTGTCGGACCACAATCACACCCACCCGCAATCTGACAAGCAGCTGGCGGCGTTACGCCACATCGATAGTCACCACAACTAAGCTCATCCCATCTGCCACCTAATTCTTCACATAAAATTTGTTCATCAGATTGTTCATGGCAGATTTCATCCTCAACACAGCCCTGACCTTCGACAAAATTAGCTGTCTCACCACAATTGCACGGTACGGCAACAGCAACATCCATCAAAACCCGTTCGCCACATTCGAAGTGATTCGTGCTATTAAACTCTGGGCGCCACATACCGCCTGTTTGATTACACTGCTCACTTGAAATCAACTCGTTGAAAGGGAGACAAGGGCCTCGATCATCTAAACAGTTTTCGAAGTTATCATCACAGTTTTCGTTGAGATAACACCCGCCAATAATGCATGTGTCAGAGTTATCAAATGTGTCGCAATCAGTGTCGACCGGAGTCGCCGGTACACATTCATCACAACCATCACCATCCATATCCCTCAAAAAGTAACCAAGCTCACATTCCATGACATTACACTCGCCCTGACAAATCCCACAACCAGGCGAGCTCTCTACAAACATTTCTCCCTCTGAGCAGTCTGATTGTTGAGTTGCTTTGCAATTTTTTTCTTCAGCACAATCATCTTCGCATCCATCACCGTCAGTATCAATCGAGCCATTCACACAGTCAGCTAGAAACAGTGGACATTCTTGAGAACCTGCATCATCAGAGCCAATATTGCTTTCACGGCCGCATCGTCCTTCTGCGCCCATTAAAAAGAGGAATAAGCTCGCTCCATATATTATCTTCATTGTGTTTCGCATATTATATCCTTTGGCATATTGCCTATATTAGGGTCTGCTTATCACTGTCATGAGAGACCGAGATTCGTCATTCATTTAATTGTTTTTCGTCACATTTTTCTATTTTGCTCATCTCTGCTGCCGATATGAACATCGACAATTGCTGTCTGATGGTCTCACAACGACCAAGGCGACGACTGGCTTTATCGATTTCTTGAATTACATGCATTCGATGGGCCTTGTCTAACACGCCTCTTAGGAGCGCTAAACCTTGCGAAATGATGTCTTTCGAATAATGCCGATGTAATGAGATATCGAATAAATAAAGTCGTGCTTCAGATACAAGTGCTTCTTCAGGGTACGCGTCTAAATATGATTCGAAGATTGACTCTGCGCGTTCGTATTGTGCACGATCGAATGCAAGTGCCCCGCGGGCGAAGAGTTGATTTGCCTTTTGCTTGATGCTGATCGATGTATGTTGAATATTTATACCTGCTAGCGCATCTTGTCTTCGAGTTTTTTCTCCTTCTCTTATTATCTGAGCATTGTGATTCATCGGTTCTGTTTTAGATACCTTGATATTTTTATCTGAAACGTTGGCTCTCAGCTCATGTTGATTTTGTACGTCGAGTAAATGCTCACGTGTGTTTGAATTCATGACAGCACTGCTTAAATGATCGTCTATCACTTTACGCTCATCAATTGCTTGTAAACCATTTGCTGATTTCGTGTTCGGTTTATTGCCCAATAACGAATTCGATTGTGTTAAATTGAGTTGGTCATAATTCTGAGCGTCTTGATTTTCGTGGTGACTGATCGTGACATCGGCCTGCTTCATCTCCTGCTTTGATGCGATATCTGTCTTATCCGTTTGTGGAAAATACAAAAACCCTACAACTGATAATGCGCCCACGAGGGAGATAATACCCATCTTCGATAAGCCGATGGCTGTTAAACTTGCGACGCCACCAGAAGAAATGGCAGTCGTTCTCAAAGCCCCTTCTCCAACTTCAAAGGTCGGTTGAAGCACTTGACCAATCTCTTTCACTCTTGGCAGTGCGAATACATTCTGCACATCTTGTTGCGAGAGTTCAGCAATATCCCAAATTGTTTGTTCTTGCTCACTCATACGTCCTCCTGCCCAACAGGCCGTCTATCATTCTGATAGAGTTCTTTAAATCGACGACGACCAAGTCGAAGTCGACTACTCACCGTATTCGGTGAAATATTTAAGACTATGCCGATTTCATTGGCCGTTAATCCTTGTACGTCGGCCAA
>JAHDGS010000150.1:0-1202 GCA_020627505.1 Myxococcota bacterium
GGCTCCAAAACACCTTCTACAAAATAGGTAAAAAATGTCGTTTCGAAGTTCGCATATTTATCGCTATCCCGATATTCATAACCATATTGTTTATAGAAATCTTCACGGCCCAGAAAACGAGCAAGTTCTGGGGCCGGCCAAAATGCTTCGACATCTGCATGCACGATTCGTCCAGTTGGATGACCAGACGTATTATACCCGATATGTGTATTCTGACCATGTGGTTGACCAGAAGATCCAATATCGATTGCCAGCGTTAAGTTACTTTCAACGAGCGGCTTAAAGATCGCATCTATAAAGTAATCCAGTTCAGATATCGACTGATCTGGGCGCGCATCGATGAGCTTGACAACTGTTGGGCGCGGATCAGTAGAGCCAGCATCTTTTGCGTAAAGCGTATAAACAGGCGCTGTCCATGTTTCACCTTCACTCGACACTGGGAATGGCTTTGTCATGCGTACAATTGCACAGATATCATGTTCTTTAGAACCAACCGAAAATGGCTCTGGCAGTATCGCAAAATGTTCTGGCTGCTTTTTGTGCACCCATTTTAACATGAAGTCTGTCATATCAACGGCCGTCTTTCCTGCATCAACCGGCAACGGTCGTGTAACTTCAGCGTGTACGACATTGGCGAGATCAGTTTTCAGCATGACGGCATCATCGACATCTTCAAGATAGCTATAAAGTGTTCGTTCACTCGAAGATGTCCGAACATTTTGAACCGCTGCCTCAGAAGAAAATGAGCGTTTTTTCAGTTCATCAGGATGGACAGGAATGCGAACACCCCCATCATCATGAATGAAGTTCTCCTTCACCGCTTCGATATCATCAAGGGGAAAAGATGATGAAAATATGACCGCATCATCCGCAGATACTTCGACAAGTGGCAGGTCGAAATTCTCACCACGGGCATATTCTTCTGATACCCCTACCGGTAGCTTTCGACCTTGAAATATCCGCGTGTTGATTTGCGTAGAGATACGGGCATTTCGTGCCAGTTCGATCTCTTTCACGAGCGCATGGACAAGTGCCATATCAACATCATCACCAACATAATTCGTAATCAGTGATTTCAATTGCGCAACATCTTCTATCTCGCTCGCGTTAACCTGGCCGCGTAGAATGGCATCATAAACAGCAGCGAGTTCAACATACTGTTCTTTTGAGGCTTCGATGCCTTCCTTTAGTGTCCATGCATT
>JAHDGS010000150.1:1212-5116 GCA_020627505.1 Myxococcota bacterium
GCCTCTTGGTGTTTGAAATAGCATCCATAGTCAGTCACATGCCCACTTAATCAAGTCGCTTCCGCTGGTTCGAACTCAAGCTCGAGCTGTTCTCCCCCAAACTCGTCTTTAATTTCTTTCTTCAATTCTTGTATTTGCTCATAAACAGACTCGCTGGCAGCTTGATTCGCAAATAAAGCCGTAAATGATGCAACCCACGGTGTGACAGCCGTACTTAACACTTCTAAAGGCTTCATAGAATTTCCACCAAATGCCCATAAATTCACCCCAAGCACTCCCAAAAGACTGACGACACCTGCCGCGACGGATAATCCCTCTTGCCTTCGAGCTCGGCTTTCAAGCTGATAAATCATATAAGATTTAGCGGCGATACGATCTTTTTTTTCTTGTGAAAAATCTTGTGTTTCAACAGATGGGAAGCCTCGAGGCGCTAATTGAGTACGAACAGACATATGATTTCCTTATAGAGTTATTTATAAGGCTCATATGCAGGTCGATGATATTTTGGCGCTCAGATCACATTAGAGTTGCGAGCAGGCAAGACTTTCAGAAACAGATGTTAGTCCCCAGATTCGATTCTCAACAACTGCCTCAAGCCTAACTTCGACTGGTGCAAATTGAGTGACTGTAAATAACTCGCCAGCATCTGTGCCAATCCATAGCTGTCCATTCGCGAATGAGAGTCCAAAAGCTTTTTCAACACCATCCATGACGCCTAAGTCCTTGTATGATAAGAACGCGTAGTTTTCATCGACGGTCACTTCAAGTAAGTGTGAATCTGCTGTGGCAATATATATTTTTCCACGAATAAATATATAATCACCTGCCGGCTCAAACGGCGCAATACTTCCCCAAAATGTTTCGCTAAAAGGCGCTACGCCAAGACGATATAAGTCTGATGTATTATTTGCGCCAGTGAGCGCAGTGCCGTCAGGCAAGAACGTCAAACTATTGATACTTGTTAGATTCTGAATATCGCCTACAAGTGTCAATTCACAGGTATCTTGATCAATGATAAATAGGCGCTCACGTATTCCATACAAAATGCCATCCGGACTCACACCAACATCCGTTAGATTATCTGATCCTTCTCGACGCTCACACAGCAGGCGCTCTACTCCAGTCGACAGGTCATACTCGAATGTCTGACGACCCGTATCGTAGATCAGTTTTTCACTCAAACATAATGGTATCGTACAATCAGAGTTACAGTCAGCAGTGTGGCCAAGAGTACCTGGATCACATTCCTCACCTTCATCCACATTCCCATCACCACAGTATGGTTCAACCGGCTGTTCTTCGATCACCTCTTCTTCAGGTGTATCAACCTGTGTATTGATGAGCTCGTCGTCACCACAAGCCAACATAAATATAGAATAAAGAACAACAGAGAATATCGGGTATTTAGACTTCACAAAGTCATTCTAACAAATGGATAACGAAAATCCATCTCCAAAATGGTTCCTCATTTATCGCTTGAGCAACGACTTTGCATCCAACTTAAGAGCAAGCCAACCCATTGGAATATATG
This sequence comes from Myxococcota bacterium, assembly GCA_020627505.1. GTDB lineage: Bacteria > Myxococcota > UBA727 > UBA727 > JAHDBA01 > JAHDGS01. Next base: position 2,744 of record JAHDGS010000150.1, read on the forward strand.
CGCAAATAATATCAAGCCCCGCAAACCATCTTGGTGCTCCCATGAGAACAACGTTGGTGATACCACCCAACATAAAGAAAGCTGCAATCCCATATGCAAACCACTGTTTTCGTGACGCCGCAATTTTGACTGCAACAATTGCCCCAACCAATGTTCCGATTGCGTGCGCCAAAAAAGGAAAGATGAAGAACACCACATCAAGTGTCGGCATGATCGCTCTAATCGCTTCATAATCTATCTCGGTCGAGGTCATTCTAATCGGAGGCGGAAAGACTTGATGCCCAAGGAGGACCAACCCCATGTTGACGGCACTACCGACGACAAAACCTAGAATAACTGCGAGTATATTTCGAAGGATAGGATTCATAAATACACCGCGCCCTTATCGGCAGACCTGTTCAGGCATACACCTTGAGTTGACTTCGAATGAGTCGATTTGAACACATTCAAAACCATCTTCACAGTCTCCTGGCTGACAAAGATCGCCTGCACATATATTCGGTATCGTTTCATTCCCATTTTCACAGGTCACTTCCCAAGCGATACACATATGCTCACATGGATCTCTTCTTGTAAAACCGTCTCCGGAGACGCTACACGATTCACCGACTGACAAATTAGGTTGACATCCGAGACTCATAGCGGTCAATACAAATACAATCGCATACTTCATACAAAGTATTAACATATCTATTTGTAGAACCAAATATTCATCATTATCTCAGCTAATTGTTGACCTTATCACAGCTCGATTTAAACATTGTCTAGATACCTTGATAGCAATATGCTTTATTCAATATGGAGGAGCCATGCCCATCGCATTCATCATGTTATTACTCGTTTGTGTCATGCCCATTTCGATGACATGGGTCGCCAAGTTGGGTGCATTTCGCCTGAGAGATAATGCGAATCCACGAGAATGGCGCAAAAGTCTCTCGGGTTACCGCGAACGCGCCTACGCTGCGCAAGACAACACTTTCGAAGCGATTCCATTTGTGGCGTGCGCTATTTTTGTCTCCTATTTACTCCGTGGCGACCACGCGACTTTGACCAATTTAAGTGTCTTGATTTTTGTGTGCCGGCTTTTCTATTGCCTCTGCTACCTCTTTGATAAACCCACAATGCGTTCTCTCTTTTGGGCCGGGGCTTACATTGGTTGTGTCGCATTGTTTTTTGTTTAGAACACAGAATTCTTTACTTTTCATACTTTCTTTACAATTATGATTGCGCGCGTTATTCTAGTGATATGCTTTTACTTGATAGCTCCAAAGTCTCCGAAAAAGGTCAGACTACTATTCCAAAAGCGATTCGTGAATTGCTTAACGTCTCGGCGGGTGACATTATCCAATATTGCATTGTCGGTGGTGCTATTCAGTTGAAGCGGCTCCCGACCTCTGAAGAGGCAGAATGGAGTCACGCACTCAGTTGCACCTTGACTGAATGGGAGTCTGACGACGATGACGATTTATAAGCAGTTTGATGTTGTCGTTGTGCCCTTTCCTTTTTCGGACAAGCTCAAGAACAAAAAAAGAAAAGCCCTCGTTCTAAGCTCAAGTTCATTCAACCACGAACATGACGTTATTATTCTCGGCATGCTCACCTCAGCTTCACATTCAGCCTGGCCATCTGATGTGCCGATTAAAGGATTAAAATCAGCTGGGCTTAAAAAAGCCTGTGTTTTTCGGCATAAACTCTTTACCCTCGATCGAAATATCATTCTCGAGAAGGTCGGCCGTTTATCGAAGAAAGATCGTGAACAAGTTCGAGCTCGATTAAGGTCCGTGATTTAAATTAAGTGTTACTCAAGCGCCTCTAACTCTTCGATATCTTCAGACCTAAAAAGATCCAACAAGTGGTACACACGGTATGGTATCTTGTGATGCCAAGTAGCATCCTGTTAAGCTTCACATTCCAAAAGCGGCTTTGCTTCATCTTTACAAACGCCACCATCCTCTTCAAACTGATCCGTGATAATATTGGCTCTTCCGCTTTCAGTTAAGTCTTCCCAAAGATCTTTGGCTGGGCATTGTGTTGCCTCAATCGTGTTTTTGAAACAATCAAAAGCCATATTAATCTCGTCTTGACATGACTCAAAGTCACCACCAGCTCCGTGGTCTTGTTGACAGTCTTCGTCTTCATTATATGGGATATTATTCTGCAGAGAGCATCGTTCGATAAATCCGCACACCACATCTTGATAGTCCTCAGCGGTTACATCTCCACGACAACCTAGTTGGAAGAACATACAAAAAAATACTAATCTATATTTCATGCCTTAAAGTATCACACCAGGGATATTTGCACAATCTGTCCAACCATCCATGGCATTGACTTCGGATGCAATAAACGAAAACACCCACACAAAAGTGTAGG
>JAHDGS010000151.1:0-323 GCA_020627505.1 Myxococcota bacterium
CGAGCGGGTTAATAAATGCCTTTCAACGTAATAACTGCAAACGATAATGTAGAACACGCACTCGCAGCCTAAACCGCTGTTGCAGTGCCGGAAACCCAAGGGTACCTGGCCTGAGGATATGTTTCCGCTAAACCTTCCAGGTTGGATGTCAGATTATTTCGTGCGGTCTGGTGTCGAGATAAAGTACGGAGCCTCTCTTGTGTAGCCTGCTTGTGGGCGATGCTTGAGAAAATAAAACACAAACTAAACATGTAGATGCATATGTTGGACGATTTTCGGACGTGGGTTCGACTCCCACCGTCTCCACCACTATATAGGGGGAT